>JBJKPN010000044.1:0-18733 GCA_046706365.1 Candidatus Kryptoniota bacterium | reverse complement strand
CGAAGAAGCTCTTTGTCTATTACGGTGACGTCCTTTCTAACTCCGTCGACATGCTGGTAATACAACGATGCGGAGACAAAGATATCCCATTGGAATGAAAGTACGAGAGCGTTTGGTGGAAGGCTGGTGAGGATGTCGTGGGTGTACATCTCGACGGCATTGTCCCTGCTTTCGTCTACCTTATTGTAGTTGGCGGCAGCTGAGAATACGGGCACCAGCATTACAAGCGATGCGATTGCGATTTTCCTCGCGGTCAGCCTCATTGCCTGTTCGATGACGAACTGCATTCCGATTGCGAGGAAGAATGTGAGTCCGATATACGCCAGGAGGAAGTAGCTGGAGATATCGTGGATGTTATAATTGGCGGCATAGAACAGGTCGCCAAGTATAAGTAGCAGAGCCCAGGCGAGGTATCTCCGATGCGATATTAATGTTATGACGATGCCGATGAGCAATACGGTGATGCTGATGGTAAACTCGGAGTAGAGAGTTGAAAAGAAAACGCCCATCTGGTGCTGAAACACGTCAACCGAGCTGAACATCCACGTCCTGAATTGCTTGGCTGTAACATGCCAGATGAATCTCTTCAGTGTATCAGGATTTCCCCAGTCAAGCAGGGGAGATTGGGCAGCACGGATGGGAAGGTAGACGTACGACAGAAGAGGGATTGCCCCGCCGAGGATCGTGAACCAAAGTGTTCTGACTTTCAGTTTCTTGTCGCGAATGTTGAGGTAAACGAGATAGAAGATTGCCGGGACAGTCAGGACGGTAGTCATGTGATTTGAAAACCCGAGACCGAGCATGAATCCCGCCAAAAATGCTTCCCGCCGACCCGGTGCGGAGTAGAACTTCAGCCAGAAAATGATTATTAGAGCGAAAAGGACAAGCTGAAGCGGGTAGACTTCTACAGACGTGCTCTGGTCCCAGAACGTGGCCGAGAAGATCAGGCACAACGCCGCCGTCCCCGATGCGAGCCTTACGACAAAAGGGCTGTTCCCATCCATGCCGCCGCTTCTGCTGCGTTTTTGGTCTTTGCCCGAATTAGTGTTCAGCTTGTGAAAAGTGCCGAACGCCAGCTGGGCACGAAGAAATGCAAAATAGAAAAGTCCTCCCGCGACGGCGGTGCATGCAACCGCGAACAAATTCGCGCGAACGGCAACTTCGTGTGCCAGGGGTAGGTGGACGAATAAATACCCGAGCAAGGTGAAGAGAGGGTATCCTGTCGGGTGGGCGATGCCGAGTGTCCAGAGCACCGTGGTGAGCTCCCCACCGTCAATATAGGGAATGCTCCGGGACATTGTCGTAAGATAAACGATGAACGAAAGGGCGGTAAGAGTTGCAGCAGTTAGATAGTCGATTCTTCCAAAAAGCGCAGGCGAGAAGATGGCGGACGGAGAATGTCCGGCTCTTGAAGGTGTCGGAGCGACAGACTCCCGGCGATCTTTCACTAACCCTTCCTCAATCCGTTGATTTGATAAGCTGTGAGACGGTTCTCTTAAAGAGAGCGCTGATCCTCCGCATTCTGGCCTTCAGGCTGTCAAGAAACTCCCCGGAGTTCTTGAAATCGAGATGCGCTGCAAGCGATTCGAGCTCACGCTCGTCGTGAGGAATCTTGTGGTTTGTCTTCGAAAGTGACACGTAATTCGCAAATTCTATCTTTCGGTAGAACTCGTAACTTTCCTTCACCTCGTCCGCGACTTGCTCCGGAAACGCCCCCAGACTTTGCAGCCTGTCCATCGACTCGACTATCGAAGCGGGCATCAGACCATCCAGCAGTTGCGCTTTGGCCAGCAGAAGCGTCTGGACGATAAACTCGATCGCGAACATGCCTCCGTCTCCAGACTTGACATCTATCTCGTCGAAGTAGCTCTTGCTCTGTATGACTTTGCTGTAAAGAACGGTTATCTCCTCGAGTGCCTGACGAGAGAGGGAAAAGTTCCTTACCGCATCCTTGATTATCGAGTCGATCTCCACGGAAGGGATGATAGGCCTGAATCGGGTCATGGCCATGGCTTCCCAAACCGACAGTCTCTTTCCAATATATGCTTTGTATTCGGAGACGGTCATGAGGAGGGGCGCGCTCTTTCCTTCGGGGCGAAGCTTGAGGTCGACTGAAAAGACGGGACTGCCGTTCGTGTCAAGGAGCCGTTTTTGAATGTCGGGAATTTTTTCTTCAAGAGAAGGCTTCTTCTGCTTCAGGGAATCGGGCAGAATAAACAGCAGATCGAGGTCCGACATGAAGGACATCTCCCTCGAGCCGTATTTGCCTCCGGCAATGACGTAAGGTCGACTTTTCGGCATAACTTTATCGATTGCGTCGGTCAGAAACTTCTCGGCCACCTCCGACCATCTTGCTTGCATCTCGGATAGCGATATCTCTTCAAGAAGGTAAAGGAGCCCGAGTTTGATCTCGTTGAATTGTCTCAAAACCGACACGGAGAGTGAATCGGAAGTATATACTTGCTTCTCGAGCAGTCTGTCGGGGGAAATGATAAGGTCAAGTAGAAGCGGTTCTGCGGTCAGGTAGTCGACGAATTTTGTCGCCTGGGAGCAAAGGGTAAGAATAAGTCTTCTGAATCGTTCGTCGGAAAGGGCTCCGTAAAAAATTTCAAGACTCTTTATCGACGGTACGATTCTGGCAAGGTTCTTCAGGGTCAGATCCTGGTCGACGGTCAGTTTGATATCCTCGAATAATGCCGGTGCGACTTCACGGAACGCTTTCGTAACGCCCGATGGAAACTCGACATCGCCGGCGCGTGTAATGCCGCGAGAAAGGTACTGAGTATTCCTGTAGCCCTCTTCGATTTTCGTCAGTCCGTAATTCTCGAGCACCCGCCGTGTCCTGCTGTCGTTTATCGACCCCTCCATGAGCTGTTCGATTTCCGTTCTTTCGATCGGCTGCTCAATGCGGAAGACGCTGTTGAAAAGCTCTGCAACAAGGTCGAAATAACTGAAGAGTTGATTGCGAAACTTGCGTTCATTCTTATAGCCGCATCGCTTTGCGAGATTCCTGAATTCCGCCCCGTCGGTCGGCAGCGTGTGCGTCTGCAGGTTCCTGAACAGCTGCAGCCTGTGTTCGACAAGGCGGTAAAACTTGTAAGCCTCCGACAGAAGTGCCGCTTCCTGTTTATTCAATATGCGTGCGGTTCCCAGTAAGCTGATCGCCTGAAGCGTGTTTCCGGTTTGAATTTCCGGATTGGGTCCTCCATTCAGAAGCTGAAGCGCTTGAACGACGAATTCTATGTCGCGAATTCCGCCCCGGCGAAGTTTCACGTTGAGATCGTTCGGGTTGGCGGCCTCGATACGTATCTTCATCCTCGGGATCTCGTCGATGGGATTTTCCAGCCAGGTGCGTGGGTAAATGAAAGACCTGAGATGGTTGAAGAACGTGTCGCTGACTTCTTCATCGCCGGCGACGTGGCGGGCTTTTATCAGCATTTGCCTTTCCCAAAGCTCGCCGCGCGACTCGTAGTAGGCAATGGCGCTTTCGAGATTCTGTGCTGCTGCGCCCGAAGAGCCGTCCGGCCGCAGTCTCAGGTCAATTCTGTAAAGGTGACCCTCCGCCGATTCCGATGTGAGATCTTTCACGAGGTCGGTCACGAATTGGTTTGCCCTCTGCGATGCATCGTGTTCGTCTTCGTTCTTGCCCGGCGTGAAGAGAAAGAGGAGGTCGATATCGGAGCTGTAATTCAGCTCGTTGCCTCCGAATTTGCCGAGTGCGATGCAGCTTACCCGTGGAGGTGCGCCTCCATACTTCACCGTAAAATGTTCAGATGATATCCTGAACGAGACTTTGAGTATCGACTCTGCGAGTTGGGAAATCTGAAGCGTTGTCTCTTCGAGCGAATCAAGGCCGCATATATCCCGGGAACCTATTCTCAGAATTTCTCGCTTGTACGCCCGCCGCAGGAAGTCCTTGGCGTGCGCGGATTCGTGATAGACTTCCAGTTGTCTTGAAAGCTCGGGAATCAGGAATGTCGGATCGAGCTTCGATTCTATGCCTGCAGGAGAGAAGAGGTACCGGAAAAAGCCGGGGTGCCTAACGAGTATATCGGCGAGATACTGGCTCGTGGAAATTATTGCGAAGAAATCCTCAGAGAGCCGGTCATTCCTGGACAAGTCCGACAGGATGGATGCCGAATTGGGAGTGGCGGCGAGGAATCGTTCGAAGTTGTTCAGTGCCATAAACTGGTCCGGCAGACCGGCCGTAAGCTCCTCCAGCCTCTGCACAAACTCAGTGGGATTTACCGCAGCGCCCGAGTTGACCGTCAGCTCGAAGATCTTCTTGAGGAGATTGAGAATGTTTTCTTTAGTCCTGGCGGTCACGCTGCTTGAGATATTCGATTGTTAAGAATGCCAGAAACGCCGCGCCGTATTTAAGCACGCTTTCGTCAATCTTGAATGTGGAGCTGTGTATGGATGAGGTAGCGCCGGTTCTCCTGTTCCCGGTGCCGATCCACCAGAACGTTCCCGGAACTTTCTGCAGGTAGTAAGCAAAATCTTCGGCTCCCATGACCGGGGGTATTTCAACTGCAGCGCCTTTTCCGTACAGCCTCCTCAGCGCGTTTCTTGCTTCAGCCGTCTCCGTTTCGGAATTGACCAGCACAGGGTAGCCGTGGCTGATCTCAACCCGACATTCGCCACCGAAAGCCTTTGCGGTTTCAACGGCGGTTCGGATTATAAGCTTGTGCGCCTTTTTGCGCCACTTCTCGTTCATCGTCCTCAGCGTTGCGGCTAATTCCACTTTGTCGGGAATGATGTTCGGTGCCGTTCCACCATGAATCGATCCGATAGTAAGAACCGATGGGTCCAGCGGGTCTCTCATGCGGCTTATCACCGACTGGAGCGAATCCACGATGCGGGCTGCAATTGTGACAGGGTCGACGGTCTCATGCGGCTTTGCGCCGTGTCCGCCTTTCCCCACGACGGTCAGGTACAATTCATCGGCGGAAGCCATGAGTGGACCCGATCTGAAGCCGAACTTACCGGCAGGCAGGTCGTTTGTCACATGCTGCCCGAACACCACATCGGCGTCTGGATTCGAAAGCGCGCCATCCCTTATCATTCCGGGAGCGCCGCCCGGGTTTTTCTCCTCGCTGGGTTGGAAGAGAAACTTGACCGTGCCACGGATTTCATTCCTGAGCCCGGCAAGTATCATGGCAGCTCCAAGAAGCATTGCCATGTGTGCATCGTGGCCGCAAGCATGCATCCTTCCCGCGTTCCTGCTCTTGAAAGTGAGACCGGTTTCCTCCATGACAGGGAGAGCATCCATGTCGGCGCGAAGGGCGACGACTCCGCCCCTGGCACTGCCTTTCAGCGTTCCCAAAACGCCGGTCTTTGCAACTCCCGTTTTAACGGCAATACCCAACTTTCGCAACTCGGCCGCAACGAAGCGCGACGTTTCGACCTCTTCGAAGGCCAGCTCGGGATGCTGGTGCAGGAAGCGTCTGATTCTAAAGATATCCGGGGTGATTTTTCCTGAGAGAGAAAGGATTTTGTCAGTCATTGGTTAAAAGTATTTCGTCATGGTCATAAATTCAATTGATATTCGAATCCGGGGCCGGCCGGTTTACTAATTGAACAGGGGCGCCCGGACTTGACCCCGATTTCAATCACAATTAAATTGTGTCAGGATGACGCTACCAAACCAGCTTACAGTTCTACGGATCCTGTTGACACCTTTGTTTGTCGTACTGTTCATCAGTGAACGGTTGATCTTGAAACAGGCTTCGGTAGTGATCTTTGCCGTCGCTGCCCTCACGGACTGGTACGACGGCTGGGTAGCGAGGAAACTCGGGAAGGTCAGTAGATGGGGGATCTTTCTCGATCCACTTGCGGACAAAGTCCTGACCTCCGCTGCATTCGTGGCATTCGCGTGGCTGGGTATGGTCGAAGCCTGGATGGTCTGGGTGATAGTGGTGAGAGACATCTCGATTACATTGCTCCGATCATTCGCAGAACTCGGGCACCATACGCTCCGCACAAATTTCAGTGCGAAGGTCAAGACATTTGCCCAGATGCTCTTCATATATGCGGTGCTTCTCGCAGTTGTGCTCAAGGATTCGACGCCGGCGCTGGCGGGCCTGGCGGGCTTTGTACTCGATAAGGACGTTATGTACATATCCATGCTGGTGGTGACTGTCCTGACTTTCGGCACAGGGGTGCAATATTTAATAGAGAATTACAAGGTCATTTACTCTTCATTTCGGGGGATCAGTGGAAGAGCAGAGTCTGAATGAGCGGGAGCCGGAGCCTTCATCCGGAAAAGCTTCATTTCTAGATAAGCTGGTATCGACAGGATTAGGAAGCGGGTATTCGCCTGTCGCACCCGGAACGGCGGGATCTATTGTCGCCCTACTGTTTTATTCCATCGACGGATTCGAGAGACTCTATGTGATTCTTCCCGCCATACTCATCTTCCTCGCGTGGGGAAGCTATTCGGCTGGAAAAATGGAAAGTGTATACGGCCACGATCCCTCAAGAGTCGTAATTGATGAAATAGTGGGGATGTGGATCACACTTCTTTTCATTCCCAAGAGATTCTTTTTGGTCGTAATCGGGTTCCTTGTCTTCCGGTTTCTGGACATATTCAAGCCGTTTCCGGCAAGCTATTTCGACAGGAAAACCGGCGGCATCTCCATCATGATGGACGATGTCGTTAGCGGAATTTATGCGAACATTGCGCTGCAACTTTATCTGTATCTGATGAGATGAGAACGGCGGGACTAATTACCATCGGCGATGAAATTCTGATTGGTCAGGTTACCAACACTAATGCCGCCTTCATCGGGCAGAAATTGTCCGAGGTCGGAATTGAAGTTGCCAGAATGCTTGTTGTCGGCGACGAATATGAAGAGATTATGTCTGCATTCAAAGAGTACTACGCGACGTTCGACGCGGTGCTCGTGACCGGTGGCCTCGGTCCTACACACGACGATATCACCAAGAAGGTCGTATCGGATTTCTTCGCCGCTCCTCTTGTCATGGACAATTCGGTGCTTGAAAACGTTCGCGACCGGCTCGCAAAGCGCAACATCCCGCTCAGAAAGGTAAACGAAGAACAGGCTCTCGTTCCCCGGGGCTGCGAAGTGCTCATGAACCATTGGGGTACTGCGCCGGGAATGCTGTTCGACGACGGAACGCGGTTCTTCGCCGTGATGCCGGGAGTTCCCTACGAAATGCAGAATATCATGACCGAACACATAATTCCTCGTCTGAAGGCGAGAACTTCCGGCCAGGTTATCCGGCACACGGTTCTCAAGACGACGGGCATTGCCGAGTCGAGCCTCTTCGAATTGCTTGGCGACATGGACACGCTCCTCGGCGGCAAGGCCAAACTTGCCTTTCTACCCAGTCAGTTCGGAGTCCGGCTGCGAATAACCGTGAAGGCGGCAACGGCGGAAGAAGCGGCCTACGTTTCCTCCGAAGTAGAACGTAAGATCCGCGACAAGGCTGGAAAGTACATTTATGCCGAAGGTGAAGTTGACATCGAAGAAGCTGTCGGGAGACTCCTTAAGGAAAATTCGCTCACGATATCGGTCGCGGAAAGCTGTACCGGAGGTTTCATCTCGCACCGCATTACGAACATCTCGGGGAGCTCCGGTTATTTCGACCGCGGGGTCGTGACCTACAGCAACAGGGCAAAGATGGAAATACTCAAGGTGCCCGAGGAGCTGCTGACGAAATTCGGTGCGGTGAGTGAAGAGGTGGCCAGGGCCATGGCCGAAGGGATAAGAAGAATTTCGTCGTCCGACATCGGAGTTTCGGTTACCGGGATCGCAGGCCCCACGGGGGGAACGCCTGAGAAACCGGTTGGCCTGGTTTACATAGGGCTTGCAGATGAGGCGGGTACTATCGTCGAGAAGAGGCTTCTGCCCGACGATCGGCTTAGATTCAAGGACAGGGTTTCACAGGTTGCCCTGGAACTCGTGCGGAAAAGAATCCTGGGGCTGAGCTGAATGCGGATATTTTTCGGTGCGACAATCCCGGAAGAAACCAAAAACGAAATCAACGATATTCAGTGGAAACTTCGCCCGATACTTCCCGGCGCAAGATTCGAAAGCAGAGACAAGCTGCACATTACACTGCTATTCATAGGCGACTTCGATGATGAAAGAGTCGAAGAGCTTTACGCGTCATCGGTGGAAAAAGTGAAGGAGGGGATTCTGGAACCTTCCCCTGTTGAGATTTACGGGACGGATTATTTTCCGAATGAGAACACGCGGCGCGGGATCTGGCTGGATTGCCGGGACAACGGAACGCTTGCCGCTGTCGCCCAGTCTCTTTCCGAGAATTCGAGAATGTTCGGCGTGATACCGGAGGCGCGTGCGTTCAGGGCCCACATTACGATTGCCAGGTCGAGGGGAAGGGACTCGAGAGGGATGAAGCACATCGACTTGCAGAAAGTCTGGGACGAAAGTAAATTGTCCACGAAGCAGTTTAACCCCAAGAGTGTTGCATTGTTCCAAAGTAAGCTATCACCTTCTGGCTCTGAATATGAGGTCATTCACGAGTTTTCTTTACAACAGTAGTCGAAAGTTTGAGTACGGAAAGGAGTTTTAGAAATGGCAGATGAAAAAGACGCGCGCCTGAAGGCGTTGGATATTGCCCTGAGTCAAATTGAGAAGGATTACGGCAAGGGCGCAGTCATGAAAATGGGGGAGGGGCCGATTGCTCGAATCGACTCGATTTCCACAGGGTCAATTTCGCTCGATTGGGCGATAGGAATCGGAGGAATACCCAGAGGCAGAATCACGGAAATTTACGGGCCCGAATCGTCCGGAAAGACGACGGTGTGCCTCAGTGTGATCGCCGAGGCGCAGAGGGCCGGAGGCATTGCTGCGTTCATCGACGCGGAACATGCGCTTGATTTGAATTACGCGAAGAGGATCGGCGTGGACACGAACAATCTTCTCCTTTCACAGCCGGAGTTCGGCGAGCAGGCACTGGACATAGTGGAAACCCTAGTACGCAGCGGTGCGATAGATGTCGTCGTTATAGACTCGGTGGCTGCGTTGACGCCGCGCGCCGAGATCGAAGGCGAGATGGGCGACGCACAGATGGGGGCACAGGCCCGCCTGATGTCGCAGGCACTTCGCAAACTCACGTCGGCAATCAACAAGAGCAATACATCGGTTGTCTTTACGAATCAGCTGCGCAGCAAAATCGGCGTGTTCTACGGAAACCCGGAAACCACCACCGGGGGAAACGCTCTCAAGTTCTATGCGGCTCTGAGACTCGACATAAGAAAACGGGACCACATCAAGGAAGGCCAGGACATCATCGGGAACCGCGTCCGCGTCAAGGTCGTGAAGAACAAGGTCGCACCTCCTTTCAAAGAAGTCGAATTTGACATTGCCTACAACGAGGGAATTTCCAGGCTCGGCGACATGCTCGATATGGCCGTCGAGCTGAATGTTATTCAGAAGAGCGGAGCATGGTTCTCGTATAAAGAGGAGCGGCTCGGGCAGGGACGCGAGGCGGCGAGGAAGTACCTGCAGGAAAATCCCGCGGCACTCAAGACGGTCGAGGAAGAAGTGCGTGCCAAGCTAGGCCTGGTCTCTCGTCAAAACGGATCTTCGAAGGAGAAGAACGGCTCGAACGGCGGCTCGAGTACCCCAGAAAAAGCTGAAAAATCGAAAGAATCCAGGAAGCAGAAAGAGTAGCAAAGGCTTTCAGGAATACGCCCGAGGATGCGTATTGTACAAATAGAGAAGGCCCGCAGAGGAAAAAAGTTCGTCGTTCACTTCGAAGAAGGTACGGATATCCTTCTGACGCGTGAAGTGATCGTAGACTTCGGCTTGCGCAGGAACGACGAGCTCGACGCCGCCAGGGTAAGGGAGATAACCGAGGCACAATCCTACCACGATGCCTATGCCGCCGCAATACGGCTTTTGAATTACCGAATGCGAACCGAAAAGGAGATTGCCCGGAGACTTGAGAAGAAGGGCTTCCCGGCTCAAATTGCAGAGCGCGTTATACAAAAGCTCTCTGGTTTCGGACTGCTGAACGATTCTGCTTTTGCCGATGCATATATTGCAGACAGGTGCGCATCGAAACCGGTGGGTAAGAGAGAGCTCGTACAAAGACTCCGGGAGAAAGGACTCTCGAAGGAAACGATCTCCGGTGCACTGGCATCCGTCGAAAGCGACGAAAAACAGTACGAGCTCGCATGTGCTGCTGCGGAAAAGAAAATGCGCTCCCTCTCCCGTTATGCCGCAAAGGAGAAACAGGAGAAACTCGTGGCGTTTCTGATGCGGAGAGGATTCGAATGGACCGTCGTGAGAAAAGTCGTAGGTGCAATGATGAAGGATGAGCCGGATGAAGACGATATTTGAAAAGAGCAGCGTCAAGGTTTCGCTGCTGGCTATCGGGCTTCTTGTGGCCATTTGGCTACTTTCGTCGCTGGGCGTCGTATTCGTGCTCGTCCTTCTCGCCCTTGTCGTGACTTACCTCCTCACTCCGGTGATAGACTCGCTCGAGACCCGGGGACTGAATCGGGTGGCAGGCATATTGGCCGTCTATCTCCTGATCGCGGTTATTATAGTGGGCCTGCTTCGCACGCTGCTTCCGCCTTTGATCGACCAGGTAGTCAGTCTCGAAGGAGCCATAAGATCGCCTGCCTTCGCCGAGCGGCTGCACGCCATCCAGACTCAGCTTCACCTCAAATTTCCTTTTGTCGATTTCGGGAACATCTCGGATGAATTCAACAGGATGTTGATACAACTGGCAGGGAAATGGCTGACTATTTTGACCAGCGCGGGTTCGGTCCTGATGATGCTTGTAATCGTTCCCTTCGTCGCCTTCTTCTTTCTGAAAGACGGCGATGCGATGATCCACAGCTTCATCTCCTTCGTCCCTAACAGGTATTTCGAGATGACGCTGAACGTTATTCACAAAATCGGGATACAACTGGGAAGGTATGTCAGGGCGTGGCTGACGGAAGCAGCGATCGTGGGGGTTCTGGCGATCGTGGGACTCGCCTTGATGGGTGTGAAGTATGCGGTCATAATCGGTGCTGTCGCAGGCATTGCCAATCTAATCCCTTACCTGGGACCGATCGTCGGTGCAGTGCCGGCGATAATCGTCTCATTCGTTCAGTCGGGAAACCCGGATTTATTCCTGCCGATTGTCGCCCTCTTTGTGGCCATCAGACTGGTCGACGATATAGTCATTGTCCCGACGGTCTATTCGAGAGGAGTGTCGGTGCACCCTCTCACCGTGGTGCTTCTGATATTGATCTCGGCAGAGTTGAGGGGCATAGTCGGCATGGTGCTGGCCATACCGTTGTACACCGTTTTCAGAGTAATCGTGAAGGAAACGTACTGGGGACTCGAGTCATACAGGATTGCAAAGACAGAAGCCAGGAGGAAGGGACTGCGGACCGGGTAGAACCGGTCGATCAGCCGGGGACGCCGTCAGGAGCGGCCTTACGCCGCTTTCCGAACGCGTCCCTGCTTAATGCACGATGCACAAACTTTCATTCGTTTAACTTTTCCATCGACGACGGCGCGAACGCTCTGCAGGTTCGGATCCCATCTGCGGTTGGTTATGTTGTGCGCGTGGCTGATGTTGTGTCCGTAAACAGGTTTCTTTCCACAAACTTCGCAAACTTTTGCCATTTAATTCTCCAAAATTTTACTTAATCTAACATTCAGGGCTCATTTTTCCAAAGGCTGGATCGAGTCTCATAACGGGGTCAGGTCACGCAAGATTGTTTCTTCCGGCTCCCGGTGACCTCGCGTGAGTTAATAGGTGAACTTCGGATTACATTATTTTGCCGTTGAAAAGTCCCACTATGATTGCATCGGGCAAAAATCATATTACCGGCACACGTGATCGGATAACCCCTTATCCGCGGCAATATGTTGAAATTCCGCGACCACGTTGATATATTTGCCTATCTTAATCGAGACCCGAAAATTCTTGCGTAGCAAAAAATCAGAGAGGCTCCAAATAAGTTACCGCGATTTGCAATGGCTCTAAGTCTGAGAAGTGTTCTTGTCACCGGCGGAGCCGGTTTCATAGGCAGCAACTTCATTAGGTACTTTCTCCGGAAACACACCGAATCGGAAGTAATCAATCTCGACAAGCTTACTTACGCCGGCAACATGGAGAGCCTTCGGGACGTAGAGGCGAACTCCCGCTATCATTTCTACAGGGGAGATATCTCCGACGCCGCATTCGTAAGCAGACTTTTCAATGAGTGTCATTTCGACTCTGTCGTGAACTTTGCCGCTGAGTCTCATGTCGACAGGAGCATACTCGGACCGCGTGTATTCATAGAGACGAATGTGCGCGGGACCATGACGCTGCTCGAAGCAGCCAGGGAATTCGGCGTGCAGCGGTTTCTTCAGGTCTCGACCGATGAAGTCTACGGCTCGCTCGGGCCGACAGGAAAATTCACGGAGTCGACACCGTTTTCACCGAACAGCCCTTACTCCGCCAGTAAGTCAAGTGCGGACATGCTCGTACGGGCATGGTGGAAAACATTTGAGGTCCCGGTACTCATCACACGCTGCTCGAACAACTACGGACCGTACCAGTTTCCGGAGAAGTTCATTCCGCTGATGATCATCAATGCCTTGCAGAACAAACAGCTGCCGGTTTACGGTGACGGTAAAAACGTGCGGGATTGGATTTACGTGGAAGACCATTGTGAAGCCATCGATGCCGTACTTGAAAATGGAAGAATCGGCGAAGTATACAACATCGGCGGCGGAAACGAAGTGCAGAATATCGAGATGGCGAAGCTCATACTGAATACTCTGGGCAAGCCGGAATCTCTGTTGAAGTTCGTCACCGACCGGCCCGGTCATGACAGGCGGTATGCGATGGATTCGACGAAGATTGAGAGTGAGCTCGGATGGAGGCCGCGCAGATCTTTTGAACAGGGAATCGACGAGACGATACGATGGTATACGGAGAATCAGCAATGGTGGCATAGGATTGTGTCTGGAGAGTATCAAGACTACTATAAACTTCAGTACGAAGAGAGACCATCATGGAGCAACTTGAAAAAAGAATAATCGAGAAAAGTATCACCGTCGGCATTGTCGGGCTCGGATACGTGGGGCTCCCGCTAGCCGTGGAATTTGCCGCCGGAGGAATCCGGACAATCGGAATCGATGTCGACAGGTCGAAAGTCGACAGCGTAAACAATGGCAGGAATTATATCGGAGACATCGAAGACCGGGAGCTGAGCGAGGCCGTGAGAAAGGGCCTCCTGTCGGCTGAGAATGACTACGCCTCCGTTTCGAAATGCGATGCCATATTTATATGCGTTCCGACCCCGTTCACACCGAACAAAGAACCTGACATAACTTTCATAGTCGACGCTTCGAAAGAAATTGCGAAGGGACTTCGTAAAGGCCAGATAATTGTGCTGAGGAGTACCACTTTTCCCAACACGACTGAAGGGTATGTGCAGCCGATTCTCGAAAAGACCGGGCTGAAGGCGGGAACGGATTTCTATCTCGCATTTTCACCCGAGCGCATCGACCCGGGAAACAAGAATTTCAAAACGAACAACATCCCCACGGTGGTCGGCGGGGTGAACGGAGAGAGCACCGATCTTGCGGCACTGGTAATCCAGCACAGCGTATCTCAGGTCGTGAAAGTGTCCAACCCGAAAGTGGCCGAGATGGAGAAGCTTCTCGAGAACATTTTCAGAAGCGTCAATATCGCTCTCGTGAACGAGCTCGCGCAGCTGTGCGACCGGATGGGCGGCATAAACATCTGGGAAGTTGTGGAAGCGGCCGCGACAAAGCCCTTCGGTTTCATGCCTTTTTATCCGGGCCCCGGCATTGGCGGTCACTGCATCCTGATAGATCCTTACTACCTCGAATGGCTCGCGAAGGCATACGACTTTCAGACGAATTTCATTTCCCTGGCCGCCGAGGTCAATGAGAACATGCCGTTTTATGTCCGGAACATGGTGCAGCGCGAACTGAGCTTCAAACCCGTCGGATTCAAAGAAGCGAAGATCGTCATACTGGGAGTGGCCTTCAAACGTGACGTGGACGATACGAGGCATTCGCCGGCACTCAAGGTCATGGAACTCCTGCTGCAGGACGGCGCGCAAAACATATTCTACAACGATCCGTATGTACCGGAAGTCAGGGTGGATGGAAGGAGCCTTAAGTCGGTTGAAGTAACCGCCGACCTGTTGAAGTCCGCGGATTGTGTGCTCATCACCACCGACCACTCCTCATACGACTATGAGTTCGTCGTGGCAAACTCCACGACCATTATCGACGCGAGGAATGCAACGAAGAACGTCAAGTCGGGCAGGGAGAAAATCGTGCTGCTGGGAGACGGAAAGTGAAGTTGAACTCCAAATTACAAGCTCCAAACTCCAAACGGGCTTCAATTCGCAAATCCCAAGTTTCAAGAGGATGGGAGCCATGTCCCGCGGTATCGTTCCGTAGATTGTTTTTTGGTTGCTTGAGGTTGTTTGGGGCCTGGCGATTGGAACCTGGAACTTGCCGATTTGATTTATTGGAGGAATATTGAAATTTATCAGCGTTGTCGGCGCAAGGCCGAATTTCATGAAGGTCGCACCTCTCCACCGGGCTTTCTCGGAAATCGACGATATCAAACACATGATCGTACATACCGGTCAGCATTACGATCAGAACATGTCTAAAGTATTTTTCGACGACCTGGAGCTTCCCAAGCCGGACGTCTATCTCGGCGTCGGGTCGGGCTCGCATGCGGAGCAGACCGCGAAGGTGATGGTCGAATTTGAAAAAGTCTTGAGGGCCGAAAGGCCCGATCTTGTAATTGTGGTAGGGGACGTCAACTCCACTGTCGCCTGCAGCCTGACCGCTTCAAAGCTCCTTATACCCGTCGCCCATGTCGAGGCCGGGCTTCGCAGCTTCGACCGCACCATGCCGGAGGAAATAAACAGGATCGTGACAGATGTCCTCAGCGACTATTTGTTCGTGACCGAAGAAAGCGGCGTGGTCAACCTGAGGCATGAAGGAGTCGACGACGACAAGGTGTTTCTCGTCGGAGATGTGATGATCGATTCACTCATCGCGTACAGGGAGAAGGCGAAGCAGTCGACGATAAGCGATCAGCTTTCGGCTGTGAGTGGTCAGCAGATCGTGCCGCATAAGTACACTCTTGTCACCTTGCACCGCCCCAGCAACGTTGACGAAAAAGAGAATCTCGAGACCATCCTCAGGATTTTCCAGGGAGTCGAGTCTCACGGTCCGATAATATTTCCCATACATCCGCGGACGAGGAAGCGTATTGAAGAATTCGGACTTTCATCACAATTTGCGGCCGTAAATGGACTTGTGCTGACTGATCCGCTAGGCTACCTGGACTTTTTGAACCTTATGTTGGACGCGAGGATCGTTTTGACCGATTCGGGCGGGATACAAGAGGAAACCACTTTTCTCGGCGTTCCGTGTATAACCATGAGGGAAAACACCGAGCGACCGGTTACGATCGCGTCAGGCACCAATGTACTGACGGGACTGAATGTCGACAGGATTGTCTCGCTTGTTGGCGAATGTTACGCCGGCAAATGGAAGAAAAGCGTCATGCCGAAGTTGTGGGATGGAAAGGCAGCAGAGAGAATCGCGGGTGTCCTTTCAAACGCGCTGCGAACCACACTAAAACCGGAAACTAAATAGCGGAAAGATCAGAGATGAAAATCCTTTCGGTAAAGTCGTTGGCAATTCCGGATGTTAAAGTCATTCAATTTGCACGTTTCGGAGACGAACGCGGCTTCTTCACCGAACCTTACCGGAAGAGCGACACAGTCGGTAATGCGGAGCTCAAGGGATTCGACAAGCTGGATTTCGTCCAGGCAAACGAGAGCTTCTCGAAGAAAGGCGTTTGTCGCGGCCTGCATTTCCAGTGGAACCCATACATGGGAAAACTTGTGCGGACGCTTTACGGCCGGATGGTCGATGTTGTGCTTGATATCAGGAAAGGGTCGCCCACTCTGGGTAAGGTTATAGCCTACGATATGCCCACTTCGGTCGACGACAAGTTCAACGAATGGATCTGGGTGCCGCCCGGTTTCGCTCACGGCAATTTTTTCACGGAAGACTCGCGAATCGAGTATATGTGCTCGGGCGAGTACAGCCCGAATTGTGAAGCGGGTATCTCGCCGCTCTCGGAAGACCTGGACTGGTCGCTCTGCTCAGAGGAAACGAAGGCACTTTTTGACGTGGTGGTGCGGAAGTCCGGGATTCTCAGCGAGAAAGACAAGAAAGGACTTTCCCTGACTCAGTGGTTGGGCGACAAACGTTCGGAGAATTTCGTTTATGGCTCGTGCTGACGTGAAGCTAATGGAGCGCCCGGCCCAATGAATAACTATGAGTGCTGACATTGTTCTTTAAGCCGCGCCTGGCAGTTGTTTTCGTTGAGTACAATCCCGACAGGTATGCCGGGGCCTTTGACAGACTAAAGTCCTACATCGGTTCATCCTCGCGGGGAAGAGTTGTGTTCGTCGTCGTGAACAACCGCGACGAGGGTGCAGACTTCAAGGTGGTTGACGATCGGACTTTCTATGTCCAGGGCAATAATACGGACCGCGAGTTCTCGGGCTGGCAAAAGGGTGTCGATTTTCTTCTTCAGCGGAACATACCCTTCGATGTGGTCCTCTTTGTAAACGAGGCCTTCGAGGCAGTGCAGACAAGCTATCTCAGGAGCCACAGTGCATCATGGATTTCATTAAAGGCCCGGTTTTGCGGGTCCGCCTTCGGGGCAATCGACACGCTCTGGGAAAAAACAAAGATCGAAGGAAAGAGCACGAGAGCATGGATAAACACAAACTGTTTCTTTATGCCCCGTTCGTTGCTTAATAAGCTTAGGACTATTGCCAGCCTGGATGACCGGAGCATGGACAAATATCTCCCAAGGGATTTTCCCCGAACCGGTGAGCTATTCCATGAGGATTCGCCCGTGAATTCGGTTTACAGGGAACACCTGGTGAGCTGGCTGACCGAGGACTGGCACGGCAGGCTCGAACTTGATGAATCCACATGGCCCGAATTTCGGGCGAAGACGAAAGCCATATTCAACGAGGCTCTCCTCTCCATCAGGATTCGCGAATTGGGCCGCTTCATCCTACCGTACAGTTTACCCAGGTTCATTTCGTTGAAGACGGGGGGGCTTCTCAGGAGGTTCAGAAAGGTTCTCTTCGGGACTCCCGCTCATGACATTGAAAAGACGGAACTTGAGGGAACTGAACGCCACGGCGACATAACGTCAAATCTTCAGCATAGAGGTTGAAAACTTATGGCAGATCAGAAGGGCATCTTGTTCACTGGGGGATCGGGGTTACTTGGAAAGGAATTCCGGAAGCTACTTCCTGACGCGAGCTTTCCCACGCGGGGAGAGTTCGACGTAACGAAGCCACAGCAGATGGAGGAGTATCTTGCCGGTCGCAACATCCACACAATATTCCACGCTGCCGCTTTCACCTCTCCGCCTAAAGTCGACAAGAGTCCGGAGGAAGCCATCGCGGCAAATATCATCGGTACAGCAAACGTAACAAACTTATGCATAAGACACGGGCTCAGGCTGATTTACGTTTCTACCGATTACGTATTTCGCGGGGACAAGGGAAACTACAGTGAAGACGACGCGGTTCATCCGGTCAATAAATACGCGTGGTCGAAGCTCGGTGGAGAGTGCGCGGTCAGGATGCACGATAATGCGGTTATCATCCGCACGACATTCGGTCCGAATGAATTCCCCTATGAAAAGGCGTTCACCGACCAATGGACCAGCCGGGAGACCGTTTCGGTTATTGCGAAAATGATGATGCAAATCATCGACTCGGACTACAGGGGCGTGATTCACGTCGGGGGCGACAGGAAGACAGTTTATGAATATGCGGTAAAGGCCAGCCCGGAAAAGACGATAGGGAAACTCTCGACGGGCGAGGTTGCATTCAGCGTTCCGAGAGATACTTCATTAGATGTGAGACTTTACAGGAAGAATTTTGAGAAATGAAAACTAAAGATAAGGACTCAGTCATGGCAGATGAAAGTACGAAGAGAATTCTCCTGGGCGGCGGCGGCGGATATATCGGTAGCTCGCTTGTCCCGGTGTTGCTTGATCATGGATACGAGGTCGAGGTTGTGGACCTGCTCTGGTTTGGAAATCACCTGCCTAAAGGAGTAAAAGTAATTAAGAAGGATCTCTTCGACATGAAGAAGGAGGAGATGGAAGGGTTCGACGCTTTCATTTTCCTCGGTGGATTGTCCAACGATCCGATGGCCGAATTCAGCCCCTCGAAAAACTTCGTCCACAATGCCGCCTTGCCGGCATACCTGGCGTATATCGCGAAACAGGCCGGCGTCAGGAGATACGTCTATGCTTCATCATGCTCGGTATATGGATACACTGAGAACAACCTTTACAACGAGGACTCGCCCGTCACCTGCGGATACCCGTACGGAATATCCAAACTTCAGGGGGAACGGGGCGTGTTCCAGATCCAGGACGACAAGTTTTCGGTCATTGCGCTTCGGCAGGGAACGGTCAGCGGCTACAGCCCGCGGATGCGCTTCGATCTCATAATAAACACCATGTTCAAGGCTGCCATCACGACCGGGAAGATTACAATCAACAACCCTGCAATCTGGAGGCCGCTCTGCGACATTCGCGACATAGTCTCGGCATATGTGAGGTCTGTGCAGGCCGAGCCGAGTTTAAGCGGCGTCTTCAACATCGCCGCGGGGAACTTCACCGTCGGCGAAGT
>JBJKPN010000043.1:0-14252 GCA_046706365.1 Candidatus Kryptoniota bacterium | reverse complement strand
CCGTAATCCTTTATCGTCTTGATCAACCTGCCGCTCAGGGTAAACACTTTAATGGTAACGTCTACGGGCTCGCCGCCGCCGACATCGGTTCGCTCGAATGTAAACGAGGTGCCGGCGCTGAACGGATCAGGGTAATTGTACACGTCTTTGATCGAGAGCCGGTCGGACGACTCCACATCGAACGAGGCTGTGCCTTCGCCCCGATTATTGAATACGTCAAACGCCTTCACCGTTACCGAATGCGTACCGTAGGACAGTGACGTCGTGACAGGATATGTAACCGTGCCGTCCTGATATGAGTTCAGGCTTCCGAGGTAATATGGCGACAGGTCGACGGACTGGGCGTCGTCGAATGTTGCCTGGAGGGTGTGGCCTACCGCCTCGTCGGACAGATTCATCCCGTTGACGGCATGAAGGTCGACAATCAGGGTCGGGTTTTGGGCGACTACATCGCCGTTTCTGAAATTCCTGGAGTCGAAATATACAGTGACCTCCGGTCCGATGTGGTTGTTCGTGACATTCGTATCGGTGCCTCCGACAGTGACGTTCCTGGTGTATCCTGAACCGTCGGCCCCGCCAGCCTGGAAGTACAACTCGATCTTTCCCGTCTGATTGCTGTAGGAAATGTCCGACGGGATAACCGTTTTCGCCTCAAACCGTCCATTGTCTATCGATACCTGGCCGCGAAAGAGTATCGAGCCCTGAAACATATATGTATCTCCCCATTCGGGAACGTATACCGGCTGGTCGGAATCATAGAGCGTGAGGACGCCGGTCGACGACAGGTTATCCCATAAAGTGTTGTCCGGGTGGTACACGGTTCCCTTGATATCGAGCTTGTCCAATGCGCGGATTGCTGCGACCTTGACGAGCGAATTTCCGTTAAGGCTGTCCACGCTTGCCCGGTATTTCGGCATTCCCAAACGAACTGTCGGGTCGCCGATCAGCTTGTACTTGACGTCGTTTATTTGAAATCTCACCTGCTTGGTCTCAAAAAGAGCCTTGCCGATTCTTGTCGGGTTCCGCAATGAATCGCGTACGAACAGGTAATCGAATAAGTCCTGGTTAAGGGTTGCGTTATCGGAGGCATAGACGACTCTCGTGGAACTGATGACCCCTATGGCGCCGCCTTTTGACGAGGTGAGAAGGAGTTCGGCACCGCTCTGCTGCTGCGGGTCATCGTCTCTTGCGAAGTCGCATGTGGCCGCGACAAACAGGCTCAAACGGTTCAAATTAGTCAGCTGAGGTATCGTTACGGAGCTTTCAAAGACATGTGTGTACGACCAGAGGGTCGGTGCACCGTGTCCGACGAAGTTGGTCACGAGCGTTCCCTGATTTATCTGGTTCACGATCGCAGCCGCTGCCTGGGGCTCACGTCTCCCCTCGGTCGAAACGACGACAGGATACAATACCAGGTAAATCTTCCGCTCGTCGAACTCGGCCGGAGTAAAAAACCTTGCGAGATCGTCTGCATATCTGGTGTGCAAATCTCCGTCATTGCCTCCACCGGTCGTAATTCCCTGATCGCCGATGAATGTCACAAGATTCCTCCAGTCACCGTAATCCGGTTTGGATTCATAGTTTACGATCTTGTCCACCATCGCGGTTGCATCTTCTGCGCTCCTGGCAGGAAGTCTCCCGATCGCCATGGAGATCGGTGCCTGCATCAACGGCGCTGTGAACTGAACGAAGTAGTCGTCGGACGAATAAGTGTATATCTGGTAGAGCGATTCTTCCGATTCATATGGCGGGACGTACTCCGGGGTTTCGCTGACTTTGTTCTCATAATCGTAGGTCCCGGCGCCGAACAAAATCACGTACGACGGAGTAGTCTGGTAGTTGTCGTAGGCATACATCAGGAAGTCGCGAATAGCCGCAGGATCGGGTATTCCGCATCCGAACTCATTATATATATCCGTCGTCGTAACAACCGCCGTCTTCAGTCCGTCGAAGCTCTGCTTGAAGCTCGCGAGCCTGTTCGCCTGGTCCAGGAAAGCGGGTGATGTTACGATTATAAGATCAGCCCCGGCTGTTTGTCCATAAAGGTCTGAGTTCTGCACCGGCGTGATATCGTCGACCTTCGAATAACCATTCGGGCCGACGGCAAAGTACTGTTTCCTCATTCCCGCGACCGCCTGTATACCGAACGAAACGGCCCCTCCGATCACCGAGTCCGGACGGACAATCGCCACATTCGAGAAATCGGTCACATCGAAGACATTCACGCTGTCTCCCGAAAATCCCCGAACCGAGTAGTAAGTCACTAGGTTCGTATCTGGCGCATAAAAATCAAGGACATCGTTTGCAGACTGGAACAAGCGTTTATATAGTATTTCGTACCAGTCAACCCACGCGGTGGCGGACGATGAGGCCGAACCGTAGACGATCTTAAGGACACTTGTCTGGTTCGGAAGAAGGCCGGTTCCCGTAAAGGTCCTTGGGCTGTTGGGGTATGCGTAATATCCCTCGTCGTCGCCGTAGTTGACCGATCCGCCGCTTATCGTCCCCAGCTGAGTTCCGGTGGCATTTTCGAAAATCTGGAAATAGTTGTATTGGTCGCTCCTTGAGATGACGCGAACCTTATACGTAATATCCTGAGTGGAATCCAATCCATACAATCTGTTCAGGTACCCTACGACATTCGCCGTCGAGTTTGAGGCGGTCGGCATCTGCAGCTCCGTACCGAACCACTCTTTACCGGAACCGAGGAGGTTGTAAAGCTCGTCGTCGCGAAAGATGCCCGACGTGAAATCACGGGGTCTGTAGTACGAGGTTGAATGGACGCTTTGTTCGGACTGCATCCGTTTCCCCGCCTGACCGCCGTATGTGAAGAAGTAATAGCTCGTCGAATCCGTAAAATGGTTAATATAATGCGAAAACGCCCTGGTGCCCGGATCGTAGGCCCACTCTCTCGTCGCCTTACCGTAAAACAACACGTAATCCGCGTTATCGAATTTCCCATTCCCATTGGCATCGTAGACGTATACCGCATTTTCCATCAGGTCGTCGGGGCGGGAAGCCGTCGGATCATCGGGCAATTCCCTCCCGCCGTTGTTGTATATCTTTATCGTACTCAAGTCTATGTTTCCGACCGGGACGTCGGCATTCTTCAAATCGGAATAAGTCAGCTTAAATATGCCGCTGTGCGAAATCCCGATCTTGTACCAGGAGCCACTCGCGAGAACGCTCGAAGAGGTTGCTTTCATCAGTCGCGTGGGCACCTTTGCTATGGCGTCTTTGACCTGGGAATAATTGACCAGCACTTCCGACAAGAGGGGGTCGGTTCCTGCACTTTGAAGCGCTACGCCGCTTCCCAGAGATGTAACCTGAAACACTATCTTCTCGAGCATCCTGTATGAACCGGAAAGGCTGTCGTAAACAAAAGGGTACACCCGCATTCTCGACACCAGATGCTTTCGATCATGATAAGGCCCATCGTACGACAGGAACTCGGAGACGACCGTGGGGCTCAGCGCTTCTCTGATTATCGGGCTTCGTGCCGGTTGCATCATGGAGACAGACCTGTAATCCGTCTGGAGAACCTGTACCTGAATCTGTTTTGAAAAAACCCCCACGGGCACCGGTATGAACTGGCGTGCAAAGGTACCGGTCGCATTATACTCGGGGACTCCCCTTTTGAAATTGAAACTCAGGTAGGATTGTCCGGCCAGTTTTAGTGTGTCCGCTCCCAATGAATCCGGCATCACGGCAATCGTCACAGAGTTGCCGCTCTCCGACAATACCTGCAGGTCCTGACCGTAAATTCCGCCAGCAAAGAGCAAAACCAGAACTCCCGTCTTAACCAGATTCTACCTCATTTTCTCTGCAACAAAAAAGCCGAATGCCCTGCAAACCTTCCCGCAGCGTCATTCGGCAAAAAAGGTTCATCAAAGGTCTACGACAACACCAATTTTCTAAACCTTTAACGAACCTTCGCTAATTCTTCCTTTTTGAAAATATAGCAGTAAACACAAAACGTGTCAAGGAATCATCGGATTAAATCCGGACACCCAGCTGCCGCAAGAACCCGAAAGACAATTCCCTTATAAGGCCTTTCCCCTTCTGCCAGGCCACCTGCAGCCTTTCCCTGTCTGCGCGGCCAAACACCGAATCCCAAACCGTCGCAACAGTGGAAGTGAGTAAAAGCAAATCTGAATTGGCGTCCCCAAGGGGATTTGAACCCCTGTTACCGCCGTGAAAGGGCGATGTCCTAGGCCACTAGACGATGGGGACTTGAGTACCAGAAATTGCAAATCAGCGATTTACAACCTGAGAATTGCTCACTTCAGGCAATAATTTAGAGCCTGTACGGCGATTTTCCAAACACGGCGACTCAACGCATCAAGTGCTCTTCGAGAAAAGCGTAGATATTCTTCCAGGCTGTTCTCGTTTGAGCTTCATTGTAGCCGGTCGTATTATTGGGATTCATGAAAGCATGATTGACGCCGGGATAAACATGAATCACGACTTCCCTCCCGGCAGCCTTCATTGCCTTTGCAAATGCCTCTGCCATCGCAGGAGTATAGGTTCTATCTTCTGAAGCGAAATTCAATTCGACGGGGCAGTGAATTTTGTCGATCGACGTTTTGTCGGACATAACGTTTCCGTAATCGACGACACAAGCTGCGAGCCTGGGAAGCTCGAGAGCGGCCATGAACGAATATGAACCGCCCATGCACCACCCGATAACACCGATCCTGGACGGGGCGACGTCTTTCATGGCCGACAAATAGTCAAAGGCCGCTTTCAGATCTGTGACGGCCCGATCTTTGGGAACCGACATCATCAGCTTGTAAGCCACCTTCGGGTCCGCCGTGACCTGGCCCCGGTACAGGTCAATCGCCAGGGCGACATATCCCTTGCGTGCGAACTCCCGCGCATCGCGCCTGATCCAGTCCCTCAGTCCCCACCACTCATGAATCACAATCAGAGCGGGATGCGGTCCCGGCCCCGTCGGGACTGCGAGGTATGCTGTTACAGTGTCCGAACCGCTCGGGTATGTGACGACCATTGTCTTGATTTCAGCCGCATTCGCGATCACTACCGAAGCGAATACAGCCACCAGAACGACTGCTATCTTCCTCATTCCCTCCTCCTCCTCAGGAAAATTCCGCCTGTTCCCTGCTTAGTTGCGTTCCAAGACCCTCGAAATCTTATCCACGAGCGTTGCCTTCGGCACGGCACCAACAAGCTGGTCGGCTACTGCACCGTTGTTGAATATCAACAAAGTCGGGATGCTCATGATACCGAAAGTCATCGCGATATCTCTGTTGGCATCTACATCCAGCTTGGCAACTTTCAGCTTCCCGTTGTACTCACCCGCCAGCTCTTCGACAATCGGGGCAATCATCCTGCATGGCGCACACCACGACGCCCAGAAATCGACCAGTACCGGCATATCACTTTTCATGACTTCTGCATCGAAATTCTGCGAACTGACCACAATTGGTTTCATCTGATAATTTCCTTCCGAATTTTGTGATTCTAAGAGAGTAATCTTACGTTTTCTTTACCGAATAATTCAAACAGCTCATCCATGAACTTGCGGTTTGGGATGACGCTGAATGCGCCTGCCCTGAAGATTTTCGGCTTAGAGTCTCCGTTTGTAACGTTGAAGAATATCGAACAATTCCCGTGCGGATGGTTCCCGAGGATTTGCCTGAAGGAGGACAGTGACGCTCTGGATTTGTCGCTCGAATCGATCGTCACGGCGATGCTCTTCGTGAATTTTGCGGCGGCCTCTTCGAGAAGATAAGCCTCACTTACCATTATACGGACCGAATCGCCGTTGGACTCCGCCTTGCCCGAAACGAGTATTATCGAGTCGGGAAAAACTATGCTTTGATATTTCGAGTACGCATCCGAGAAGAATATCAGTTCACCTTTTCCGGTAAAATCTTCGAGCTGGACGAACGCCATCGTGTTGCCCTTCCGGTCGATCTTCCTCCTGACATCCACGACAATTCCGGCGGCCCTGGCGCCGCTCGTCCCCTCTATCGTCGAGGCATCCCCGATCCGGATATTCGTGAAGGCATTGTACTCCTGTTCGTATTTCAACAGCGGATGGCCGGATATGTAAACCCCGAGCAGTTCCTTCTCCCGGTTTAATTTTTCCCCCTGGCTCCATTCCGGAACGTCGTCAAGTGTCGGATAAGTGGCAAGCTTCTTCTGTTCGGCATCCATCAGGTCAAACAGCGAGGACTGCGAGCTGAGCCTGCTCTCCTGCACGGACTGTCCAAACTGGACGATTCTGTCAAATGCGTTGGCCAGTTGCGCTCTCTTGTGCCCGAGCGAATCGAAGGCTCCCGCCTTGATCAAACTCTCGAGCGCCCGCTTGTTCACCGACTTCAGATCGACCCGCGAGACAAAATCGAAGACATTTTCATATTTACCTCCCTCGCTGCGTGCCCGGTTGATCTCTTCGGCGGCACCGACCCCGACATTCTTGATGGCACTCAGACCAACTCTCAATTTCCCTTCGGTAACCGAAAACGTGGCATAGCTTTCATTTACATCGGGCCCGAGGACCGTGATACCCTGCTTCCGGCACTCGTCGAGAAGAAGCGTCATCTTGTTGATATCACCGATATCGCTCGTAAGGGTGGCCGCCATGAATTCGGCTGTGTAGTGAACCTTGAGGTACGCGGTCTGGTACGCCAGGACGGAATACGCCGCACTGTGCGACTTGTTGAAGCCGTAAGATGCAAACTTGTCTATCAAGTCGAATATCTCTCCCGCGAGCTTGCGGTCGATAGATTTGTTTACCGCACCCTCGACAAAGAGCTTCTTCTGCTCAGCCATCAGGTCTTTATCCTTTTTGCCCATGGCGCGGCGCATCACATCGGCTTGTGCTAGAGAAAAGCCGGCAATCTCGTTCGCGATCTGCATCACCTGTTCCTGATACACTATAACCCCATAAGTCGACCGGAGAATCGGCTCCATCTTCGGATGAAGATACTCGATGGGTTTCCCACCGATCTTACCCTCGATAAATGAGTCGATATTGTCCATGGGACCCGGCCTGTATAGCGCGTTCATTGCTATGATGTCGTCGAGCGACGAAGGCCCCAGCTTCTTCAGGTACTCCTGCATCTTGGCGCTTTCAAACTGGAACACGGCAACAGTCTGCCCGGCGCTGAAGAGCTCATACACCTTCGGGTCATCGAGAGGGACCTTTGCCAGATCGATTTCCCTCCCGTGGTTTTCCATGATCATCCGGAGAGTATCCTCGATGACCGTAAGCGTCCTGAGACCGAGGAAATCCATCTTCAGCAGCCCGATCTCTTCCAGACTCTTGTACTCGTATTGAGTTATGACTTCCGTGGAGGGAGTCTTGTACAGCGGCACATATTCCGAGATGTCGCTCGGGGCGATAACTACGCCGGCGGCATGCGTACCGACGTTTCTGTTCGTGCCTTCGAGAACCAGGGAGTACTCGATAAGCTGCTTTATCTTCGGGTCGTTGCTTTCTTTGACCCACCGAAGTTCCGGGATCGTGTCGATTGCTTCCTGAAGAGGAGTAACCCGTCCGAGTATCACGGGGATCTGTTTAGTAATCGAGTCGATAGTCGAAAGCGGGATTCCGAGTACCCGCCCGACGTCCTTCAGAACAGCTCTGGATGAAAGGGTACCGAAAGTCACGATCTGGCAGACCGATTCTTCGCCGTACTTGCCCTTCACATACTCGATCACTTTCTCACGCTTGTTGTCGGCAAAGTCTACGTCTATATCGGGCATGGAGACCCGTTCGGGATTCAGAAACCGCTCAAACAGCAGCCCATACTGAAGCGGATCCACATCCGTTATTCCCAGCGAATACGACACTATGCTCCCGGCGGCGCTGCCCCTTCCGGGTCCAACCCTGACACCCATCGACCGGGCACTGTTTATGAAATCCTGAACTACAAGGAAATAACCGGGGAAACCCATCTTCTTTATGATCGCTATCTCATGATTGAATCGGCTCTCGATATCCGGAGTAACGTTTTCATACCTCTTCTCCAGGCCCTTGCGGGCGAGCTTTTCGAAATATTCTTCGGGGCTCGACACGCCGGAATCCTGGGGTATCGGGAAACGCGGCATGAGATCCTGCTTGAGCTGGAGCTGGAGATCACACTTGTCGGCAATTTCCAGAGTATTCTCCACCGCGGACGTGCCGAAATCGTAATCGACGAACGCCTTCTCCATCTCCTCAGCGCTCTTGAAATAAAATTCCGGAACTTTGTATCTGAGTTCTGTAGGATCCTTCGTCCCGTTGCTAGACTGGGAAATATTCAGGAGGATGTTGTGCGGAATTGCGTGTTCGCGGCTGAGGTAATGGCCGTCATTCACTGCGACTAATTTCGCCCCTATTTCTTTGGCGATCTTTGGCATCGATGCGAGAACGCGCTTTTCCTCATCCAGGCCGTGGCTGTGGACTTCCAGATAGTAATCGTCGCCAAACAGATCACTGTACATTCGCGCTGCCTTCCGGGCGCCTTCCATGTCGCCGTTCACTATTGGCTCCGATACAGGTCCGCTCAGACAGCCGCTCAGTACAATTAAACCGTCGTGATGTCTTTCAAGCAGTTCGAAATCAATTCGCGGCTTGTAGTAATAACCTTCGAGATGGGAGAGCGAAACGAGCTTAATAAGGTTCTTGTAACCCTCATAATTCTTGACAAGGACGGTCAAATGATTATAACCGTTCTTCTCGGTTCGCTTCCCTTTTGCGACATACATCTCGCAGCCGACGATGGGTTTGATCCCGGCCTTCTTTGCGTGCTTGTAGAGCTCGATGGCTCCGAACACGACTCCATGATCCGTGAGTGCCAGCGCGGGCATCTTGAGCTCTACCGCGCGCTCTATCATGTCATCTATCAGTGACGCCCCATCGAGGAGGCTGTAATGAGAGTGGTTATGTAAATGTACAAACTGGGTCATCTCTAATTCATGTTTACCGGGTAAAGATCGAAGCGCGTTACCGTATAGTTATCGAAAAGCGTTCTGTAATATAATTGAACGTTGTCGAAAGGACTGTAGATTTGAATCGTGTGCCATCCGGCCGTGATTGAAATCCACGGCGGTACGTAGTTCACTTCATTACCGTCGAACTTCAATTGGGGTTGAGCCGTACAACCGGTGCAGGTCAGAGAGAGCATCGGAGTAAACGGATATTGCGTGCTCTTCTCCTGGTATGCGTTGAAAAACGGACGGCCGTCCACATTTATATAATTGTTCGTTATCTCCAGTGAAATGACATCGCCTCCGGTCAGATAGACCGGCATGCCCCGAACCCACATGTTTGCGCCGATCACGTCGGCGTAGTACCAACCCTGCCTTATGCCGCTTGCAAGATAGTGGGAGTCCCCGGGCGAAACTGCAATCCTGTTTGAGCCGTTCAGATCGAACTCCAGATGAATCAGCGTGTTCAAATCGAAGACGGTATATGTCGTGTCGGAGGCCTTCAGCTCGTAATCGCCCGGCACGCGAAGAATGTTCACAGCCGTAACGGGCGTGAAAAGCGCACACGATGAAAACACAACCGCCAATAAAACTAATGCGAGTCTCAAGTCAGTCTCTGCACTTATGGTCTCTTGCCTGAAGGAACTCAAACAATGTTCAGGGCAAGTAGCTTCGGTTCGGTCATTTCCTCGATAGCGTACCTGAGACCCTCTCGGCCGAAACCGGAGTCCTTGATGCCTCCATACGGCATGTTGTCGATTCTGTACGTCGGATAATCGTTAATAATCACACCACCAACCTGCATCTCGTCAAATGCTTTGAAGATTTTCCTTGAATCGTTAGTAAAGATGCCCGCCTGCAGCCCGAATCGAGTATCGTTTACTCTACGAATTGCATCACCAAAGTCGGAATATTTTTCCAGAATCGCAACAGGGGCGAATGCTTCCTCACAGTAAAGGCTGGCATTCGTCGGCACACTCTCGAAGACTGTCGGCGTCAAAACGTTCCTTTCCCTTCTTCCTCCGGCGAGAATTTTCGCACCCGATGCCTTCGCTTCTTCAATCCACTTGAACGCGCGATCTGCCTCGGTCGAACTTATCATCGGGCCGACGACAGTGTCGGCTTCGAGAGGATTCCCAACCTTCACTTTCGCGGTTTCCTCCAGGAACTTCTCACGAAACTCAGTATAGATTTTCTCATGGATATAGATTCTCTGTACTGAAATGCAAACCTGTCCGGCATTCGAGTAAGCCCCCAGCGCCAGGCGTTTTGCAACCGAATCGAGATCGGCATCCGGCTCAACAACAACTGCCGCGTTTCCGCCAAGCTCGAGCACCACTTTCTTCTTCGGGACTTTGGACTTGAGATACCAGCCAACTCTCGGGCTGCCGGTGAAACTAAGCATCTTAGTTCTGGGGTCAATTACCATCTTCTCCGCAACTTCGTTGCTGCAGGCGACGACATTAGCCGCGCCGTCCGGAAGGCCTGAATTCATGAGAATTTCGCCTAAAAGCATCGACGTGATGGGCGTCTGGGGAGGTGATTTGTGAATGACCGTATTTCCCGCAGCAATGGCGGGCGCAATCTTGTGAGCCGCGAGGTTAAGCGGAAAATTGAACGGAGTGATGCTCGCAACCGGGCCTATCGGGAAACGCCGCACGACGCCCCAGCGCTTCTCGGACCCTGCCGCCAGATCAAGCGAAACGACTTCCCCCGGTATTCTCTTGGCTTCCCCGGCGGCGTAGGAAAAAGTGAGGACGGCCCTGTCGACTTCGCCGCGAGTGTACTGAATGGGTTTCCCGGACTCGAGTGTCATCGTCTTCGCGAACTCTTCCTTCCGTTGGCGGAGCTGCGAAGCAATTTTTTCTAGGATCTCCGACCGCTTGTAAGAGGGAAGCTTCCTTGTAATTTCGAATGCGCCATCTGCGGAAGAGATAGCATCTTCCATCTCCCTTTCACCGGCCATAAACACCTCGCCGGCAACGGAGCCGTCGTAAGGATTAGTAACCGTGACTACTTCCTGAGTCTCAACCCTCTTCCCCCCGATAAAAAGCATGTGCTTCATAGCACCCTCCAAAAATTAGCGACCGGACCGCCCCCCGGGAATGATCCCGCAGAGGTCCGATCCCACATCAACGACAGCAGAGGAACAGGTTTGTCAGTCCTTCAAGGACTTCCGAATTTCTGCCAGCGCTTCGCCGACAGCAACGAGCTTCCTGTCGCCGTTCTTTCTGAATTTCAGTTCAACGTTACCGTTCTTCAGATTCCTGTCGCCGACTATCACCTGCAGAGGCATGCCGAGCAGGTCGGCGTCTTTGAACTTGAAGCCCGGGCTTACACCCGCCCTGTCGTCGTAAAGGACTTCGATACCTACGCCGGATAGCTCCGCAAAAAGCTTCTCCGCCGTCGCGACGACATCCTTGTTATCCATGTTTACCGAGACAAGATGAACATCGAAAGGAGATATGCACTTGTCCCAGATAATACCGTTATCATCATGACTCTGCTCGATGTGGCAGGCAATTATTCTCTCCACGCCGATTCCGTAACTTCCCATCACAACGGGCTGTTCGTTTCCCGCTTCATCGAGATAGTTCGCGTGCAGTGAAGCAGAGTACTTGGTCCCCAGCTTGAAGATGTGTCCGATCTCGATGGCATTGACGATTCTCAATGAAGTCTTGCAGTTCGGGCACGGCTCGCCGGTTTCGATTGTGCGGAGATCGTAATAGCCCTCGATCTTCACGTCGCGGTTGAGATCGACATGGGCGATATGATAATCGTCTCTGTTTGCGCCGCTCGTCAGCTCGTTCGCGCCTTCGAGCCTCTTGTCTGCGATGATCCTGAATTTCTGCAAACCGACCGGCCCGATAGAACCCGCGTTTGCACCCGTATACTTTGCGAGCTCCTCCGGCTCCATCGCCACGGCCGTTTTTCCGAGTGCAGTCGTCAGCTTCGCCTCGTTCAGCTGGTCGTTGCCCGACATGAGGATCAACACCGGCGTGTCGTCGACCTTATACACAAGGGACTTCGCGAGGCGTTCGGTGGTCACCTTCAGAAACTCCGCAACCTGATCGATAGTCTTGATGTTCGGTGTGTGAATCTCCCCGATCTTGTTGTTGCCCTCCAGCCTTCCCAGGGGTGGAAGCGCACTGGATGCGACTTCGAGATTTGCTGCATAACCGCACTTGTCGCATAGTGCACACGTATCTTCGCCGTCCGGCGACTCTACCATGAATTCCTGTGATCCCGTCCCTCCCATGGCGCCGCTGGACGCACCGACGATGAAGAACTTCAATCCGCTCCTGCTGTAGATCTTCTTGTAAGCCTCACGGTGGGCAAGGTAACTCTTGTCAAGCTCTTCAAAGTTTCTGTCGAAGGTGTAAGAATCCTTCATGAAAAACTGGCGGCCCCTTATGACTCCCGAGCGGGGGCGGGGCTCATTTCGGAACTTCGTCTGGATCTGGTACCAGATCTGCGGCAAATCCCGGTATGACTTTATGTTGTCCCTGGCGATCGTTGTAAACACCTCTTCATGCGTCGGGGCGAGAACAAGCGGACGGTTCTTCAGGTGAAAGAGCGTGTCTCCGAAGGCTTCGACCCTTCCGGTTTGCTCCCAGATTTCCACCGGGTTCAGCGCGGGGAGCTGGAATTCCTGCGCGCCGATTGCATCCATCTCCTCGCGTATTATCTGCATTACCTTCTTCATTACGCGCCACCCCATCGGCAGCCATGAGTAAATCCCGGCACCAAGGCCGCGTATCAGTCCCGCCCTCACCATCAGGCGGTGACTTGCCATTGTGGCGTCGGTCGGATTTTCTTTCAGAGTGGGTAAGAAATAAGTGCTTAATCTCATTCTGTTCTAGGCTCCAGGCTCCAAACACCAAACTCTTGCGAAGTGCTCCCTTCGGGACAAACGACTTCCAGATTCAAACGATGCAAATCCCAATGAGAATAGCTTTCTTTTTATGAGTTTGAGACTTTGTTCTTGTTTGGAACCCGGATCTTGGGTTTTGGAACTTCTTTTAAGTTTGTGCCCCCGGCGTGACTCGAACACGCGACACAGAGTTTAGGAAACTCTTGCTCTATCCAACTGAGCTACGGGGGCGAGTGAACGTGTACAATTTATTTCTTCCGGCGAAGATTTCCAATCGGTGAAATCTGCCGCATATGCTACAGAGGCGGACGTTCACGCGCTGTTTTCGGTTTCCTTGTTTTTTCGTCCGCCTGCCGATAAATTATGCCAACGCTTTATCCAATGTCAGGAGGATTATGAGCTACCAGAAGTTAAACCGTTATATAGCTGTGGGCATTTTTGTGCTCATGCTTATAATGTATGCCGCAACCACTCAATCATCGGTTGCCTTTTGGGACTGCGGTGAGTTTGCCGCGACAGCATTTTCGATGGAAGTCCCCCATCCGCCGGGCGCACCTCTTTTCTCGCTCCTTGGGAGAGTTGCGATGATGTTCCCATTCGTCAGCGACCCCGGCTTCCGAATCAACCTTGTCTCGGCGCTGATGAGCGCGCTCACCGTCATGTTCATGTACCTTATCGGCGTCAGGGTGATTTCGAGATGGAAACAGTTCCCCACAGACGTCATGAGCGCACTCATGGTTTTCGGGGCCTCCGCAATCGGGGCGCTCCTTTTCTCGGTCACCGATACTTTCTGGTTCAACGCTGTCGAGTCGGAAGTCTACGCAACGAGCATGTTTTTCGTATCCTGCGTGGTCTGGCTTGGCCTGATCTGGTATGAAAAGGCCGATGAACCAGGAAACGAAAGATACCTTCTTCTGATTGCATATATGATGGGACTGTCGATCGGAGTGCATCAGCTGAGTCTCCTCGCTTACTTCACGGTGGCACTATTCATATACTTCAGGTATAACGAATTTCAGTGGAAATCCTTTTTCTATTTCGGAGTCATAACCGTTCTTTCGTTCGGAATCATTTATCCCGTGATTGTGGAATGGCTTCCGGGAATTCTCGACGGCGACGTTCAGGTCGGTCCGATACACATCACCGACAGTTTTGCGCTGAAGCTCCTTCCCCTGGCGCTGGTCATTTTTGCGATATACGAAATTTACCGGGCGGAGGAACATAAGAAGAAGATATTGAGCGTATCGATCACGGCGGCATTGCTCGTAGTTCTCGGTTACTCGACCTACGCTCTCGTACTCGTGAGAGCCAATGCACATCCGCCTATAAATGAGAATAATCCCAACACGCTCACACGGCTGGTCAATTACCTGAATCGGGTGCAATACGGCGAGCAGCCTTCTTTATTCAAGCGGCGATGGGATGTAAACGACCC
>JBJKPN010000042.1:0-4070 GCA_046706365.1 Candidatus Kryptoniota bacterium | reverse complement strand
ATAGGCCTGTCATATTATGATCAGAGCGTTTATCTGGGTGGAAATTTTACGACTGTGGGCGGCGTACCCGAAAGCTATTTCGGAAGAATAGCCGACCCCGGTGATAAGGCGCTGAGCAATCCGCCTGTGTTCTCGGCTGCTCCGCAGACAATTACATTCGGAACTATCCCCTCGAACGTCGACTCGTCGGACAGCGTGATTATCACGAACACGGGAGGCGGCGATCTGTTCATCACCTCTGTTATTCCGGCCGATACTGCTTATAATGTAAGTCCGTCTTCGGCAGAGATCGGACCGAACGGCAGCGCACGTTTCATCGTTTCGTTGGCAAAGGGCCTTCCGGGCGGCCATGATGCATCGCTGTTCTTCCTTCACAATGGAGTAGTTCCTGTTGATACTATAGAGACGAAGGCATCGGTTGTCGAGTCGGTTCGGGGCAGAATCCAAACGCCGCTGACTTTCCAGCTTGAACAGAATTTTCCTAACCCCTTTAACCCAAGCACTGTCATAAGTTATCAGCTTGCATCGTCCGCTTTCGTTACTCTCAAAGTGTATGATGTACTCGGTCGAGAGGTGGCTACGCTTGTAAGCGCTTTTCAGAGCGCGGGTAATCACGAAGTCAGTTTTTCAGGACAACGGAGCGACCGCGGTGGGCTTGCAAGCGGCGTCTATTTCTACAGACTTTCCTCAGGGACACATGTGTTTATGAAGAAGATGCTATTCTTGAAATGATCGCCACTTCTCAAAAAATATCGCCTGACAAACGGAATCTGAAGCGGCCAAAAATATCGGCCCATAAGCTTTCACTCGTTCCGATCGTTGCCTTCATCGTGATCAGTGCAGGTATGACTGGTTCGGTGTTCGCCGCGGCCGGGGGTGCGCAGGAAATGAAAACAGTTTCCGGACATTTCTTATGGAGCGTCGATACGCTGGGTGCCCGAGGCAGCACACTCTACGATTGCTGCGTCGTGAACGATAGTCTGGCATATGCCGTGGGATGGATTATGCCCGTTGATTCTTCCGCCCGCAGTCATACGCTCGACTGGTACAACGCCGCCGTCTGGAACGGCGTGAAATGGACATTGTTTCAGGTGCCCGTTTACTTTAATGGTCGCAAGACATTTTCACCCATACATTGTGTGTATGCATCGAATAAAAATGACGTGTGGTTTGGGATGTATTATATGGTACACTGGAACGGTCGCAGTTATTCGCAAGTCTTCCCTCGAATTACGTCTTTCGAAAACAAGATTTGGGAAAGTGCGGACCGGTCTGAGCTGTACGCAGTCGGAGATTATGGAATGATCTCTTATTCTCCGGACAACGGGAAAGATTGGGAAGTTGTGCACACCGGGACGGGTCTGCCGTTTCGTGATATCTGGGGCGCGGGCGGGCAGGTGCTGGCAGTGGCATCCGGCGGTGACGGTCACACATATATTGCTCAGTTGAAAGGGAATGTTGCGAAGCAGCTCCCGGCAACTCTCCCTTTTGAAAGAAGCGTGAGCGGAATTTGGTTCGCGCCCGGCCTAAGGTATTTTATCGTCGGAAACGGAATCTTCGAGAATATCCGGCTTAACAGAGAAGTGTGGCGGTTCGATCCCTTTATCTGGGATGTCAATCGATATCAATTTGCCGTTCGCGGAACGTCGCCGGACAATGTGTTTACTGCGGGGTTATCCGGAACACTGTCGCACTGGAACGGAAAGAAGTGGTCGTTGTTTCCAAGGATCGGGGCGGAAGCAGATCGGTTGCACGCGCTGAGTGTGAAAGGTAACGTGGTGATCGCTGTCGGGCAGAGGTTCTATGATAATGTTGATTCGCGTGGTGTGATCTACACTGGCGTGAGGCGTTCCGGCGCCCGTAGGTCTTCTGCCAGCCGCGCGGAATGGGAGGAGAGAATTGCCTCTTTCAAATAAGAAAAAGAACATCTTGTTCTCGGCCTTTATGATTGTTATACCCGTCTTCTTCTTTGTTTTGCTTGAGATTGGACTCCGTGTTTTTGGCTATGGGCATAGTTATCGACAGTGGGTAAGTCCCATTAAAGGTATGTATGTCTTGAACACCCAGATTGCACACAAATATTTCTACGGTATGAAAGAGGTCCCGAGTTCAAATGTCGACCTTTTTGATATAGTGAAGAAGCCTAACGCATTCAGAGTTTTCGTACTCGGTGGAAGTGCAGCGGCCGGTTATCCGTTTCTACCGGACGGTTCGTTTTCCAGATATCTTCAGGAGCGTCTCAGTCTCGAGTACCCGAATTCAAAGATCGAGGTAGTGAATTGCGCGATGACTGCAATCAACAGCTACACTCTCCGCGATTTCATGCCGGGAATTCTGAAGGAGAAGCCGGACTTGATATTGATTTATGCCGGCAATAACGAGTACTACGGCGCGCTTGGAGTAGGTTCTATGGAATCCTTCGGAACTTCCCGTACTCTTGTGAACCTCGTGATTTACCTCGAGCAGTTCAGGACATTTCAGCTTCTGCGCAGCGTCATCAGAAAGATCGCGGCTGTTTTCGGTACGAAGCATGCCGAGACGGGGACCCTCATGGCGAGAATGGCCAGGGACCAGTATATCCCTTTTGGCTCGAAGGTGTACAGGGAAGGGCTCGCGCAGTTTAAGGAGAATTTGACCGATATCCTGAAGATGGCAAAGAAGGACAATGTTCCGGTGATACTCGGAACGCTAGCATGCAATCTGAAGGACCAGTATCCGTTTGTCTCAGTCAATGTCAAAGGCCTTCCGCCTGCCGACTCCGTTTTTGTTCGCGCGCAGGCCGCACTTGCCGGAAAAGAATATGAGAAAGCCGATTCGTTGTTCAGGTACGCAAAGGATCTCGACGCCCTGAGATTTCGTGCACCGACGGCACTCAACGATGAAATATTTCAGCTGGGCAGGGAATTCGGCGATCATGTCGTGAATTTTGATTCTGCGTTTGACGCACTGAGTCCTGATCATATCGTCGGCGATAATCTGATGACCGACCATCTTCATCCTACACTGCACGGCTACGAGATCATGGGGCGTCTGTTTTACGATGAAATGGAGAAGACCAGCCTGCTGCCGAGAACGGGGCCTGTCGATTTGACCAACAGGCAGCAGGACAGCATTACTGTCGCCGATTTCCCGTTTGCACACATCGACTCCGTGATCGGAGAGTACAGAATAAAAGTCTTGAAAGACGACTGGCCGTACATCAAGGCTGCAGAGATGGTCCCTATTTCGGAACTGCTTCGTCCATCGGACTATATTGACTCACTTGCCTACCAGCTTGTCGAGGGCGGGACCGACTGGGTCACGGTGCACAAGAAGGCAGCTGAGTATTACGCAGTGAAGGATGAATACGAACCTTTCATGCGGGTAATGAACGTTCTAATTGGCCAATATCCTTATTCACTCGATTACTACGACTATACAGCTAACGTCCTTTTGCACGCACGCTTGTTCAGCGACGCTTACATTTACCTCAGGAAGAGGGTGGCGATCGAGTCCAGCGCCTTCGCGGAGAAATGGATGGGGAATATCGATCTTTGGAACAATCGGCCGGCGGCTGCGAAACAGCACCTTCTTGCAAGCCTCAGGCTTAACCAGGATGATGCCCAGGTCTGGTACAATCTCAGCGGAGCCTATATAGATGAGAAAAATTATCCAGAGGCCCTGCACGCCGTCGATGAGGCGCTCGCTCTGCAGCCGAATTTTCCGGGAGCAAAGGACCTGAAAGAAAAATTGCAGGTACAATTAAAATGAAAATTGAAAGAAAGCCGGTCCTGAAATAGCATGTACATTCTCGGCATCTCGGCATTGTACCACGACAGCGCAGCCTGCCTGACCAGGGACGGGGAGATACTGTCTGCAGCTCAGGAGGAGAGGTTTACGCGAAAGAAGCACGACAACGGCTTCCCGCTCCGAGCGATAGACTTTTGTCTGAGACATTCGGGGATAGACATCTCGAGCGTCGAGATGGTCGCCTTCTACGACAAGCCGTTCCTGAAGTTCGAGAGACTCCTGGAGTCGTATTTCGCATATGCACCGCTGGGTATAAGGTCGTTCGTAAAGGCAATGCCGGT
>JBJKPN010000041.1:0-13121 GCA_046706365.1 Candidatus Kryptoniota bacterium | reverse complement strand
CGGGAAGCCGACTATCGTGCAGGAACGAATCGCGCGCAACGTAGGACGGTGCAAATGCGCTTTGCGGCTTCTCGTCATTTGGAGAGCAGAAGTAGACATAGCCCCAGTCTATCTTAACTCTGTCACCTTTCTCGCCGAGGACCGGCTGCCTCTGCGAGCCCATCTTCATTACGTCTATGCCGGGCAGGTTCAGTCGTCCCCATTCGACATGCTGGTTCGGATTGTTCACGCAAAAATCCGCACTGCCGTCGAAGTACAAACTGACATGATGCTCGGCGCCGTCCACGGAGTGAACTTCGCAGGTGATATAAGACGCGTCTTCGGAAATCAGGTCGAGAGAATCGGGAAGAAGAGGTGTCGTGAAAATGAGCTTCAGCTCAACTCCGGCATCTTCGAAAACATAAATTGTCTGTGTGGGAGCCACGATAGTCTTGTTCAGGTCCAACACCGGTACGGACTTTTCCTCATTTCCGACGACCCTGTATGGCTTCCCGTCAATTTTCGTCATCAAGCAGATTTCCATCCTTTGCCCCGTCCAATGGCGGGTGTAATCGTTTGCAGGGGTATCGGAAAAAGACCACACACTGAAGAAAGGATCGGCGGTCAACAGCGGTACGGCGGGTGGACGTGTAATTGTGCCTTGCGGGAACGCGCTTCCCATAAACAAGGTCATCACAAAAATCAGGCTGAGTAAAAGACGGATCTTCATGTCGATTCCTTTCGGTTTATTGGTGCGGCAGTCAGACCAGGCTCTTGTATGAAGTCTTATGGAATGTGTCGTCCGCTTTCCACACAAAAACAATACAGAGTTGGTATCATTTTTCAAAATCCCGCGACGGAGTTTGAGGTTTCGCAGCGAATATCCTAACTTCGTCTTGCTCTTTGTTCTTCAACCTAAACCGGAACAGGCTCCGAACAATGTATAAGAAAATCATCTCAATATCTCTATTGCTGTTCACCTCGATGTGGACCTGGGGCTGTGTCCCGTTTACAGTCTCCACTATTAAAACGGCGACTGTCCTGCCACGGGAAACCAGTCAACTCGACTCCGGTTGGGTTTGCATTAACATCGGCAAGGTAAATGCAACAGGCGATGCGATCTCAAAAACTTCATTCGACCTCAACGGGTGGCTCCCCGCAACGGTCCCCGGGACAGTGCTTACAACTCTCCTGAACGACAAGCTCATCCCCGACCCATTCTTCGGAATGAACAACGAGAAGATACCCGATATCTACGAAAAAGGGCGAAACTACTACACATACTGGTTCGTGAAGAATTTCCGCGAGAAAGCGCCGTCGGATGGCGAGGAGGTGTGGCTTAAGTTTCGTGGAGTAAACTATGGATGCGATGTTTATCTGAACGGACACAAACTGAACGAGCGAACTCATTACGGCATGTTCCTTCGTCAGACTTACAATGTTACGACCTTACTTTCGAGCAATGGAAATAACCGGCTGGCTGTAATCGTCTATCCACCCGACCCGGTCGGCAATCCGAACGGCGGCCAGGGCGGCGACGGGACCATAGCCAGAAGCGTGACCAACCAGTACGTGGCGGGCTGGGACTGGATCCAGCCGGTGCACGACCGTAATACCGGAATATGGGACAAAGTCACGATTGTGAGAACGAACAGAGTTTATCTGGAGTATCCCCATGTTGTGACAATAGTGCCGGGAAAGAGGTTTCCCGGCCGGGCGCAGGAGCCTGCGATTGTGAAAGCAAGCATCCGGGTCGAGAATCCGACCGGGTCTCAGGTCAGCGGCGCCGTCAGGTACATCCTGGACGGGATTGTCGCAGCAAAGGAAGTCGTTGTCCCGCCGCACACAACCGTCAAAGTTCAACTCCCCGATTACCTATTCAAGCATCCCAAGCTATGGTGGCCGAACGGCTACGGCCGGCAGGCACTGTATAAGACTGAGTTTCAGTTCGTGGGAAGTGACGGCGTCGTACTGGACAAGAAGGAAGTCACGATAGGAATTCGGCAGATCGGGACAAAATGGAATACGCGAACGAGCAGCCGCGAAGTTCTAGTCAACGGGCAGCGGATATTCATCAAGGGAGGAAACTGGATTGTCTCCGATGAAATGCTGTGCTTATCGAAGAAGAGATATGATGCCGAGATCCATTTTCAGCGCGATATGAACCTGAATTTGCTCCGAGTTTGGGGAGGAGGAATTACGGAGAGGCCGGAATTTTACGAAGCTTGCGACAAATACGGTTTGCTCGTCATGCAGGACTTCTGGATGTCGGGCGACTGCAACGGGAGATGGCTCGACCCGATGAAGAAAGACAATCAGTGGATCAGACGGGAGTACCCGGATGATCATAAACTATTCCTGGAATCCGTCGCCGACCAGATTAGGATGTTGCGCAACCACCCGTCTCTTGCATTCTACACCGGCGGTAACGAAATCACTCCTCCAACAGACATTCTTCACACCATGCAGGATTCGCTCCTTCCCGACCTGGACAGCACCCGTTATTTCTTCCTGTACTCGAATGTGGACAGCATGTCGCACAACTTCATCGGAGGAAACGGAGACGGTCCGTATCATATCGAACCGACTGAATATTTCTGGAAACAGCGTTCTTTTCCATTCAACTCGGAAGTAGGTTCGGTCGGCATGGGGGACTACCGATCGCTGGAGCGGTTTATTCCGCCGGAGGATTTGAGGATCCCCGATTCTTCCTGGAGCAGACTGGATTCGGTCTGGCGATACCACAGATACCTCGGTTACGGAAGGCACATTGACGCGTACGGACAACCGACCAGCCTGAGAGACTTCGCCGAGAAAGCGCAGCTCGTAAACTACAACCAGTACCGTGCGCTGATGGAAGGCCACCTCGCGCACATGTGGAGCTGGTACACTGGCGTGATTATCTGGAAGACCCAAAATCCCTGGACGGCGCTTCGCGGACAGATGTACGACTACTACCTCGACCCGAATGCCGGCCTTTACGGCCTGCACCACGCCGACGAGCTGCTCCACCCGATGTACGACCCGACGGACGGAATGGCTACCGTCGTGAACCAGACTTTCGAACCGTACCACGATTTGATGCTGCAGGTGAGGGGAATCAGCATCTCGGGTGAAGATTCCATCCTTACACAATGGCTGGTGGACCTGAGTCCGACTTCGGTACAGAAATTCATTCCGCTGAAAAGAGCGGTGGATAAACTTTTCGCTGCGCGCGGCGGTTTCCTTGACCTTCGGCTTCTCAGCGCACCGGGCAAGATAATAAGCGAGAACCTCTACTGGCTGCCGGATTCGAGCGGCGTCTATTCCGGACTCGACGAAATGGGAAAAGCAAACGTCGTCGCATCCGCCCAGGAATTGAACGACAGGAGAATCGAAGTCACCCTGGAGAATCCCGCCGGCGGTCCGCTCGCATTCTTCAACCGCATTTCGCTGATCGATTCAACTACCAGGGAGCGAATCCTTCCGGTATTCTACAGTGACAATTACATCTCGGTTCTTCCCGGTGAACGGAAGACAATCTTCATAAATTACAGGTCCGGCGAAGATATTTCAGACGCGATGGTCTGTGTGAGCGGTTGGAATGTCGAGCGACGATATGTTCCAATCGAGAAAGAGACTCCCCATTGAACCCGACTTGAATGATCCGACAGTATGCGAATTGCGTGCGAACGGAGCGGCCAATCCAAGGCAAACGCGGATCGGGAAGGTTTTCCGGCCGCCGCGGTTAAAAGCCGTGCCTTCTCTCTATCAGCTCAAACACTTTCCGGGAAAGGATTTTCAGGCGCGGGTCGGCATAACTCTCGGTCGTCGGAGTGAAACAGGAAATGATGTATTTGATTTTCCCGTTCGTCACGATGCCGACATCGTTCGTCCAGGTGTGCCACCAACCGGTCTTGTGGTAGAACATCGTGTTGTGAGGAAGCCCGGGATATAGTTTTGTCGTATCGAGCTGCCTGCCGAGGAGAGCCTTCAATTGCATGCTGACCCAGGGGTTCACAAGCCGGTTTGTGTATATCCTGTACATGAAGTCGGCAGCGTGCAACGCGCATGTATTCGTCCCCTTCGCGTTCTTGTATGCGGGGTCCTCAAATTCCCTGCTCAGGAACTTTCTGGTTACTTCACTGCCGTACCAACCGAACCCATCGATAGTCTTGTTAATGCTGTCTCTCTGAGCCACGTCGATAAGACAGTTCGCTGCCGAGTTGTCGCTCCTCGTTATCATCAAATCGAGAAGGTAGTTTATCGTAACCGTGTCTCCCGCCTGAAGAACCGGTCTCGGATCCCAGCTTATTTCCCTTTCCGTATCGACGTTGTTGGGAGAATGGACTATATAGGGAGTAGTAAGGTAATAGTCTCCGTTACTGATTTCCTTCAAAACTTCCATTGCAACGTACATCTTGTAAACGCTTGCAGGATAAAGGAACTCGTCGTAATGAACTCCTCCGAGAACCGGTTTCTTGCCGGTCAGGTCGACCACTGCAAGAGAGATCGTCTGCATACCGTCCGCACCGACGTTGAACACGCTGTCGAGGTTTACGGATTTCACGATCGCAGCCAGCGAATCGGAAAAACCGTTGTCGACCGTGAAATAGCTTGGGACCTTCACTTCCTGAGCGAAACATGCGAAGGTCGAGATCAACAGAACGATCAGGACATTACGGGCTTTCATGGCATCACCTCATTTAGTATGACTGGAACCTTGCCCTAACTTAACGAATCCGGCCGTTATACAAAAACGGATTGATCACGAGCGTTCGCGCGCTTCGGACTGAGGCCTGCGCATCATCGCCCAGCCATAGCCGAGCAGCACTCCGGCCGAGACCAGCCACTCGGCCCTGCCATTGAACAACACGGGGCAGCAGACCTGCACGGCAACGAGTACGACAAGCAGAACTGCAATCCGGCCGAAGGACCCCGGCATGATCGCCCACCCCTGCCCTAGCGTTCCGGACTCCTGCCTTTTCCTGTTGCGGACAAGCGCAGCGTTCTGGATTGAACCGAACAAAAACCCTATCACCCCGCCGGCGGCAAGCCTGAGGAGCGACAGCAACAGAGTCACAAATGAGTCAGTCATCTTAATATCCTTTCCAAACTTTGTTTCAGGAGGACCTGAGGTGCCTGAAAGCCGAAAGCGCTCCATTTTGTCCGGACGTGAAAATGGAGGACAACCAGATTTGCACGTGCAGACGTCGGAAACGTTTGTGGGAACTCCGTATTCAGGCACCTCAAGGCAAAAGACATGTTCTATTCCCGCGGGTGAGTTGTCTCTGATAATTTGTCCATGGCGAACCCGTTGTAACCGAGAACGCCCATTTCCGGGATGTCGAGGCCCTCGACCTCTTCCTCCCTCGGCACCCGGTTTCCGACGAGTACGTCGGCGATCTTGTAGACCGCATAGGCGAGTACCGATAGTGTTATGAAGCAGGTCACCACACCTATCACCTCCGCCCAGAACTGACCCAGACCTCCGCCGTAGAAAAGACCGCGAACCGTTCCCGATACACCGTTCCATCCTTCACCGTAGGTCCCGTCCGCAAAGAGGCCGAGCGAGAGGCATCCCCACGCTCCGTTCACACCGTGGACGGAGATAGCGCCGACAGGATCGTCGACACGCTTCCTGTCGAAGAAGAAGACCGACTCCACTACAAGTATGCCGGCTATCAGACCGATTATCGAAGCGCCACCGGCGCTAACGAACGCGGAAGGTCCCGTTATTGCAACCAGTCCGGCCAGCATTCCGTTGGCCATCATGGACGGATCCGGCTTCCTGGTACGAAACCACCACATCCAGAGTGTCGCAGCCAGCGCGCCGGTGGCGCTCGCCAGCATAGTGTTCACGGCAACCACACTTATTCGCAAATCTGTGCCCGCAAGCGTCGATCCGGGATTGAATCCGAACCAACCGAACGCGAGTATGAACGTCCCGATAACAGCCATGGGGATGCTGTGAGGCTGAACGGGATTAATGCTCCCATCCTTGTTATACTTTCCATACCTGGGACCGATCAGCCATGCGAAGATAAGTCCGATAACGCCTCCCTGCATATGGACGACGCTCGATCCCGCAAAATCGACGTAGCCGTGCCCGAGCCCGAAGTTCGTTCCGAGCTGTGACAGCCACCCGCCTCCCCACACCCAGTTGCCGAAGATGGGATACATCACCGTACCGACGAAACAACCGTATATCATGAAAGCGGAGAACTTCCATCGCTCCGCCGCAGCGCCTGTGGGGATGGTCGCGGTCGTATCCATGAAAACCATCTGGAAGAGAAAAAGTGCAAATGCAGCGACATCATATCCCTTCCCCTGGAGAAGGAAGCCGCTCCAGCCGAGGAGCCCGAACGACTTGCCGAACAGGTTGACCGTGAGTTCGTGGCTAAGTCCTGAATACCCTCCCATCGTTGCTATCGGGCCGACCCCGCCGAACATGAAGGCAAAACCGCAAAGGTAAAAACCGAGCATGCCCATCGGGTATATCATGAAGTTCATGGCCATCGTGTGGGCGACGTTCTTGGCACGCGTGAGACCCGCCTCGACCATCGCGAAACCGGCCTGCATGAACATGACAAGGAATCCGGTTATCAGTGTCCACACGAAATTTATGGCGACATGGTTATGGCCCACCGCATCGCCGAGTTCCGCAAATGTCGGCGAACCGGGTTTCGCAGCCGGCACATCCATGATCGTACCGGTCTTTGTACCCGAAGGGTCCGGCTTGCCCGAGGCAAGTGCGAGCGACGAGGCGACAAGAAAAGTCGTCGCGAACAGGCACGTCCAGACCAGGAACTTGCTTCTGAAGAATGAAATCATATAGGTTCTCCTCGATGATTAATTTTTGGTTGAAACTGAAATACATTCGTCCTAAAAAGTCACGATCGCTGCAGCGAGCAGGGTTGGTTGCGACATTTGGGTAGGAGATTTCGAGTTTGCCGAGATGAACACCGGACCGTTGGCGAAGTCGTCGCGGAATTCGCCCACCAGAGTCAAACCGGCGTACAGGTTATACTCATAAGTCATAGTGATCTCTTTGAAAGTCGCCTTTGGAAAATCTGCTCCTGTCGTGTAATCATTGGGATCGTAATAAACCTCACCCCGGGCGGCCAGATCGGATTTCGTGGTAATCGAGTACTTTGCATAAATGGCCACTCCCTTCCAGGTATTCACTAAACCGAACACCCTCTCCTCCCCGTAGTCCGCATCCACTGCGAGTGCAAGAGACGAACTGACCTGCTCGGTCACGTAGAAATCTATGACGTTCTTCTTGCCGTATGGTACGGGTCCGGGAACGCCTATGGTCGTTTGCTCGAATCCGCTTATACCGTTAAGCACTATGTCGGTGTTAGAGTCCGGGGAGTAGTTGAGCGTGAACCCGAGTGTCTTCGACTTGTTGTTGTCGACGACTTCGTTCCAGCCGTTGAGGATGTCCAGTGTGGCAGTGAAGCTGCCGGTAAACGAGTAAGTCAGCCTCATGCCTGTATGGTAGAACGGAACCGCGTACGCGAAAAGGAACGACCGGGAGTAATTCCAGTTTCCCTCGGACTCGATGACCTCATAACCCATGTGAGTGACGAACTTGCCGAGGTCGATGGTGAGACCTGAGCCCAAGGGGACCCGAAATGTCAGGTAGGCTTGTTCCACGTTCGAGAGAGTGCTGTAAGAGTTGGTCCCGAACGGTGCTATTCCCTGAACGAGGTCGTTCGTTGTTCCGAAGGCCATGTCGATCCGGGCACCCACCGGCCCTTCCTGCTTTTGAAGTGTAATCTTCGCGAGGCTGAGCCCGAACTGATTCCCGTATACGTCGAAGTTTCTCATCTGGTTCATCTGGGTCGACGGATCATTCAGGTTTTCACTGTAGTACACGTCGATCAGTCCGCTCCATGATATGCCGGTCACACTCGTAGAATCCGCCGCGAACGCGCGCGACGAAACAGCCAGTGCGAAGGGCAGCAGCCATAGGAGCGAAGGAATCCGAGCCATTCTGAGATTGAGGCTATGGAACGAAGGCATCATAGAGCGCTCTCACCGGACTCTTCGGTCCTGACCCGAATCACCTCCTCGATTGGCTGGACAAAGATCTTCCCGTCTCCAACATCTCCGGTTTTTGCGGTCTTGATTACGACCGAGATGACCTTCTGTGCCTGCTCATCCGGGACGACAATTTCAATTTTGATTTTCGGGACAAAGCTGATTTCGTATTCCGAGCCGCGGTAGGTCTCGGTGTGTCCTTTCTGTCTTCCGATTCCCTTCACCTCGGTGATCGTCATGCCTTTGACCCCGATTTCGTGGAGCGCCTCCCGGACGTCGTCCATTTTGTGAGGCCTTAGAATCGCCTCTATTTTTTTCATGCTACTTCTCCTCCTTTGGTTTGTGATTGCACCCGATGGAGCGATATCCGCCCGGATATCCAGGCCTGCCACGGTGTGTTATTTATCGATGAATTGAGATCGTCAAGAATCGCTTTCGAATGACGGGTCCGTATCGAGCCTGACGATACGCTCGATCGACGGAAGAGGGCGATGGCCATCCGCCATCGGTTCGGCTGTGCCTCTGGAAATCAAAGCAAGGATCACGCTGCGCGCCAGGTTGTCGGGTGCGACGATCTTGATTTTCGACGGTGCCCCGGTTTGCATGGCGTCATGCGCGGAAAGTCCCTCCATAGATCCCGCGGGCGGAGTTCTTTCCCTTTCAAGTTCCACTACGCTCATTGTTCGAATCCCTATACCCCGAAGTGCCTCGCGAATGTCCGTGAGTTCGTCGGTGTTAACAATCGCCTCTATCTTCTTCATCTATCTCCCTTCCTCAAGCCGATTAAGATTTATTTAGATATTCACTACATTACATAAAGAATATTAACATTGTAGGAACTAACACCTAAGTATATAAGCAGACAGAGCTTAATATGTCAAGTAAATTGATTCTCCCGGAAGAGCTGCCTTAATTGTTAATGTCCCCATTCCGCACAATTTCAAGCTCATCGAAGTGTTACACAGGTGCGTGGGAAGGGGCAATTCTTCCGTTCAAAAGGAGGGGAAACACGAGTGGAGGGTGAGCGATCATAGCAACTGGACCGATCGTGCCTATTCACACAGGGGACACTCAGCTCCGGTTCAATGATGCATGCATCGTTCACACGAACAGAGTTTCACCTGAAAAAGAAAAATCCCCGGCTCGAGTCAGATAATTCGCACCGGGGATTGTAAGGTCAAAAAAGCTGTCGGTCAGTTTCCGACATCGGGAAGCGGAGGAAGCTGCGGATGATAGTTGCGGTAAGGAGGTATCTCGTACTTCTTGAGCGGATGCTCCTTGAGATCTTTCAAGGCTACGTCGACTGCCGCTTCAAGCTGAGGATCGTGCCCCTCCCTGACGAGCTCAGGGTTCTGCCACACCCTGACGTCCGGAGAGATGCCGTGGTCTTCAACCGGGAATGTTCCGTTGAGGCCTTCGACCGCAATCCGCGGCGCCGTCACGCCTCCGCCGTCCATGAGGCTCGGGTAGCCGCCGATGCCGACTAGCCCGCCCCACGTTCTCACTCCGACAAGCTGGCCGACCTTGGCCATCTTGAAGTACCAGGGCAGCGCGTCGCCGCCGGAACCCGCGAACTGGTTGATCACCATTACCTTCGGTCCGAAGATAGCCATCGGGGGACAGATAGCCGTTTTGCCGTAGCGAGTGACGTTCATGCTCATCGGCTTCCGCGTGAGATACTGGATGATGTAATCGGAGATGTAGCCGCCGTGATTGAATCTCTCGTCTATGATCACACCATCCTTATCGACCTGAGAGAAGTAGTACCTGTTGAAATTCACGAAGCCCTGGTCTTCGGTATCGGGTAAATATACGTAGCCGATCTTTCCGTCGCTGAACTTGTTCACGAGTTTCATGTTGTGTTCTACCCATGCCTCGTGGCGAAGCGCGAATTCACTCGGGATGGTCTTGACGATTATCTGGTGAGAATCGGTCATATCAGGATTCGGACCGACAGTGAGAGTCACCGTCTGGTTAGCGAGATCCTGGAACGCCTCATATATATTCATCGAGCCGGTAATCTGGTTGCCGTTCACCGCGAGGATATAGTCTCCTGCTTTCACTTTGAGTCCCGGCTGGGCAAGAGGTGCATAGAGGTCAGGGTTCCATTCGCCGGATGTGAAGATCTTCGTAATCCTGTATCTGTCGTGCTCTATTTCGTAATTCGCGCCCAGAAGGCCTACTTTGATATCGCTCATCTTGGGCTCAGTTCCACCGTAAATGAACATATGGCCTACCGACATGTAGCTGAGCATTTCCCGGAAGAGGAACGTCAGTCCGCCGCGGCTGGCGATTCCCGGCAGAAAGGCAGAAAACTCCTTCTCCGCCGCATCGATGTTCAAGCCGTCAAAATTCGGGTTATAAAAGAAGGCGCGCTCTATTCGCCATGCATCGTGGTACATCTCGGCCCATTGTTCCCTGGGATTCACATATACCCTCATGTTGCTTATGTCGAGCTTTTCCGGGCTCTTAACGCCGGGACTGCTTGTCGATGCGATGAACCAGCTGCCGCCCTGTTGATAAAGCATCTTCGTCCCATTCGACGAGACGGCAAACTGCGACACGCCTGAAACAAGGGTGGATGTCTTAAGAGATTTAATGTCGAACTTGACGACGCTTATCCCCCCCGATCTCAGCCCAGGACCGGAAACGACAGGTCCGCGGAGCAGGATGATTGTTCCTGCTTCTCCGGCCGACATCCAGCGATAGTTTGCGGCCGGTATCGGAAGCGGAACGGTACGAGCCATTATATCGCTAAAATCTATTCCGACCGCCTTTGAAGTATCGCTCTTGCTCTTTGCAGAAGTCTTTTCCTTTTCCTTCTCTTTCTTGTGTCCGGTCGTATCCACCTTTTCAAATCCGCTCTTCGGGGCAAGCGGCGACGCTATTCCCTCTCTGAGAAGCACGGCGTAGACATTCCTCGTGACGGGGCGTTCGAGCTTCGTCATGTCGAGCCATCCCTGCGAGAGACCGGTGTTCGTGCTCGATGTGTAGTAGAGGTACTTGCCGTCCTTGTCGAATACCGGATAGAGGCAATCGCTTCCGCCGTCTGTTATCTGGTGAATCTCATGGTCCTTCAGCGAATAGACATAGACCGCGTGTAGATAATTCGGAAGGACCTTCGTGTAAGCTATCCAGCGGCTGTCGGGCGACCAGCTCTGGTCGAATTCGTGCAGCTCCGAGTAGTCGTCGACATCGACCTTGATCGGTTTCGGGTCTTTTTGGGTGAGGTCGACGTACCACAGGTTCAGCTTCTGATCACTGAACGAGAGCTTCTTGCTATCGGGCGACCAGGTCAGCTGGTAGTAAAACGCGTCTTTCTGACCGAGCGAAATCTTCCTGACCTTCCCGGATCCGTCCTGATTCCGGACGTAGAGGTCATATTCCCCGTCCCTGTCCGAGAAGTATGCAATCGATTTCCCGTCCGGTGACCATGCCGGGCTGCGGTCTTCGACTCCCGGACTGCTGGTCAGATTGTCGATACTCCCGTGCTTCGTGGGTACGGTAAGGATATCGCCGTGCGCCTGAAACACTGCGCGCACGCCGTTCGGAGAGATGTCGTAATTCGATATCTGATCCGCGACTTTCTCGTAAGTCGGTCGGACCTGCGGCAGATCGCCGGATACCGTTACCGGCACATGTTGGGACACCTTTGTCGCAAAATCATATATGTACAACTGGCCGAACTGTGAGTAAACGATTCCGCCGGGGCCTGCCGACGCGGACGTGATGTCGAACCCCTTGTTATCGATCAACTTCGTGACCTTTTTCGTGTCAACATTATAGGAAAAAAGCGTAATCGGACCGTCCTGATCAGATAGGTAGTAGACCGCGTTTCCGACCCACATCGGGTCATTATAGTTTGCGCCGTCTCTCGGGATCTTCACCACGCTGGAATTGGAAAGCGTCGCGATCCAGATCGGTGTTGTTTGACCGCCGCGATAGCCTTTCCAAAACGGTTCCCACTGGAACGATGGGACATAGGCGATCCTCGAACCGTTCGGTGAATAGGAACCTGTCTCAGCCATCGACAGCGGAAGTTCCTGCGGAAAGCCGCCGGTCACCGGAACTGTATAAAGCTGGTTCGGGTCGGAATAAGTGTAACGCCTCGAACGGAACAGGACGTCTTTTCCGTCGGGTGTCCAGCCAACCGCGACGTCAGGACCGGGATGATATGTAAGGCGGGTAGGTTCGCCGCCGGTCGACGGAACGACGTAGACATCCGTGTTGTGATCGTAGGTACCGGTATAGGCGATCATCGAGCCGTCCGGCGAGAATATCGGCATCGTGAGGACGTCCAGGCCGGTCACGAGACGGTGAGCCTGTCCTCCCTTCCGGCTGACAGTCCAAATCTCGCCGCCATATTCGAATGCAATTTGCGTCTTCGACATTGTCGGGAAGCGAAGAAGCAACAGCCTGTTCGCCGCCGGCTGCTCCGCATCGGTTGCTGTCGCCGCCGTTACTGCTCCTCGTGCGACAATCGCCTGGCCCAGCAGGAACACGAGCAGGGTCATTTGAGAAAGCAGAAGTCTTCGTATCATAATGTTCTCCTCAAGCTAGGTACACAATTGGTTTATTTATTCATTTGCTCATTGAAGGCGGAGCGTCCGCCCCGGCACTTCCCCATTTCCTGTCAGGCCTCGGTCCCATCTGAAGAGCGAGAACTCCACCGTTCTCGATATCCTCTTGAGCAAACCATGGCTTGTCGAGCGGCCTTCCGTTGAGGGTCGCAGATTGTATATACTTATTGTGGACCGACACGCTGTCGGCCTGGATTGTAAAGTCCTTCCCGCTTGGAAGTTCGATCGTGGTCTTCCTGAATACCGGGCTTCCGATCACGTAATATGGTGCACCCGGGCAGAACGGGTAGAAACCCATTGCGGAGAAGACATACCATGCACCCATTGCTCCCTGGTCGTCGTCGCCGGGTATCCCGAGCGGCGAGTCGTTATACCACACCTCCATTATTTCACGTATCATCTTCTGTGTCTTCCACGGCTCTCCTGCAAAATCGTACATGTACGCGATGTCGAAACTCGGTTCGTTTCCCTGGCAGTAGTTCCCGATCAGGCCGGTCATATCAGGAAACTTTGCGAGGAAGGAATACTTCGAGA
>JBJKPN010000040.1:0-11082 GCA_046706365.1 Candidatus Kryptoniota bacterium | reverse complement strand
TCGCCGCCCAATCCCGCCAGCGGTATGGAGGCTCAATGCCGGGTTTGAACTTCGTTCCCCTCAGCACTGCGTCTGTCTCTCTCCTTTGCTCCAGGTCGTCGAGGAATTTGAGGAACATGATCCACGTCAACATCGGCAGCCTGTCGAGGTCTCCGTTAAGTCCCTTGTCCTTCCGCATTATGTCCCGCGCGGATTTGATGATGCTGCTTAACTGTTGTGCTGTGGTTAGAGGCTGCTTTGATTTGGTTCTTCTGGTTTTACTCACTTTCATCCCGATAATTTATGCCGCATATAATATACTCTGAAGCTCGTTCACAGCCTCACGAAGCTTCAATGCCCCACCGAATTTGTTGCTTATTTCTATTTCATTCCCATGACCTGAAATTGGCCGCACCTTCAAAATGTCTGGTATCGCGAACTGCGTTGTTCCGTGTTCGGCATATTTTTCAAGAAGCTCCTCGAGGATGCCTCTCGCCTCCATGCCATATTTCTCGAAGAACTCCTTTCGCTCTCTCCTCACCCTTTCCGCCCTCTCACGGCGTGTCCGCAAGGGAGAATTGAACGCTACGTAGCACAGAAGGTCGAACGGATCTGCATCAGGCTGCTTCGTCACCTCGGCGAGACTCTCGAAATCAATCCCTCTCTCCTCGAGGCGCTCAATAATCTCGGACCTGCTCGACGGGTCGGCCCACTTCTTCCGTAATTCCATTACCGACGGGAATAGCGTCCGGACGCTGTCGGCAGTGTAGTCGATGTACTTCACGACGCGAATTTGCCTGCCGTCCCCGTCGAGCTCGTAGACTATCTCCGAGGCGATGTCAACCTGCCCTCCGTCGTAATAGTATTTCCGCCTCTTTCCTTCGGAATCGTCGGCCAGACTCGTCCCCGTTTCCTCAGAGCCCTCTTTAAACTCCTTGTGTTCCGGCTCTTCGATCGGGTAATCCGATTTTACAACTTCCCCATCGTCATCGATCTCTTCTTCGGTTATGAGTGCCGGCTCGCCGTCGAAGTCCGGATCGGCGAAAAGCCTGGTGGCGGAACCTGTGTAATCGATAATGTTGAAGTAGAACTTCCCGTAGTCGTCCCTGACGCGTGTCCCTCTTCCGATGATTTGCTTGAAATCCGTCATGGAGTTGATGACGCGGGCGATAACGATGTTTCTGCAGGTCGGCGCGTTGATGCCTGTCGTCAGCATCTGCGAAGTTGTGAGGATCACGGGGGAATCCGAATCGACCTCCTTGAATTTATCGAGATGAGCTCTTCCGGTGGTCCCTTCGTCTGCCGTCACTCGGCACACGTAATCGGGATGTTCGGCGGCTAGATCGGAATTCAGATTCGTCAAAGCTTCGCGCATCTCCAATGCATGCTCCTGGTCGACGCAGAACACCATAGTCTTTGCAAACCGGTCGGTCCTTTTCATGAAACCGGTGAGATGTTTAGCAATCGCTTCGGTTCTGGCTTTTAGGGCGACGAGTTTTTCGAAATCTTCTGTATGATACTCCTTGTCGGGAATTTCCCGCTTGAATCTGTCCAGCTCGCCTTTCGACGGGCGCCATCCGACGGCATCGTAAGTAGTCACAACCCTGTCAACCTTATATGGTGCAAGGAAGCCGTCTTCAATACCTTGCTTGAGGCTGTAAGTATAGATGGGATTTCCAAAATACTTGTAGGTGTCCTTGTTGTCTTGCCGCAAAGGTGTTGCCGTCAGTCCCAGTTTATAAGCCGGGCTGAAATAGTCGAGTATTTCACGCCAGTTGCTTTCCTCATTGGCACTTCCCCTGTGACACTCGTCCACTATAACAAGGTCGAAGAAGTCTTTGTCGAATTCCTTATACAGTCCGGGTCTTCGTTCGTCGCTGGCAATTGCCTGATAGATGGCAAAATATATCTCACGTCCTTTGCTGACTTCTCCGTTCACAATCTTATCCCGGGCATCGCCAAACGCTGAGAATGTCTTGTCCTTTGGATCGTCCACAAGGACGTTCCGGTCGGACAGATACAGAATTTTGGGCTTACCATGTTCACCTTTCCGAGTCCATCCAGAGCTCCACAACATCCAGCAGATTTGAAAAGCTACATCGGTCTTTCCGGTGCCGGTTGCCATGGTGAGGAGGATCCTCGATTTTCCTTTGAGGATCTCCTCCACCGTTCGATTTATCGCAAGTTCCTGGTAGTATCTCGGCGTTTTTCCAGTAGAGTTAAAAGGAGTGAGCAATTTGCTAAGGCTGTCGGTGTCGAGTTGTATCTTCGAAGTGAGCCTACCAAAAAGCTCATCGGGAGTTGGGAATTTGTCGAGGGTTGATTCTTTGCCCATGAGATAGTCGAACTCGACGATTCCATGGCCGTTTGTAGAATAGGCAAATTTCAGCCCGAGCATTTCCGCATATTCTTTCGCCTGCTGCAAACCGTCGCCCGGCAGTTTGTAAGCCGCCTTCGCCTCAACGACAGCAATGGTGAAATCTCTCGTGTACCTCAGTAGATAGTCCGCCCTCTTTTGAGGTCTTCGCTTCGCCCTGTTACCGACAACGATGATGCGACCTTCTGTGAAACTCTTCTGTTCCGTAAAAGAGTGCGGTTCGTTATCCCAGCCTGCGTCAATCAGCTTTGGCAGGACATATTTTCGGCAGGTATCGGCTTCGGTGATCAAGTATCAATCCGGCTGCAAATGACTTTTCTAACCCTCTTTCGATCCCTTGACTGGTAGAAGTTATGCATTAGCTGGCACGGGTTCAAGCTTTGCCTGGATTCCCCCGCTGGCATGACTGGCCGAGTTAAGGGAACTTGGCGAGATGGCTGCAATCATGGGGCAAAGACGCAAGGGGTCCGGTCACCAATTGGCTTCTCCTTGCCCCTTTGGGCAATCTTCGATAAATCTGGCGCTTGCACCTCCGATAGAAGCAAGCGTAGGGATGAATACCCCGTGAAACTCCGTCCAATCCGTTCCCTTCCGTGTTCTATCCTCATCGGATGGCGGAAAACACCCGCGGCCGGGAACGTCTTCAAGTGGGGGATCGCCATGTCGTCCCGATTTCATCGGGACTCCTCGCGATGACGGGTTAATGTGGAAGGCCTCAAACTCCCTATGTCCCCCCATGCGAAAATGGCGTCCCGTCCCCGTCACGAATGTGCCCCAATTCCACGACTGCGTACATTTTCCCACAGTCTTGATTTTTTTCCCGCTCATCAATATCCAAAATGGATAATGCGGGATGCCGCAAGGCGGCACTTTCGTTCTTTCTTTTCTATCAAGAGAAAAGAAAGAACAGCCAGCCCAGTTCATCTGCCGGCTCATCACAAACCCGCGGAGTAAAATGAAGGGGATCGCCGCGGAGTCCCGATTTCATCGGGACTCCTCGCGATGACGGCCAGGTCGAAAATGAGAACGAAGAGGCCTCCCTGCAATACCCCGCAAGTCACACGTCATATCGAGTCCCGCGCAGCGGGACGCGGCATTCCCCATCATTATAGTCCAGAGCCCCCGGACTGCTCAGGCTTTGCCTTCACGACGTGGCGAAGGCGGTAAACATGTGGGTACCCTTTACTGGAGAACTGAACTACGGGAGACCCGGAAACACGGAGTAAACATTCGTGCTCCTCCGTGCCTCCCTGTTTTGATTCTACGTTGCCCGGCCTCATCCTTTCGTCAATCGGGGCATCCTGGTTCGACCTTCATCATACGAACCTGCGCATACCGGAACCATTAAAATTTACCCGCTGTTGTTTAGGTGTCGCACTGTGACTGCGGAAGGAGGATCGAGTGCTGCGAGCGCGTCACTGTTTGGGCCCGGAACTGAAGAGAAACCGTCTCGTTTCCAGAGAATGGAAGGGGACTATCTGATATTCCAGGTTCCAGGGGACTGTGGGGCAGTGTTTATCATTATCGATCCAGAGTACTATACCCTTCGCGGCCAGCTTAATCCTTCATATAGACCAGAGAGGTAACCAAGTACTATGAGACCAATTCTACCATTTAAGGGATTATCCCTTACCCTCGCGGCGGCAATTGCCATTCTCGCGGTGAACACCCTCAACGCACAAAACCTCACCAACAAAGTCCCGGCGTCTCCCGCATCAGGCAGTCATCTCAACAGGATTTTTTCATCAAACTCGTCATACGGGCCGCTGGGCCAGGATCGCACCATCGCCGCCGAGAAACAAATCATGCTCTTCTGGAGTGAGCCGCCGGCCAACGCGACTACTGCTGACTACGATGCATACCACTTTCAAATCATGAATTACCTGACCGGCCAGCCGAGCGTTCCGCCGGACCAGCTTCTAAATACCGACGGATCACTGTCCGGAGACAGCGTCACCGATGCTTCGAACCAGAACCGCTATCCCGCAATAGGGGGAAACAAACACTCGGTTGTCCTGGCCGGCAGCATGATGGGCAACGGTTACGATCAGGTCGCGACGGTCTGGGAAACCTACGATTCCGCCGGCGCACCGAACACCGCGAAGGTCTTCGCAAGTGCCTTCAGCGTGAACAGCTCGACTCTCAGCTTCGACAACAGCGGCATCACGGGTGAAGTCGTCGGCAATCTGACAACCAGCCAGAGTTCCGTCTACGACGGTCAGATCCGGGCAACGATGGCCGACCTGCTGGGCACAGGAAAGGAAGATTTGATCATCGCCTGGCATGATCCCACTAACGGAAACATCAACATAGCAGTCTACGGATGGAGTGCATCGGCCGCTTCCCATCTGACGCTCCTCGGCTCGACCTCCTCGGCCGCCCCGGTATCCTCTGCCCAGTCATACTACAGCCTCTTCGATATTGCGGCAGGGAATTTCACCGACGACACCACAAGCCAGATCGCTCTCACCGGATTCAACAGCGACGGGACTCTTTACATTAAACTCTTCGAGCTCGGGAACAACGGCAGCATCGTCGCGAAGGGAAGCACCAGCTTCAATGCGATGTTCAACTCTCTCCTCTCTCAAATTGTGATTACTTCGGGCGACTTCACCGGGGACAACTACAGGGACTATCTCGCGCTCGCTCTTACGAGCAACGCCGACGTCGGCTCCTATAATACGACCATTTACATAGCCCACCCGGACACAAGTCTTCAGAGTGTCGCTGTCTCGGCCGACTCCAGCGCCGCCCAGTATGAAATCCAACCCAACGCCAATCCCATGGCGGAGAGCATAGCGTGCGGCGACCTCAACGGGGACGGTGTTTCTGAAATCGTGCTCGATGTGGGAAACGAGGTTTCCATAATCGAGCCTAGGAAGAACGGATCTTACCTCTTCCCGGACTATAAGACGAACACATTTGTAAACGGGACGAACGATTTCGACGATTACCTGTATTCCAGCAGTTTCCTGAAAGTCAGCGCGGTCGATCAATCGAGGAACGCCGATATCGTCGTGCTCCGAAACGAGTATAACGACGACGGGAGCGGCAATGTCTACCAGGCTCTCGATGTCGCCGTGATTTCGGCAGACTCGAGTACGTTCTCGATGACGACCATTGCCGAGAAAAACAGCTATATGCCTGAGAATCTGCCTTACATAAACGGCGGCAGCAACGGTCTCCGACGGCATTACGCCCTTGCCCTCGGAGACTTCAACGGCGGAAGTCTGACCCTGGGACCGCCGGAGCATTTCTACGAGACAAACATTGTTCAGCCGCTGGTGATACTGAACGCGCCTCCGGTTCATTTCGACGTCTTCAACGACACTTCCTACGACATCTGCAACGCGTTCAACAACGGGAGCGGAGGCGGGCTCTTTACCGCCGTGTATGACCAGTCGCAATCGACAACCGATCAGGTCCAATCGACCGTCAATTCTTCATGGGGCGTCGGCGCTTCTCTTTCCGGAAGCGCGAGTTATCTCGGAGCAAAGGTGGAGGCCAGCCTCGATACCCACTACGGACAGGATTTCAGCAGGGTCAGCAACTCTTCACACGAGGAGACCGTCGACATCAAGGCGACTTCCGAGGGAGCCGATAAAATATTTGCGATTACAGTCAACTACGATATCTGGGAATATCCCGTCCTCGACAGCGGGCAGGTGAGAGGTCACGTTCTCGTGACCGTACCGAGCTCTCCCACCTACAACTGGATCGGCAGCACCGATTGGGGCGCATACTCCTATATCCCGGATCACCTGGTGGACAACGCCCTTTCATACTATCCCGCTTACGACTCTCTCAAAGATAACCCGTCGGTTCTGGAGCCGCTGGTAAACTCGCTCGGCACCGGCTTCGACCTCGGGAAGGGTTCTTACTCGTACACTCTGACGACGAGCGATCTTACGAGCAATTCATCGTCGTTGACCCAGACTTTCAAAATGAACGTATCGGCGAAGGCCACGGTCGGAGGAGATTTTGCCGGAATAGGCGCCTCTCTTACTGCCGGTGTGAGCGGGGATTACAGTAACTCAAACCTGACATCTCATACGACGACGGTCGGGAGCTCAATGCAGGTGGCATTGAGTTTCGGCCAGGTCAACTCCTCCATCGGAGAGGACGGCTACACTGTTTATCCTTATGTGTACTGGGCGAAGAACGGTGCCCTTGTGATCGATTATGCAGTCGACGTGAGTTTGCCGGCCCCCGGTGGATCCAGCACATGGTGGTCTCAGATGTACGGTCAGGCGCCCGATCCGGCCCTCGCGCTCCCTTATCTTCACTGGCCGCAGGAAGGCAATACGGTTCAGGACCCTTCCAAGATTTACCAGACAAGTGAGATCTTCTCATCCCCGTCCAATCCTGCCCCCGGGGATACTGTGACAACTTCGGTTCGCATCCATAATTACAGCCTCATACCGACAGATACCAGCGTGCAGGTAAGCTTCTACGTGGGCAACCCCGACAACGGAGGCACGATAATCAAAAGCCTGTCGGGCGACTCGGTGTTTTCGACTTCCTCTTACATCCCGTCTCGCGGCTCCCAGATCGTCACGGTCAAGTGGCTGGCGCCTTCGCAGGTGAATACCCGGCTGGTTACCGATTTCGACTATGTCCAGCTCTGGGCTGTGGTGGATCCCGGGAACACCATGAAGGAAATTCACAAGAGTAATAACAGGGGCTGGAGTATCCTGGAAGTGCCGGGCATCGTCACTTCCGTGAACGGCAAAACGCAGGTACCCGTTGCATTCAGCCTCGGCCAGAATTACCCTAATCCGTTCAACCCGACCTCCACCATCTCCTATTCTGTGCCGAAGGAAGGCCGCGTCACACTTAAGGTCTATGACATTCTCAGCAGGGAAGTGGCGACGCTCGTAGACGCTGTGAAGCAGCCCGGCCGGTATCATGTCAGCTTCGACGGCTCCAGGTATGCCAGCGGCGTTTATTTCTACAGGCTCAGTTCGGGAGGACAGACTCTGACCAAGAAGATGCTGCTTCTCAAGTGAAATATGTCACCCGAGGTTTTGTCGGTTCGACTCCGTCGGCTGTGAGTCGATGCGAAGGATGTTCTATCGGGAATAATGGTGGTCCTGCCGCGAAATGGTGCGGCCCGACTACTTGTCTTTACCCTCTGTGATCGGAGGGCGGGTCGACGCGCCCTCCCGGTTTTCATCGGCACTCCTCGCGATGACGGGTTAATGTGGAGTTATCCCTGTTTAAAGAATTGAACCACGGGAGGCACAGAGACACTGAGTGGACAGTCATATTTCTCCTGTGTTTCTCAGTGTCTCCCGTGTCTCCGTGTTTTGGTTCTGCTCTCCGCCGCATCGGGCGATTTGAGACCTCGCACAACCTTCCGCTCGCAGAGTCCGCCGGACTCAGCTAAGCCTGGCGACCGAAGCCGTCCCTTCGGGAGACTTGGAGCCCGATGGCTCGGGGCCGGACGGCCCGGTAGCGGGAGCCTCAGACGCGCGCCGCTCCCTGTGTCTCAGTCCGACGTCCTTCGTCCGCCGCGCCTCGATGTATTCGTTGTAAAACTGCGGATCGCTCATCTTGAATTCCGCCATGAGATTGTCGATCTCATTTGCCAGAAGCTTCTTCGTCTCGTTCATGTACGCGCGAAGGCTCTTCCTCGCCCCCTTCCGCCGCGCAACACTCCCCTCGCGATCACCGAGCGCCGCCTGGAACGTATCGACCCTTCTCTTCAACGATTCCAGTTTCCCCGCCGTCACTCCGTAGTCGACCAGCTCCGCCGAATTCTCGACGCCCAGCTCATAGATGGAAAACGATCTCCCCACAAGCACAGTGTCCCTCAGGTATTGCAGGTCGCTCTTTACGACACGAGCCTTTTCGACGATTTCCAGGTCTTCGATCCTGTGACCGTATGCCTGAATCGCCCGGGCGACGACCATGACCTCCTCCTGCAGTGCTTCCCTGCAGTTGGCCTTCGAATTCGCCTTCCCCGCAGTTGCCGTCATCACCTGCTGCGCCAGATCCTTGACTTTCGCAAGGAGCACTTCGAAGTCCCCCACTGCCGCTCTCAGAGCTGGAAGCCTGATCTTCTCTTCGTTCGCCCTCAGGATGGACCAGGTCGCCTCGAGCATCGTAAGATAATTCTCTTCATTGTTGTTCATCTGAATGTCCGCGCTGATTTTCAGAACCGGTTCAGGGCAGCCGAACCGTTATCCCGCGGGGCCCTCCCGCGGCGGCAATCTATATGGAATCCATTCATGCCGACAGACCGGACTCTGACGTTTCCGAAGGAACCGATGCTGACCGCCGGCATCGCTTTCATTCCTCAGGACTATGTACGACGTTCGCCGGACTCATTGAACCTCTCCTTCCGGCTGTCGAACAACTTCCGGCACCCGACTTACCAGGCCCGCAACACTCTTTCCCGGCTCAGCCGGCACTCACAATCCCTCCGGATCCTGGCTTCCGGCAACCCGAACCTTCCTTCCGGATTGACGTACCTGTCTCCCGGCCCGAATGACGCCGCTCCCGGCGAGCCGAAGCACATTCCCGGACGACCAAAAATCTCATCCGGAATCACGAGCGCCGAACCCGGAACGACGAACCATTCATCCGGAACCCTGAACATTGAACCCAGAACCTTGAACCCTCCATCCGGAACGACGAACCATTCATCCGCAACGCTGAACATTGAACCCAGAACCTTGAACCCTCCATCTGGAACGACGAACCATTCATCCGGAACCCCGAACATTGAACCCGGAACCTTGAACTCTCCATCTGGAACGACGAACCATTCATCCGGAACGCTGAACATTGAACCCAGAACCTTGAACTCTTCGTCCGGAACTCCGAACCATTCATCCGGAACCCTGAACATTGAACCCAGAACCTTGAACCCTCCATCCGGAACCCTGAACCATTCATCCGGAACCACGAACACCGAACCCGGAACTACGAACTCTTCGTCCGGACAAGCCTGGGGTTTAATCAAATCGCGGAAAATTGGTAGAAAATGGAATGGTTATGGTTTGCACCGCCCGAAAAGCCCAATCCAGCCGACCTCTTCCGGTCCGGATCGCCGCATGGCACGAAACCACCAGAAGCTAAATGAAAACCTCGGATGAAGCAAACGGATGCAGAAGTCTGTGTGCTTTGTGCCCGAGGCATACTTCCTCCTTCGCGGGTCGTCACACTCCGCCGGCCCTGCGGAACACGCGGAGCTCCCAGCCGGACTGCCGCTCATTCCCGGCGGCACCTGTCGTCAATACTCTTACAATGTCACGCGGTACCGTCAGGTGCACGCGCGATTGTTTCAGGTTACCTCCCCGATGCCTGCCGTCCGTCTGTTTCTTCAATGCCTATTAACGCATGACAAGGGTCAGTGTCTCGAGAGGCTCGTTCGCAAACGGTCCCCCCTCGGCCCTGCTGTAATCGAATCGTAAATCGAGATGGTCGAGGAGAAAGTTTGTGATTCCCGCTCCCGGATTCAGCATGCGCAGAAAGAGGAGAGCCTTCACGATCCCGGCGCTGTTCGCTCCCCACCCGAACGTGGTATATGTCGGCCGCCGGACATCGGTCACGGACCCGCCCCGCAGATAAAATATTTGTCCGATCTGAACCTGCCATCCTTTTAACACGTTAACTTCTCCCGTCGATTTCCCGGCAATCAGGTTATCATAAATACGGAAACTCCCCAGGCCGCTCTCGTACCTGTTCACATAGCTGTAAGTGGTATCGTAACTGTGCGGATCGATATAGACTGACGAGTCTAATGTCAGAAGCGCGGCCCCCGATTCTCTCACCCAGGTGAATGAAAACCATTTCCATTTGTGATTGTCCACTCTGGAGTTGAACCCGAGAACGATGTTCCACCCTAAAGCGGCCTCCCGGGGTAACCCGGCACTCCCGAAGGAGTCGTATTCATTTCCTATGTTTCTCTGTGAATAGCCGATTGTTAAGTCGAGGATCGGTTCCACGCCTTCGGCGGTAAATGTACCACGTTCTTGGAGGGTCGACAGCAGCTTCAAGGCAGGAACTCTGAAAATTGCGCCGAAGTCATGGGAGTCTACCGTCTGTTGTGTTATTGTGGCGGCGCTTCCAAAGTCCTGGAGCTTGTAATTCAACGGCACGAATGAGTAGCCGAAACCGAATGTGACGACATAATTGAAAGCGGCCGCGAGAGTCAAGCGGTTTATTACATCGCTTTGCAGGAAGTCGTAAGGATCGAAGCCGGGGAGCAGGAATCTGTAACCGATGTTGGAATAGGCCAATCCGAAACTCACTCTAAGTGGGAGCCCGGTCAGGAACCGGTTAAGAGTTGTGCCGGCAGAGAACCCGAAAGCCTGGGTCAACTTGCTTTCACTCGAATACGGATAGGGAAACACATAAGAAGTGCGGGTCGCGGGGACAAACCCGGCGGTGAAGAACTGGTTCAACGAGGCCAACCCGAGCGCGGCGGGATTTTCGATGATCGCGAAGCTGTTGTACGATTCGTACGACACTCCCGCGCCCCCCATCGCATTATCCCGGGCTGAAAGCGGGAAATTCAGTTCAGGTAACATTTGCGCCAGGCAGGGTGCCGCTGCAACAAGGCTCGATAGCAGAACAGCCGGAACTATGTGCTTCAATTTCATCCGTCTCCTCCTCCGTCTTCCGGAAAACTATTCCTGCCGATGTTGAATGTCAAGGCAGACGAGGTTCGTCGCCTCTTCACCGACGATAGGCATCCTGGTCGGATTGGCATAACC
>JBJKPN010000039.1:0-12507 GCA_046706365.1 Candidatus Kryptoniota bacterium | reverse complement strand
CCCGCGATGCATGGCTCAATCGTCCCCATGTCAACTTCCAGCGTATCGCTGTATACCGGCTCAGGTTGATCTTTGCTCCAGAACAGACCTTGTTCTTTGCAGTAGTTTTCTACAACTGCGACGAAGTCGTCGTTCCTGCCGGTCAGTTTAAGGTACTTAAGAGTCTCTCCGTCGACAGGGAAAAATCCCATTGTGGCTCCATATTCCGGAGACATGTTGCTGATCGTCGCGCGATCGGCGAGTGCGAGCCTGGCAATGCCCTCGCCGAAGTATTCGACGATTTTTCCGACAACACCTTTTTTACGTAGGGCCTGAGTCACTGTCAAAACAAGATCCGTCGCCGTCGCACCTTCAGCAAGCTCACCGGTCAGCTTCACCCCGATCACCTCAGGAGTAAGCATGAAGTATGGCTGTCCAAGCATTACGGCCTCAGCTTCGATTCCGCCCACTCCCCAGCCGAAGACTCCGAGGCCGTTTACCATGGTTGTGTGAGAATCGGTACCAAGGAGCGAATCCGGGAATGCCGTCAACTCGCCGTTCTGTTCACGCGTTTCCACGACGCGGGCCAGGTATTCAAGGTTCACCTGGTGACAAATGCCGGTGTCCGGCGGAACCACGTTGAAATTTCGGAACGCTTTCTGTCCCCATCTTAAGAGTTTGTATCTCTCTACGTTTCGTTTGAACTCCATATCTGCATTGAAGAGAAATGCGCCGTCGGTACCGAACTGATCGACCTGAACGGAGTGATCGATGACCAATTCGGAAGGGATAAGAGGATTGATCTTCTGCGTATTGCCGTTCATCCGCTCGACTGCGCTTCTCATTGCGGCGAGGTCGACGACTGCGGGAACGCCGGTAAAATCCTGGAGAAGCACCCTGGCGGGCATGTAGGCAATTTCCTTCGCGGACAGGTTCTTTCCGTCCCATTTCAGCAGAGTTTCGATATCGGAGGCCGTTACGATTCTGCCGTCCTCGTGTCGCAGGAGGTTCTCCAGTAAAATGCGGATGGAATAGGGAAGCTTGGAAACATTGAAATTCTGCTTATCAAGGCTGGGAAGATGAAAGATCTTGTAGTTGGAATTTTTTACGGAAAGATTTTTCTTAACGGAAAACGAATCAGACTGAACAGCCATTGGAATCACTCCCTTAGTTTCTCATGAAAATTCGTACGAAATTTAACTCAAAACTACTCGCATTTCAATGAGATGAAAAGGGGCCGCTCTTCGGCGGCCCCATGTGGAACTATCGTGAGAGTGGTACTCCTCGAATCAGATGTCGTAATACATCATGAATTCGTACGGGTGAGGCCTCAGCGCGACCTGCTTGACCTCGTTCGCCATTTTGTACTTTATCCAGAGATTGACGAGGTCTTCGGTGAACACGTCCCCGCGAAGCAGGAACTCGTGATCGCGTTCGAGGGCTTTGAGAGCGGCCTCAAGTGAGCCGGGCGTCGAAGGCACGTTCCGGAGCTCTTCCGGAGAAAGATCGTAAATATCCTTATCGAGGGGCTCGCCCGGGTCGATCTTGTTGAGGATCCCGTCGATGCCGGCCATCAGGAGAGCCGGGAATGCGAGATAAGGATTAGTTGACGGATCCGGGACGCGGAACTCTACACGCTTTGCCTTCGGGTTCTTGGAATACATTGGAATCCTGACCGCAGCCGACCTGTTGCGCTGACTGTAAGCGAGATTCACCGGCGCCTCGAACCCTGGAACCAGCCTGCGATAAGAATTCGTCGTGGGATTAATGATGGCACAGAGCGCCGCAGCATGTTTCAGAAGTCCGCCGATATAGTAAAGTGCCATTTCGCTCAGATTCGCATAGCCGTTCCCGTAAAACAGCGGCTTCCCTGCTTTCCAAAGGCTCTGGTGGACATGCATACCCGATCCGTTGTCCCCGAAGAGAGGCTTGGGCATGAACGTGACGGTCTTGTTGTGTTTGGCAGCTACGTTCTTCGTGATGTACTTATAAGTCATAAGGTTGTCCGCCATCTGAGTCAGCGGAGAAAACCGCATGTCGATTTCGGTCTGGCCTGCCGTCGCGACTTCATGATGGTGCACTTCCACGTTTATGCCAACCTTGTTCATGGTCAGAACCATCTCAGACCGGATGTCCTGGAGGCTGTCGACCGGCGCAACCGGGAAGTAGCCTTCTTTCGTCCTGGGCCGGTAGCCGAGATTTTGCTTGCCATTTGATCCGCTGTTCCAGAATCCTTCATCGGAGTCTATCTCGTAAAAACCGGTGTTGATCGATTGGTCGAATCTTATGTTGTCGAAGATGAAGAACTCCGCCTCGGGTCCGAAGTATGCTGTATCAGCAAGTCCTGTGGATTTGACATATGCTTCTGCTTTGTGAGCAATGAATCGGGGATCACGCCGGTAGGGTTCGCCCGTAATTGGGTCCTTCACATCGCAAACGATGTTGATGGTCTTGTGTGAAGTGAATGGGTCGATGAAGAATCTATCTACGTCCGGTATCAAGACCATGTCGCTTTCCTGAATGCTCTGGAAACCCCGAATACTCGAGCCGTCGAATCCTACTCCCTCTTCAAACGAATTGGCCGTCAGCTCGGACGGAAGAATTGAAAAGTGCTGCCATTGCCCTGGAATGTCTGTGAACCTCAGGTCGACGATTTCAACGCCGCTGTCCTTTACAAATTTCAATAGCCTATCCACGCCGCTAGTTGTCCTGGCGACTTTTGCCATTTGTTCCTCCTGTATTAGGTGTTTTGTGTTTTAAGTACTGTCGACTCTTTTATTGTGGAGAGTACGACGCTGGTTTTAGTGCTCAATACTCCGGGCCATGATTGTATTCGCGACAGAAGTTTCTCCAGTGCGTTAGTGTTCTCGGCCCTGATTTTCAGAAGATGCGAACCTTCTCCTGTCACGGAGTGACATTCGAGGATCTCTTCCGTCTCCCTGGCCCGCTCCATAAACATCTGGTAGTGTTTGCTTGAATCGATGGAAACAGTTATGAAGGCGGTAATGTCTTTGCCGAGTCGTTTTGCATCGAGGATCGTGGTGTAGCCTTTTATATAGCCTCGTTCCTCAAGCTTCTGAATACGTTCTGAGATTGTTGGAATGGTCAACCCGAGCTGCTGGGCCATTTCGTTCAGCTTAGTTCTGGCATTCTTTTGCAGTATTTCGAGCAGCCTGTGGTCAATCGGGTCAAGTTTTTTTTCGCCTGTTGTTAACATATCCCAACCGAATATCTAAGTAATTAAGTTTAATAACGCGATTAAGTTAAAATATTAAATACCCGTTGTCAAGCTAAAAGATGACCGCCCTGACACGTGCCGCCTTCGGCCGGGTCCTCACCTGACTCTTTGAGATATCCTGCATTCGGGCACAAAAAAAGGCCGCCGGTCGGCGGCCTCACCCGTTAGATTGTCTTACAACCAGGGCTTCGGTCTACATGTTGTCGATTATAGCCTTTCCGAATTCCGATGTCTTCACCTCTTTGGCGCCTTCCATCAGTCTCGCGAAGTCGTAAGTGACAACTTTCGACTTGATCGCCTTTTCAATCCCTCTTACGATCGCATCGGCGACTTCATTCCATCCCATATACTGGAACATCAGCACTCCGCTCAGTATGACGGAGCCGGGGTTGACCTTGTCGAGGTTTGTGTACTTCGGAGCAGTCCCGTGAGTTGCTTCGAATATTGCATACCCGTTGGCGTAGTTGATGTTTGCTCCGGGTGCAATTCCGATCCCGCCGACCTGGGCTGCAAGCGCATCGGAGATGTAGTCGCCGTTCAGGTTCAGTGTGGCAATCGTGTCGTACTCGGCAGGTCTGGTAAGAATCTGCTGCAGGAAGCTGTCGGCAATTGCATCCTTGATGAGCAGTTTGCCGTCGGGGCTCGCACCCTGCTGAACTTCGTCCCACGTCACCACTTTGTCGCGGAACTCGCTCTTTGCAAGTTCGTATCCCCAATCACGGAAACCGCCTTCTGTATACTTCATGATGTTTCCCTTGTGCACGAATGTTACGCTTTTGCGCTTGTTGGCAAGGGCGTAATTAATTGCCGCGCGAACAAGACGTTTCGTTCCCTCTTCGGACACGGGTTTGATTCCGATGCTGGACGACTCCGGGAATCTTATCTTCTTGACGCCCATCTCTTTGATCAGCCAGCTCACCACCTTCTTCGCTTCAGGCGTTCCTGCACGCCATTCGATACCGGCATAGATGTCTTCGGTATTTTCACGGAAGATGACCATGTCTATCAGTTCCGGCCGCTTCACCGGCGATGGGACGCCTTCGAAATATCTGACCGGACGAAGGCATACGTATAGGTCAAGCATCTGTCTCAGGGCGACGTTCAGCGACCTGATTCCACCACCCACCGGTGTGGTGAGAGGTCCTTTGATTGCAACGACATATTCGTTGATTGCCTTGAGTGTGTCGTCCGGGAGCCATACTTCCCTTCCGTAGACTTTGTTCGCCTTTTCGCCCGCGTAGACTTCGAACCACTCGATATTCCTTTTACCGTTGTAGGCTTTCTTAACAGCCGCATCGAATACCATCTTGCTGGCACGCCAGATATCGGGTCCGGTGCCGTCACCTTCGATGAACGGGATGATCGGATTATCCGGCACTTCGATTTTTCCGTTAACGGCCCTGATCTTTTCACCTTTGGTGGGCGGCGTCAGCCTTTCATAAGGATTCATTCTGCTCTCCTGATTTGTAGTTACCTTTTTATTCTCTCGCGAATTTTGTTCGCGTACTCTGCCATGTGCTCAGGGGACTCGTAAACTTTTACCTGGGGCCTTACCTTCAGGCCGTCTCCGCTGTATCTAGGTGCAATATGGAAATGGAAATGAAAAACCGATTGGCCCGCCGCCAGTCCATTGTTGTTGAAGATATTGAACCCTGCCGGCCGTACGGAATCGATGACGGCCCTGGCCACGATACTCAACGTGTTCGTGAGATCGATCAAAACCCCGTCAGGAAGTTCCAGAAAATCGGCGTAATGCTCTCTGGACACTACCAAGGCGTGTCCGAAGTTAATCGGGTTAATATCTAGAAAGGCGACACTTTCAGGACCCTCGTACAGGATTTCCGCATCGGCATACCCTTCAACTATCTTACAGAACTTACATGATTCCAGGTGCATCTGCTTGTTTCTCTTAGTGAGAAGAAAAAATCACGCTCGACTGAACATCGGCAATTTGCAGATTGCCCGCCCCGCCACCCGGCCGACGAAGACCGGGATTGCAGAGAGGCCGGCAAATCCGACTTTATGTCTATCTATTTTCAACAGGTACGAAATGTACTTCTTGGGGGCCGATGTATTCCGAAACCGGTCTGATAAGTCGGTTGTCGGAATATTGCTCCATCACGTGGGCAGTCCACCCCGCTACCCTGCTCATCGCGAAAATCGGCGTGAATAAATCTACCGGTATTCCCAGATAGTAGTACGTCGAAGCGGAATAGAAATCGACATTAGGAACAAGGTTCTTCTCATTTTTTACATATTCCGCGATCTTCTCGGACATCTGGAACCACTTTAGGTTTCCGATGGTTTCGGCCAGCTGCTTCGAGAAGCGCTTCAAATGCTTTGCACGAGGATCTTCGACCTTGTAAACACGGTGGCCGAAACCCGGCACCTTTTTCTTCTGAGAAATCATCTTCTGCAGATACGGTTCAATGTTGTTCAGCGTCTTGATTTTCAGCAGCATGTCCATAACCTGCTCGTTGGCTCCTCCATGAAGGGGACCCTTGAGAGTGCCGACCGCAGAGGTGATTGCAGAATATATATCAGACAACGTCGCAGCTGTAACTCTTGCTGAAAAGGTCGAGGCGTTGAACTCGTGATCCGCGTGGAGCACGAGCGCGCAGTCGAACGTTCTGGAAGCCATCTCCCCAGGCTCGATGCCGTTCAGCATGTAGAGAAAATTGGATGCCTGACTGAGCTTCGAATCGGGTTTAATATAGTCTCCGTTTTGCCGGAGTGTATGGAAGTTGGCCACGATAGTTGGAAGCTTTGCCACCAACCTCAGGGACTTTCTCCAGTTCGCTTCTATTGAATTGTCTTTCGCTTCCTCATCATAGATGCCGAGGAAAGAGACTGCCGTCCGAAGAACATCCATCGGGCTTGAATTCTTCGGAACGGTTTTCATGAACGAGATTACCTGGTCCGGCAATCCTCGATTAACTGATAGCTCTTTCTGAAGTCTTGCAAGTTCGTCTTTCTTGGGTAGCGTACCGTGCCAAAGCAAATATACGATCTCTTCAAATCTTGCATCTGTAGCAAGTTCGTCAATGCTGATTCCGCGATATATAAGTTCACCCTTCCGACCATCTATAAAGCAGATTGAGGACTGTCCGGCCACAATGCCTTCCAGGCCTCTTGAGAACAGGTTCTGATCCGTCGCAACGGGATTTGGTTCAGACATTTATGTTGGTTCCTTCGAATTTTTCACTAAATTTACGCCTATTCCGCCGGACAATCAATGAGTCAGACCGAGAATCCGCATGTAGACAGGCGTATCGTGCAGAATCGACTCGGCAGCCTTCGCCTGGTTATCGTAATGCAGAGATGCAGCTACTTGTGCCGAGTTGCCTCCGAATCGACCCTCTATCTCGCTCGTCAGGAGTTCCGAGATTTGATCTGAGTTCTTCTCGAAGAGTCCCTTCTCGTAAGTGCTGACCTGAGCTTCCAGTGAGGCCAGTTCCTTGTCTATCGAGTCGTTGTACTTGGAAGAAGAAGCAATGTCTTGCGCATCGTCGAGTGCCTGGCCCAGACGCGAGATATACTGGAAGTTGTTCTTCTCTACGAAGCTCTTGAACCCGTCAAGTACATTCTTCCCTGCAGTGAAATGAGGAGGTATGGAATCGTTTTCTGACCGGAACTGCGTGGCATAATTGAAGAAGTAGCCGCCGCGCATCAGCTGCAACACGTAATCTGAGAAGGTCTCGCCTATTACAGTGGAATCCGGTGTGATTCCTCCGGCCTCGAATACCGGGCGGCCGTCCATCGTGTGGAATTCCTTCCGCAGGCTGTCGGGTGTAATATCGTTCTCCCCTTCGCGAAGCTTCGAGTAACTTATCTTCTGAATGCACCTGCCACTGGGGGTATAGTATTTCGCGGTGGTAATCTTCAGCTGGGCGTCCTGATCTATCGGGATTATCGTCTGGACGAGCCCTTTCCCGAACGTGGTGGTTCCGACGACCACTGCCCTGTCAAGATCCTGCAGAGCTCCCGTGACTATCTCGCTTGCGCTCGCACTGTTGCCGTTAACAAGTACCGCCAGGGGAAGATTGGGAGCAATGGGATCCTGGTCGGAAGTGTATTTTCTGTCTGATGACGGGTCGCGGCCTTTCGTCTGGACGATAAGGCTCCCTTTGGGAACGAAGAGTTCGGCAATTCCAACGGCCGATTCGAGAAGGCCGCCCGGGTTGTTTCTCAAATCGAGTATCAACCCCTTCAAATCTGTCCGGGCCATCAGATCCATCAGCGCATCCTTTACCTGCTGGTCGGAACCCCTGGAGAACTGGTCGAGCTTTATGAAACCTATGTTTGAGTCGACGATTCCGTAATAGGATACGGCATTCAGCCTGACGTCGGCACGGACCAGGACCACCTTGAACGGTTTAGCTTCTCCCTCACGTTTGATTGTAAGAGTGACCTGTGTACCGGGTTCACCGCGCACCATATTGCTGATGTCGTCAAGCTTCATATTTTCAACGCTGGTCGTGTCTATATCCAGAATCTGGTCGCCGATTCGCAGGCCCTGCCTTTGAGCGCTGTAGCCGTCGAACACTCCGGTTATGATGACCTTTCCGTTGGCGACACCAATGGACACGCCTATTCCACCGTACTTGCCGGTAGTCAGCAGATCTATTTCGCCGCTGTTTTCCTTATCCATGTAAACCGTATAGGGATCCAGAGATGCCAGCATCGCATTGATCCCTTTTCTCACCAGCTGCTCCGGCGGAACCGGATCGACATAGTCCTGGACCACATCCTTGAATACGTTTCCGAATACGTTTACGCTTCGCCTGACCTGGTAGAAACTGTCGTTGTTTTGTATGGCGATGAAGCCTATACTCGTTCCGATCAGCAAAACGCTTATTAAAATGAAAACTTTACGGCGCATTTCTTTCCTCCGGTGCCTTTTTAATTCTACTCATAACAACATCAAAAACCCTGTCTGAAATTCTCCTCTCAGGCTCATTTCCATCGACGATTACAAAGCGATCGGGTTCCTTCTCCGCACAAAAAGAAAAGCCTTGAATGACGTTTTCGAAGAACTTTCTCTCCGTATTCTCCATGCGGTCCGCCCCGCGGCCGGCTTCAAGCCTCCTTCGGAGTGCGGCCTCGATTTCGAGGTTCACCAGGAAAACAATATCAGGGGCGAGGTTTTGCGTCGCAAATCTGCTTACTGTCTCTATATCTTCAATCGGAATTTCCCTTCCGAAACCCTGGTATGCAATGGAAGAATAGTAATACCTGTCGAGGATAACCAGTGTGTCCTGCTCCAGGAGAGGGACAACTTTCTCGCGAATGAGCTGTGCTCTGCTTGCACTGAACAGAAGAAACTCCGCTGCTGGATTTATCCTGAGGTCGGTTCTGTGCAGAAGGAGATCGCGGACTCCCTCACCGAGCCTGGTACCACCCGGCTCCCGGAGAATCACGTTGCGGAGCCCGTTCTCAGAAAGTCTTTTGGAGAGAAGTTCTGCCTGGGTTGTCTTGCCGCTTCCATCAATTCCTTCGAATGCAATTAGCACACATCAAAATAAGCCCGAATTGAAATTTTTCCAATCACCAATACTATCCACTTCCCACCCCTTCTTAAATTGAAAATAGACGCTGCAAAACATATATTTTCAAGGATGAGAAAGAGCACAGGGTTAATTAAGGCCATAGCTTCCGTCGTAGGCATTGTCATAATTCTTGCGATAATAGTCTCCAAGGTCATATTCAGCAGCGACAGGTTGACTGCCCTCGTTCTCCCGAAGATCAGCCAGCTGCTGAACCGTGATGTCTCGGCCGAACAAGTCGAGCTTTCGTTCTTTCCGACGATCGGTATCCGCATAACGGGACTCCGCGTTTCAAATCCGAGTCTCGGCAAATACGACAGCCCTTATCTGCTCGATGCGAAGGCGGTGATGATCGACGCAAAGATTCTCCCCCTTCTCAAGAACCGGCTTGAAATCAACAACGTAATCTTCTATTCCCCGATTCTGTATATCGAACAAGATGCCAGGGGAAAATTAAATACAGATCATCTCTTCAACGATTCCTTCTATGCCGATTCGAAAAATGTGCGCGGATCACTGTCAAGCCTCCTTCTCTCGAATTTCGAAGTGTCTAACGGGAATATAATCTGGTACGACAGCAGAACCGGTATGTCTGTGAAATTTCTTAATGTGGATTTCACTTCCAGGATCAAGACTGTCGTCGAAGAGGACAAGCTTCTGCTCAATTCTCAGCTGAGGGTCGGGCATATTCAGCTGTGGAAGGACAAGTCTGAGCTTTTCGACGGAAACGCCGTCAATCTTGCTGCAAAACTCGATTACGACAAGCGACATGATTTTGTTCATATTCAGTCGGACAGAGCGTCCGTGTTCGGGATCAGAATCAGAACCGGTATCTCTCTCTTGTTTTATCCGAGGCCTGATATCACCGTCTACGCTGTCAATGTCGATTCTTCCGCTCAGGGAGTCTACAATCTCCTCCCCGCGTTCATGCAAAACGTAATCCCGGAAAAATCGGTGCGGGGGAAGTTTGCGCTCATGTTTCACTACCAGCGGCGCGGTCAAAACGCCGGGATAGAGGCACTCTTTCACCTGACGGATTTCAAGGCCAAATTGAAATCGGGCGATTCGCTGGTCGTGAGACAGCTGAGCGGCAGTTACAGATTGAAGGATGGCTCGTCTGAGCTGGATATATCGATGCCAAGAGCCATGGTGGGGGACAACGCGGCGTCGTTAAGCTTTCACTTCATGCCGCCCAGATTTGCCACAGCCAAGGTGCTCCTGGATCTCAACCTAAAGAAACTTGCCCGCAGTCTGGAGATTCCTGACATCGACAAGTTTTCCGGGGCGGTTCAGGCGAAATATGATTTCAATTATAATCCGTCCAGCAACAGGGTCAGAGCCCGCGGACTCGTGACTTTCGCCAATGCGCTTGTACAGGTTCCGATCGGGATCGACACGCTTTACACGGGTGAATTCAATGGAAGCGTGTCGATTGTAAACAACCGGGCAACATTCAAGAAGCTGCTTGTCAGGCTAGGCGCTTCGGACATGGTCCTTACAGGTGCCTTCACCAACTATCAAGGCATGTTTCTCGGAGGAAAGGGATTGATGCCTGCACTAAGATTGAATGTCGTTTCCAGGACGTTCAGCACAATCGGCTTGCTTCCGCATCTCAACCTGAATCTTGGAAGGCAATCGCTCGCCTGGCTTCCCTCGGCCAACGTAACTCTGGATTTCAAAGTTGGCAAATGTGTCCTGCCTTCGGACACGCTCACGAAGGTGGCTGGAAGGCTCAAGCTGCTCGACTATTTCGTGAAGCTGAGTAAATTAAGCTACACGTCTTCCGCGGGGAGTTTTCTTGTTTCAGGGTGGACCGACTACAGTCAGGAAGGAAGAACTGCATTCAGCATCAGGACGAAACTCTCGACAAACAATTTCGGAAGACTCGCCACCAGATATCTGGGAAAAGTGGACATCGTCGGAGGAACGGGGACCGGCACCCTTTCCTTGAACGGCGTACTCGATGATTCAGGCAGGGTCGATCTCGCCACTCTCGGCGGCAGAGGTCAGCTCGCTATTAAAGGTGCGGAGGTAAAGCATTATTCGGTACTGGACAGGATGTACGAATTTCTTGGAGACGCCGGGAAGGACTCCGTGGAAATTTCGAACGCATCCTTTTCAGTGGACATAACGGACGGCAGAGTATACTTCAACAAACTCATCGCCTATGGCACCCCGTTTAGTTTCAGACTGGAGGGATGGCATGGATTCGACGGGACGCTGGATTACAAACTCGCTTTGATGGCATATCCACCCATGAGTCTTCGGATAATCAACCGTTTGCGTGCATCGTATCCGGATCTCAGCCTCGGCCAGAAAGGGACACTTGCTTTGGGTCTTGTCGCCGGCGGTACCACCAGTGACGCCCGTTTCACGATCGTATCTTTCAATGCCTCGATCGCAGAAAACCAGAACCGTATTTCAAATGAGTTGTTGTCTCTAAAGTGACCGGGGAAAGAATACACTTCAGCAGCGAAGCACCACCTTCCGGGGAAGAGAGGGGCCACCATCACAGAGCAAAGAAATCTATGGGGCAAAACTTTCTCGTCGACGATAATATTGCGAGAAAGATAGTCCGTTCCGCCGGCATCGCGGAAGGAGACACTGTGGTAGAGATCGGACCCGGCAGTGGATCGCTGACGCGATTTCTCGTTTCAACCGGTGCAGACATCGTGGCGATAGAGAAGGACAATTCCCTCTTCCGGCTATTGGGGGAAAAATTCTCAGGTGCGGGCTCGCTTTCTCTAATTCACGGAGATTTCATGGATTTTGCGTTTCCGGAGCGCAGCCCGCGTGTGAAGGTTTTGGGTAATATCCCTTACAATATGACCAGCAGGATGGTTTCCAAGATTGTCGATGACCGTGAACATATCGACTCCGCGGTGCTGATGGTGCAGGAGGAAGTCGCAGGAAGGCTTGCTGCCAGCGCCGGCAGCAAAGATTACGGCGCAATCTCGGTGCGGCTCAACCTTGTCGCGGACGTAACCAGACTATTTGCGGTGGGCCCGAGCTGTTTCCGCCCAAGGCCGAAGGTAGATTCGCGCGTGATAAAGATAACGATCAGGGTGAGGGAAAGGATCGAGCGGGAAGACGAGTTCGTCGCGTTTGTCAAGCGGGCTTTTGGAATGCGAAGGAAGATGTTGCGGCATTTTGCAGCGCATTACTACGGAAAAGATTCAGTCGACCTGCTCGAGGAAAAGTACAGGACAGGCAGGATAGAAACCATGACACCCGAAGAGATTTACAGGCTCTTCTCGATTTTGGAGAGAAATGCTCGATCGAACTAAACTGAGAGCTCTTGACCAGCTCAATATCCTGGGCATGTTTGCGATCTCGATTGTGGCCCTGATCTTCCATGATCGGGTCGTGTACTACAAGACCATTCTGCTGACCAACATTGTGCTTTCGATCGGCCTGGTGTACCTGATGAACCTCGAATCGAAGAGAAGGAATTCCGTGATCTCCTTCATAGCAACGTGGTACACCCTTCCCCTTATTTTCATAACGTTCAAAGAGTTGTATTGGATGGTTCATCCAATAAACCCTCACGACCTGGATTACCTCCTGATCCGGATAGACCGCGCGATATTCGGAACCGACCCAACAGCCTTTCTTGACAGGATAGCGACACCGGGATTGACGGAGTTTCTTCAGATTTGCTACGCGAGTTTCTATGTCCTTTGGGTCATATTGGGTGTGGACCTTCTGAGAACCGGCAACAGGAAGGGATTCCTTTTCTTCTTC
>JBJKPN010000038.1:0-56333 GCA_046706365.1 Candidatus Kryptoniota bacterium | reverse complement strand
CACGTTCGGAAGTGTGATTGGGGGCGCGACTGTGCGTTGCCCTTTCAGGCGCAAACCGTTAGATTAATACAAGTTAACCCCAACAAAACCGCAGATTAAAATGGAAACAAAACTAATCGAAACAATCAAAGCGAAAGCTAAGACGCTGAACCGTCACATTGTCCTTCCGGACGCAATGGATGAAAGGGCTATTGCGGCAGCGCGGAAGATTACCGATGAATCAATCGCGAAAGTATCGCTTATCGGAAACGAGAAGGATGTTCGCAGGAAGGCTGAAGATTCGAAAGTACACCTCAACTCCGTCGACGTTATCGATCCAGGAAAGAGCGACAAGCTCGAGAGATACGCGACCATGTTCTATGAAAAGTGGAAGTCGAAGGGTATCACGCCCGAGCAGGCCCTCGAGTCCATGAAGAAGCCGCTCTTTTTCGGCGCGATGATGGTCAGGGAAGGCGAAGCGCACGGAAGCGTGGCCGGTTCGCTCTCCACAACCGGCGATGTACTTCGCGCCGGAATACAGGTCATAGGAGTCAAAGAAGGTATCTCGATTGTTTCGAGCTTCTTTCTGATGATTTTCCCAAAAAAGATCTACTCCTTCGCGGACTGCGCAGTCGTGCCGGATCCGACGGCGGAGCAGCTGGCCGATATTGCAATCACGACTGCCGAGAATCACAGGAAGCTTGTGGGCGAAGAGCCGCGAGTTGCAATGCTTTCATTCTCCACAAAGGGAAGCGCGAAGCATGACCTGGTCGACAAGGTCGTTCAGGCTACGGCGATAGCTCAGAAGAAAGCGCCGGGACTCAAGCTGGATGGCGAGCTGCAGCTCGACGCGGCAATCGTTCCGTCAGTCGCTTCGAGAAAAGCTCCGGGAAGTACGGTGAACGGTGAGGCAAACGTTCTGATTTTCCCGGACCTTAATGCGGGCAACATCGGTTACAAAATGGCGCAGAGGCTTGGCGGTGCGGACGCACTAGGCCCGGTGGTTCAGGGACTGAAGAAACCGGCCTTCGACCTGTCGCGCGGTTGCAGCGTCCAGGACATAGTCGACGTCGTTGCGATCAACTGCGTGATGGGGGCGTAACCGGGCAGCCGGAACGCGGCTGAGAACAATTACAGCAGTCGAGGCATGGAGCAAGGGACGGCGTTCCCGACTCCATGCCTTATTTTATCAACTGATGAATGTCAGGTGAAGACTGGAAGATGTCAGGCAATGAATAATTCTCAGTTGAAGCCTATTCCCACCTTCACGCTCAAACCGAAGAAGAAATCCCAGAGATGATAATGTTGCGTCTGTGCGGGCATTACTCCTGCCACAGATCCGCTGTGGAGGACAACGGGAAATACAATTCTGAGGTCAGGCTCAGCGAATACGTAGTGCCCGAACCGTCTGCTCACTCCCAGAAAAGCTGCAGTATACCTATAACCTGGGGTGTAGGGGTCTAAGTAGCCTGTATCTCCATTCAGGACCCCCACTTCTGCCCTGTAGTTGTTAAGTGTTATACCTCCATAAACAGAAGTCAAATAAGGCGAAGCCCCTGAAGGCGGGTACGGCGCTCCATGGAAGGGGACATTACCAGCCTCGATTGTGCCCCAGCCTACGACATAGTCGACAAAAATCGGATGAACCCTGATCTCAATACCGTAATTATAAATATCCAGCCTTGGCCGAAGACCCGAGCCGGGATTCAATGCGTACAATCCAGGGCTGATGAATATGTCTGCGCCTACGGACGACGGCCACCAATTGAAGTTGATGTATTTAGTATAATTGGTATCGATGAATGCATAGTGGGCTGTGTCAGCCTCGGCATCAGTAACTGCCCGCACAGATTTTTCAGAACTTGGGCTATAAAAAGGAAATGTCGTTGCCATTTGCGTGCTCCATGTCGAACTCTGAGCAGCTGCGCTGCCAACAACGGTCAGCAGCAGTGTGGAAACGATCAAGAGACATTTCATAGACTTCATTGCTCACCTCTGGTAACTTTGGTTAGTGTAGCCTTTGTTTATACTGGATGGCGAGCGCCAGCTTGCCACACCGAAAGTTTCTAGCTCTATTTCACTGGTCACAAGTCCCGGAGACGAAGATTCGGTTGATTCCGCCTCCGGGGAAAGAAGGCGCACAGTGACACCCAGCTGTGACTACTGCGTGTACACTGTCTGATACTGATTCAACGGATTCCACCCGGTCAACGACCAACAAAGGACAGCGCCCTGTGTTGAAGGGTCGACAGGCCCGGTGTAACCGCTACCATTCCAAACGCCGTAGTATGAACCGGCTATCCCAGTTCCTGGGTTAAACAGGACAGCATTTTCTTGGCATGTATATTTGGCCTCCTCCTCCTCTTGATTCTCCCCCAAGTAACCCGCCTGGTAAGCGTACTGCGCAAAGTTGTTAACGTCGGTCCAAGAGAAAGGGTAAGGAAGATAAAGTGCAAAAGTCTTGATTTGTGATAAGTGGGTGTCCATCCACGAGGTTACATCCCCCTCGCTGGTGTAAGGCGGTGTGGTGTATATGGTGTTGAAAACTGGCGTAGGCGGTGGTGGTTGTTGAAAGCCCAGAAATGCATCGTAATTTTCAGCAAGCCAGGTCCCACACGCACTCCCTCCATTTGTCCATGTTGTATTGTCCGCGTCGCACATCAGGTAATCGCAGCTGTTTAAGGCACTCCAGTCCGCGAGGTGAGCGGAATAGCAGACGTAATTATCGGTCCCTTCCACACCTGTGTCATAGTCATCCAACCAAAGCGAACTTGAGTGACTATGTATATAGGCCGCAATGCTTTGAATGGTGGACGCAGAGACTTTGTTAGATGGTTCGTCGACCATGTAGCCCAGAACAGTGCCGCCATACACGCTCACCACACTATCCCAATTCGCATCTACACCCTGATAGCCAATCCTGATAAGCAGATTACTTAGCCCAAAAACGGAACTGTAACCTGAGACACCCGTGCAATTCAAAGTGGCTCTGCTGAACCCATAATAGTTACGCAGGGTATCTTGTTCGCCAATCGTCGCTATCTTCGCATGAAGCAGGGTGTAGGTCCCGTTGTGCGAGGTCGCCGGCACATAATTCTGAAATAACCATTCGGTTCCTCCGTAATAAATGGCGCCTTCTGAATATGACGGTACCAATGGCTTGATGCCAGATGCCTTCTTAGCCGTGCTATCGCTTTTTTGAACTGTGCTTGGAGCTGTTGGCGATTGCTCATGGTTCACGTTTTGACTACACGATTGAAACCTAGCGAAACTTACCGCTAAAATATAAATAGCCCGAGCATTTTGCAAACGTCTCATTTCATCCCCCCAATCGTTTGTACAAAATGGTGAATTGTATTAAGGCACCTCAAAGACACGGCGTGCGAGAATGTAAATGGCGTGATACCCCTCGCTAATTCCCTTTTGTCGCTGTTCAAATGGATCTGTTCCCAAGTGCGTCGCCGTCCAATTGTGCTTTCTTTCACAATCACGCCGCAACAAATATGCCTGATCATCCTGCTCGGAAAATTACCCGCATTGTTGGTTTCTCATTGACACCTTAACGTCGGACGTGCGGTTTTGATACACTACCTGAGCGGATTTGATAAAAGCGTTCTCTTATGTCACATTATCAAGTCAAAATGTCAGGCAGCTGCTTTGCATGCTTCCACACTCGGAGTGCCCAAAGTGTTTAAGGTAACGTGTTTTGTTCTTTATGCTTCCGTTCTCCGTTGAAATATTCCGCCAATAACAAACTGCGGTCCATACCGATGGTTGGCGCCATTCTTTATCACTCGTGTGCTCGGGGCGGCTTTTTTTCTCCTGTACTCTTTGCTAATTTGCTATACAAACGTGGCTTTCGAACCAGAAACAGGCATGTTGACTTAGAATGGCGGGCATAATAAACATTGGCGAGATCAAGGTCGGCGGGACAAATCCGCTCGTTATAATCGCGGGTCCATGCGTCGTTGAAAGTCGCGAGATGGCGCTCTCTGTGGCCAGAGATGCCAAAAGAATAACCGACAAACTTGGGCTGCCTTACATTTACAAGTCAAGTTACAAGAAGGCCAACCGATCGAGCGGCAGGTCATTCGTGGGTATCGGGATGGAGGAAGCGCTGAAGATACTTCAGGAAGTGAAAGCAGAATTTGATCTCCCGATTCTTACCGACGTTCACTCCGAAACCGAGGTTGAAGCGGCCGCCGAGGTCGCCGACGTTCTGCAGATTCCAGCCTTCCTTTGCCGACAGACCGAGCTCCTTCAGGCCGCGGGCCGAACGGGCAAGGTCGTGAATATAAAGAAAGGTCAGTTCATGGCGCCGGAGGACATGCGGCTCCAGGCGGAAAAGGTTGTGGATGTCGGCAATGCGCGGGTCATGCTGACTGAGCGCGGCACTACATTCGGCTATCATAATTTAGTCGTCGACATGCGGTCGCTGGTAATAATGCGCGCGGGCGGCTATCCCGTCATACTCGATGCGACCCATTCGCTTCAGCTGCCGGGCGGTGAAAAGGACAGGACCGGCGGCCAGCCCGAGTATATTTTCCCGATAGCCCGCGCGGGCGTCGCGGTGGGAGTTGACGGCATTTTTCTGGAGACACATCCTGACCCGGCAAAAGCGCTGAGCGACGCTTCCACACAGCTCCCGTTTGTGCTTTTTGAGCCCTTACTGGAACAGGTTGGGAAGTTCGATGACGTGAGACGCGAGATTGGCAAATGACGCGAGCACAGCTACTGGCTGGAAAGCTTAAGAAGATCAAAGCGATTTTTCTTGATGTAGATGGTGTTCTCACCGACGGCACTATCATATATGGCAGCGACGGACTGGAACTGAAGGTTTTCGACTCGAAAGACGGGTTCGGAATTGCAAACGCCATTCAGAACGGACTGAAAGTCGGTATTATAACCGCCCGGAAATCGGAGGTCGTGAAAAGGCGCGCGAACGAGCTCGGCATCACCGACCTTTTCCAGGGATCCATAGACAAGATTACACCGCTGGAAGAAATAAAAAAGACGTACTCGCTCTCTGAATCCGAGATCGCGTACGTCGGCGACGACATACTCGATCTGCCGGTCATTCAGAGAGTCGGGTTCAGTGCGGCACCGGCCAACGCCGTGCGGGATGTCAGGATTAAGGTCGATTACGTTTCCAAGTTGAGAGGCGGACATGGCGCCGTTAGAGAAATAATCGATCTGATATTGAAAGCCCAAAAGAAGTAGTGCCCCCCTCAATTTCCAACAACGGCAAGGAATTTCCCCGCGAATTGACGGCGCTGGAGCGCGAGTTGATTTTCAGCCAGCTGCCGGAAAATTCCAAAGCTTATCGTGATTACCGGGAGCTAATAGGCCGGATGAAGGTCGTGGGACTGGGGAAGCGAGGGGCCGGACATCTGGTACTCGGCGAGCAGAAGCCGCACTCCGACACACTGCAACTTGTTACACCGGTTTTTGCATTCGGCGGAGCGGAACGGAACAGGACGAGCATTACAGTGGTCATCCACGAATTCGGCGACGATGTAATATCGGTGGAGCTGATGACCCTTAACGGAGAGTTCGAAGAACTCGGGGCCGGGCAAATAAAGACCTGGTCGATTTCCGACTGGAGCCGCGGAAGTCCGTGCCCGAAGTGCGGCACTCCCGTCAAAGAAGTCGACATGCCGATGTTGAAGTCCGGAAAGGAAGCGACTCTCGCCGTCTGCAGGAAACACCGCGGAATATGGATCAGCGACGGAGACCTGGGAATGAATCACATCATCCCCGTCACCGGTTATCTGAGCGAGCTTGTCAGGCAAAGGGCCATTGCCGCCAGGAGCAGGGAATACCGACCGGCCGCGGAAGTCTTCGGCGAGCTCGATAGCTTTTCGGCCCGTGAATTCGTTCGAGCGTTTGTGCTTTACAATAAGTTCTGGAGAAAGATGGATATACAGGACGTCGATTTCGCGCCCCCGGCAAAGCGCTCGATCGCGGCGAGATTTGTCTCGCGATTGGTCGGCAAGGATCTAAAGGGAAGAGGAAATAACTGATGGATTCTGTGGAGAAAGGCAGAGAGGTTGTCAGGATCGAAGCTGAAGCTGTGCGGGCACTTGAGAACAAACTTGACGGAGCCTTCGCAGATGCGGTCGAGCTGATAGCCAGGACAGAGGGAAGAGTCGTAATAACAGGTATGGGGAAGTCGGGCCTTATCGCGCGCAAGATTGTTGCAACAATGAATTCCACCGGCACACCGGCGATTTATCTCCACCCTAGCGACGCGGTTCATGGCGATCTCGGGATGGTCAGGCCGGAAGACGTCGTCATCTGCATTTCCAAAAGCGGCGATACCGAAGAGGTCGTCCAGCTTCTCCCGATGTTCAAGAGAATCGGTGTGCCGGTGATCTCGATAATCGGCAATAAGAACTCCAAACTCGGCAGGGAAAGCGATTTCGTGCTGGATGCCGGAGTCGAGCAGGAAGCGTGCCCATACGACCTGGCGCCGACCGCATCCACGACAGCGGCCCTCGTCATGGGCGATGCGCTCGCTATCACGCTTCTCGACAGGAACCACTTCACCGAGGAGAAGTTCGCGTTCTATCATCCCGGAGGCAATCTGGGCAAGAGACTTTTTCTGAGAGTCGAAGAGCTGATGGTGAAGGGCAGGGATGTTCCGAAAGTTCTCGACACGGCATCGCTCAAAGAAACGATCCTGACTATGACCTCCGGACGCCTCGGCGCTACCTGCGTGATAAGCCCGTCCGGCGAGCTGACCGGCATAGTGACGGACGGCGACCTGCGAAGGCTCCTTCAAAAGGACCACGACTTTTCGAAGGTAACGGCTGCCGATATGATGACGAAAAACCCGAAGGTCATCAAGCCGAATGCTCTGGCCGTCGCTGCGATAGAGGCGATGGAGAACTTCAACATAACGCAGCTCGTCGTCACTGACGATTCGCACAAACCGATAGGGCTGCTGCACCTCCATGACCTTGTAAAAGCAGGACTCTCCCCGAAATCGGAGTCATGAAGATATCTCTCCTCACTCTTTTGATTGCCTTTCAAGTGTCCGCTATCGCCTTTTACGGCTGCGCGGACAAGCTCAAGCCTACTGTTGTCCCTGTTTCAGGCCAGCTTCCCGATCAGGAAGCATGGAATTCGACAATCGTGTTCACAGACAGCGGCATGACGCGCGGAATACTCAAGGCCGGTCACCTCATGATGTACAACAACACGAATATGACTTACCTCGGCGACAGTATCCGCGTCGATTTCTTCAACGATTCGGGAGCACACACGAGCTTTCTAACGGCCGACAGCGGAATCGTAAATAACGATAATAATAATCTCGAAGCGATAGGAAATGTGTACGCGCATAGCGACAGCGGAACATCGCTATGGACTCAGAAACTCTATTGGAACAACGCGAAGGCGAAAATCACTTCCAACGTCTACGTGAAAATAGTGTCGCCGAAGGAGACTATCGAGGGCATTGGGTTTGAATCCGACAGAGATTTGCGGAATTACAGGATATTCAATGTGAGCGGAGAGGCGAAGAGCACCAAATGAGTTCGGAGTTCTGGGTCAATTCGTTCAGGCTTTTAAGAGGCGATGTCCGGGAGAGTTCCGGTTATATGGAATCTTCCACCGAACGGAATTCATGCTTCGGCCGGCTGCTTTATTCGTCCATCATATCCCTTGTGATCTTTCTCGCAACTGCCCTGCCCACTCGTGCCCAGGACCACACGGTCCACTTGATTCATGCCGATAGCCTTATCGGCTACACGATCGGCCAGGACTCGTACCGCGAGCTCATCGGCAATGTAACGATGCAGCATGAGAATACGGTCCTCAAATGTGACAGCGCTCTTCAGAATCTCACTCTCGACGTTGTGAAGTTGTATGGGGATGTTCAAGTCAGGGACGATACGCTGACGCTTCTCACGAAGCAGGCTCAATATTCGGGAAGGACGAGCACGGTTACCACCAACACCCCGGTTTATCTGAACGACAGGAGGCGCACGCTCACTGCCGACAGTGGCGACTACGACTCACAAACAAAGGTGGCTCACTTCTTCGGAAATGTGTTCGTTCGCGATTCCGCGTCGCAGCTCAGGTCGACCAGGCTCATTTACTACCGGGATGAAGGAAGAACGATCGCCGACATGCATGTTCAGATCAAGAGCCTTCAGAACAATGTAACGATTTACGGCTCTCATTTCGAAAATTACGAGAAGCGAAACTACAGCCTCATGACAGGCTTGCCCCTGCTCGTTCAAATCGACACGAGTTCCGACGGGAAGATCGACACGTTGATGATTACGTCGAAGAGAATGGAGGCATTCCGGGACACTTCCAACCAGCGGTTCGTTGCCGAGGACAGCGTCCTGATAATCCGGAACGGTCTCTCCGCCCGCTGCGGACTCGGCACTTACTTCACGAAGGACAGCGTTGTTGTGCTTCAAAAAGGGCCGGTTGTGTGGTACGAAGATAACCAGCTTACCGGCGACAGCATAGCGGTGTACATCGCCAACAAACAGGTTTCGAGGGTGAATGTGGTCGGAGATGCTTTTGCGGTTTCGAAGAGCGACTCCCTGTATGCCGGCCGGTTCAACCAGTTGAAGGGAAGAAAGCTTTCAATGTTTCTTAGAGACAGGAAAGTTGACCGCATCGTCGTTGAAAGTAACGCAACCAGTTTGTATTATCTCTACGATAAAAACAAACCTAACGGAATCAACAGAGTCAGCGGCGACCGTGTCGTAATGTATTTCACCGACGGGAAAATCGACAGGATAGCGGTAATCAGCGGAGTCGAAGGGGATTATTACCCGGAGAAGATGATAGCCGACAACACCGGAGCTTATAATCTCGCAGGCTTTATCTACATCAGGAACAGGCCCGAGAGGGCAGACTTTCCGGAGGGCTGGAAGTGAAGGACAGTCCGACGGAACGGGAAGAAACTTTAGTGGAATCTGACGGTAATCGGACAAGCCTTCTTCACTCGGAAGAACTCCAGAAGCGATACAAGAAGAAGTATGTAGTCAACGGTGTTTCTGTGCAGGTGAGGCAGGGAGAAGTCGTAGGTCTGCTCGGCCCGAACGGTGCGGGAAAGACGACCACTTTTTACATGATGGTCGGCATGATCAGACCCAATTCCGGCCGCGTGTTCATCGACAGCACCGAGATAACTTCGTTGGCAATGTACAGAAGGGCACGACTCGGCATCGGCTACCTGCCGCAGGAAGCCTCCATTTTCCGGAAGATGACGGTGGAGGACAACATACTTGCAGTGCTGGAATATACCAGGATGGATCGCGTCAATAGAAAGAAGGCCTGTAACAACCTAATGGGCGAGCTTGGAATCACTCACATACGGAAGACGATGGGTTATGCGCTGAGCGGCGGGGAAAGGCGGCGAACCGAGATTGCGAGGGCACTCGCCACGGAGCCTAAATTCATGCTCCTCGACGAACCCTTCGCGGGAATTGACCCTCTCGCCGTGGAAGATATTATGAGGATTGTGGTCAGTCTCAAACAAAAGGGCATTGGGGTTCTGATCACGGATCATAACGTGCATGAGACTCTGTCTATCGTCGACCGGGCTTACCTACTTTTCGAAGGTAAAATTCTAAAATCGGGTACTTCCGAATTCCTTGCAAACGATCCGGAGGCGCGGAAACTTTACCTCGGCGAGAATTTCCGACTTGACAGATATTGAGGTGCGAGTCGGATTACCGATTCAGGGCAAGGTGACAGGCCTCACAACCAGGCCGTGATTTAGTCACAACGGATTGTTAGATTTCGACGTCAGGGTCAAACGAAGATTGTTCCAGAGATGGTTAGAGTATTATGCGTACGTGATATGTAGCCAGGAGTTGAAATGATCATTAAGCAGCTAATGTCAGGGATGAAGGGCGAGGTTACGGTATACGTAGATGGTTCGGGAAGATGCAGCGTTCTCGATTTCATCGAAAGCCTGCCGGCAGCTGATCAGCGAAGAGTACTGAATCTGCTGATTCTTTTTTCCGAGCAGGGAGAAATAAGGAACAAGGAAAAGTTCATCCATCAGGAAGATGATATACATTCATTCAAGTCCGCTGATGTCAGGATTCTCTGCAGTTTCCTTCCGTCCGCGGGCAAGCGTCTTGTTGTTTTGCTGCACGCATTGAGAGTGAAGAGCAATCCGGTTGCCAGAAAACATCTCGACAAAGTTAGGCTTCTTTTGAGTATTGAAAGCGAGTCGACCGGCGGAATCATTGTCGAACCGAAGGAACGGCTGCTCAAACTCCTGGAGAGGTATAAGTCGGATACTGAGTTCATGTATGATGGCCTGCGGCTCCAGGTAGCCGAAAAGATTTCGGTGCTGATGGCGGAGCAGGAGACGACGCTGATGGACATAGCAAAGTCGCTTTCCACAAGGACCAGTTACGTCAAGGGACTTCTGCGGTGTTCGGAAAATCCGAGCCTGAAAAGGCTGGTGCAATTGAGCGAAGCATTGAAGGCAACACTCTCCATATATATAACTCCAAAGCCGGCCCGGCGGGATTGAAGTCCCAAGGTCGAAAAGCCCAAACGCTCGCCGGTGTGAATTGAAAGAGGGTTAGTTCGACCGCCCGACGCCAAGAGGATTCCGCATCACTCCGCTCGTGCAGCAAGCCCGGAATCGTGAGCGTTATTCCGCACTGTCTTCTGCTTTTTTCCTGCTTGCAAATTTCGGCTTTTATTATTTATATTAGCCCATTGAAAAACGAGAGTGACATACGCAGATTCCCAGCCGGCTCGGCGTTTGAGTCTGCTTCTCCTTCCGAACCCCGGTCCACCTGGGCCAATTGGTTTTATTCCTACTATTATTTCCCCCTCCGGGGGAAATGACCTTACTGTATCTATAGACATATTCTATCAAAAATCCGAAGGCCGAATGTCGAGGCGATATTTTATGCGGCAAATCGATTCGATCGGCAGCCCTGTAATATGGCGCGGCGTCGGGTTCAGAGGTACCAAGGCGGCGGAGCAAATCCGCCCACAACAAAATCAAAGGTTATGAAAGGAAAATAAATGGTAGTCGTATTCGAGGAAGAGGCTAGTGAAGACGAAATTGAGAATGTAATCAAGGTTCTCAACGAATTCGGCTTCGACGTACACAAGTCGACGGGGGTTTCGCGAACCATCCTGGGAGCGATAGGAGTGAAACCGGATTTCGACCACAGGCAAATTCAGGTTCTGCCCGGGGTGGATGAGGTATATCGCGTCACTGAGCCGTACAAGCTTGCCAACCGAACCTTCAAGCCGGAAGGGACGGTGATCGACATTAAAGGGGTCAAGATCGGCGGAAGCGAAGTGGTCGTTATGGCGGGACCCTGCGCAGTCGAAAACGAGAAGCAACTCTTTGCCGTTGCCGAGCACGTCTCGAAGGGCGGCGCGAAAGTCCTGCGAGGCGGTGCTTTCAAACCGCGAACATCTCCGTACTCTTTTCAGGGACTCGGAGAGGAGGGACTCAAGCTCCTGCGGAAGGCCGGCGACGAATTCGGTCTGGTGGTGATAACGGAAGTTATGGACAAGAGCCAGATAGATCTCGTGGCGGAATACGCAGACATACTCCAGATCGGCGCAAGGAATATGCAGAACTTCACGCTACTCAAGGACATCGGAAAGATTTCGAAGCCCGTCATGCTGAAGAGGGGACTTGCCGCCACCGTGGAAGAGTGGCTGATGGCCGCAGAGTACATCCTGGCCGGAGGCAACAGAGAAGTCATGCTCTGCGAGCGCGGAATCCGAACGTTTGAAAACTCCACAAGGAACACCCTGGATATAAACGCCATACCGGTAGTTCACAAGAAGAGTCATCTCCCGGTCATCGTAGATCCGTCCCACGCCACCGGAATACGCGAGAAGGTCGTGCCGGTTGCAAGGGCCGCAGTCGCTGTCGGGGCGGACGGCATCATGGTGGAGGTCCACAACGATCCCGGGAAAGCATTGTCCGACGGTCCGCAGTCTCTTTTCCTCGATCAGTTCACGCTTATGATGAAGGAAGTCAGACTGATTGCCAAGGCGATAGGAAGAGAAATCCCCGAATAATAAGACTTGGTAGTCGTGAACCGGTAACGGAGGAGAGAAGTCCGTTTGTCTTCTCTCCGGGGTTCACGCCATTCTAAAACCAGCGGAGTATTCGCTCTTGAGAGAGATTGAAGAGTCTAACTTGTCGAAAAGTGTGGGTGTGGTCGGATGCGGCCTGATCGGCGGCTCAATAGCGTTGTCTCTTTCCAATGCCGGACGCAGGGTGTTTGTCCTAGACAAACCTGAATATGAAAAGCAGATTCTGAAACAGATACCTACTGCGACATTCAAGAACAGCGCCGCAAGTCTCTGTGAAGCGCGTCCGGAGGTCATTTTCGTTTGCGTGCCTTCCGACAGGACCGTAGAAGTCCTCGGCGAGATTGCGGCTCTCGCGGCCCCCGGGACAATACTTACCGATGTCGCAGGCGTGAAGCTCCCTGTCATGACCGCTGCCCGGAAAGTAGTTCCCCCGAACGTTTGCTTTGTGGGAGGACATCCGATGGCCGGTTCTGAGAAATCGGGAGTCGAGGCGGCACAGCCGTTCCTTTTCCAGAATGCGGTTTACGTCCTCAGCCCTCTCGGGGATTATTCAGGCCAGACCATTTCACCTTTGGTGGAGAACGTTCAGCTGCTCGGTGCCAGGATCCTGTTCATGGATGCAGCCCAGCACGACAAGATTGCAGCCGCGATCAGCCATTTACCTCAGCTCCTGGCAGTCGAGCTCGTCAATCTCGTCAGCGAACTGTCTTCCGGCGACGAGCACTACAACACATTGGCTGCCGGCGGGTTCAGGGACATGACGAGGATTGCTTCTAGCGATTTTTCCGTCTGGGGTGATGTGATTACGGCGAACAGGGAGAATATCGGCACTGTACTGGACTTTCTGATTGAAAGATTGACCAGGTTGAACCGACTGGTGAGGGAGAATAGACTTGACCAGGTTGAGAGTGAATTCGAAGATGCCCGGCTCGCGCGTACGAAGATAAAGAAAAGCGGGAAGGGATTTCTCCGCCCGCTTTATGACCTTTATGCGGTTGTCGAAGACCGCGTCGGTATACTGAAGGAAATAACGTCGACTCTTGCCGATTCCGGGATAAACATCAAGGATATCGAACTTCTCAAGGTACGCGAAGGCACCGGCGGCATGTTCAGGCTGTCCTTCGAGACCGGGGGAGACCTCGAAAATTCGGCGGCGATTCTCGAGAAGCGGGGTTTCCGTATCCTTCGAAAGGAATTTGAGGGCTGATTTCAGGCGGGACTCGACGCGGGTTTGCTTCGCAAGATGTGTTTCGGCGGCAACTCCTTACTCCTCCTCCTCTTCCTCTATCTTCACCTCCGTCTTCCCGACATCTTCCGATCTGATCGTTACCCCGTCAACTGAAATTCTGAAAAGCATACCTTCGTCGGATGAAAAAACCTTTCTGAAGTCTTCCGGGCTGAAGAAATCCTGGAATCTCTGTGCATACTCGTCGAGCTTTCGCAGGTAGTAATTTGAGTTGTACTCCACCGGATTCCGGTTGTCCTCATCGAATAGCTTCGCGTTCATGAAAGACCGCGGAGCGGGATCGCTTCCGGAAATATAGTAAGAAACCCGGTCTCCGGGCTTCAGATCTATCCCGGCCCCGATCGCCGCTTCGAAACTAGCCGTCCTGTTCCTCCGGTTTGCCCTGACGGACGACAGATATTCGTCTATCGATTCCTTGACTGATTCTGTCCGGACCATCTTTGCGAGAGGAATTTCGCGACGGGAGATCATTCTAATATATCCGGCATAAAGATCGTGAAGGCCCTGGATATCTTCCCGCAACATACAATCGATTGCCGCATGTATGAACTCGCGGCCAAACTTTTCCATGCTGCGTGAGATCAGTGCCGACCCCCGGATCCTGATTTTCCCGTCGTATCCCAGGAGTGCGTAGTTCTTCTTCTTGTAGCTGAGCATCCTCCTGTACCTGCCGTCGAGAGACAGGTTTATTCCCTGCTGCAGCGAGCGGGATATTCCTGCGACGAACTTCTTTTCTGATTCCTCATCGACGCAATCTGTCGGAGGAACGAAATACAAACCGTCTGTGTCGACCTCGAGGAGTCGCCCGCCGCCGGCGGAGATGTTCGTTATCATCTGGCGAAGGATTCTCTGACCTGTTTCGGTAACCGCGTCGGCAGCGGAATAGTCGTTGAATATGCCGCGGGAGTAGCCGAGATAGCCGTAAAATGAGTTTATAAGAATTTTCAGGGAAGACTGCATCGCGTCCAGTTTGAACTTCTTTGCCTGATCTTCCTCCTCTTTCATTTGCTTCTTCGTGTCGAGACGCAGCTTCGTAAGGTGTTTGAGCGTTCGCTGAAACGCCCCGAGCGCATCTCCTTCCGGGGATATCTTGTATGCGATCATGATCGATGGGTACAGCGATTCGACGTCCGCGTGAACTATCGGTCCGACGACGCCGCGAACGAAGACATCAGTGTAGCCGCCGCTTGTCTGCCTGCCTGTCTGCGGCCGGGGGATCGAGTGCTTCTTCCTGAGGTATTCTCTCACGATGAGCGATTCGATCTTGACTGCCGAACCTGTCCTCGGGATCTGGCCGTAATTGAAGGGGAGAACCTGTGACAGGTAAAAACTTGTCATGGACAGGTATTCCGAAAGGAGCCTCGTTTCCCGTACATCGTCAAGCGCGTATTTCACGAGCAAGTCCGGATTCTTCAGCCAGGTTTCGGAAATCCTGGATCCTTCGATATACGTCCTGTCTTTCGAGGCAAATCCGAAGAATTTCGCCACATTCTTCAGCCCATAACTGTCAAGCTCTCGCCTGGTGGCGTCGTAGCCCTGAACGAGGAGCCACGTGTCGATGATCTGCCTTCCCGGTATCTCGACGTTGGAAAACTCGATTTCTCTTTCAGCGTATGAAAGGCGGGATGTAAATGCCCTGGGCTCGAGGTCGTCCCTCCCGATTTTGAACTTCACACCGTTCATGTCCGCCCGTCGCATCAGATAAGGCAGGTCGAAGTTGAAGATGTTGTGCCCCTCAATAACATCAGGGTCGCGTTCCCTTATTATGCCGACCAGCTCACTCAGCATTTCCGCTTCCGACTTCTCCCTCCCGTCGATAACGTATTCCCAACCGCTGTTGTCCGACAGGGATATCAGGATGATCCTGTCTTCCGTTCGGGCAGCGTTGGAAAAACCCGATCTGGCAAACGTCTCTATGTCGAGCTGCATCCTTACGAGGTCCGTAAATTCCATCTCTTTGAAAAGCGTCGTCCCCGTCTGCATGAGGTACTGGAAAACGGGATCGAGCCTGACGTAGACCTCCTCGGTTTCGGCGGGATCCTTTACCGCTTCCCCTCGGCCGGCGCCCAGGTTCTCTTCGATCTTGCGGAGCGCCGCGCGGATATCGGACCATCTTCGGAATACGCAAAGGTATTGGTAGTAGTTTGACCCCGCAAGTTTGACCTGCCAGAACTTCTTGTCGAATCCGCCGAGCAGAGACGCATCCTTCAGGAACAGAAATGGATAGAATTTCTTCTCCTGCGACGTTGTATTACCTCCGACACGCCTGATTACCCTGACTGCGGTGTCGCTCGTCTGGTAGACGGCAACGATCCTCGATTCCGCATTATGTCCGAATATTATAGCATCGGTCATGTCAAAAACTCGCTCGGGTCACCTGTCGTCGTTAATCAGCGACCGGACGCGCGATGCAAGCATCCCGATCGCTACTTCGTTTTCGCCGCCCTTTGGAATTATCACATCCGCCCATCTCTTGCTCGGTTCGACAAATTCCAGGTGCATGGGTTTTACCGTGTCGATGTACTGTGCCATTACCGAATCGAGAGAGCGGCCGCGTTCCATGATGTCGCGTCTGAGCCGCCTCAGGAGCCTTTCATCCGCGTCCGTGTCGACGAAAATTTTTATGTCCATCAGTTCACGCAGCGCCTTGTCCACAAATATCAATATGCCTTCGAGGATGACCACCTTCTTCGGCTCGACAAGCTCCTTGTCTTTCAACCTGCGATAAGTCGTAAAATCGTAGACCGGCTTCTCGATAGGCTGTGAGTTCTTCAGCCGCCTCAGGTGCCGGACGAGCAGCGCCGTATCGAGCGAATTCGGGTGATCGAAATTGATTTCCGTTATTCTTTTTGACCGGAAAGAAGAGAGGTCTTTGTAATAGGAATCATGCTGTAATATGATGAAATCTTTGAAGTGCAGATGTTCGATCAGTTTTCGGGTCACCGTCGTTTTTCCCGAACCTGTACCGCCGGCGATGCCGATAAGGATAGGTCTCATTTTTCCCTTTGTGTTCAGTTTTTTGCGGAAGGTACTCTCTGCCGTTGTGTTGCCCATCGTCTTTGGAAATTATCAAATCGAACTGAGGCAAGCAATTTACGGAGAAATAGAAGAGGAGGTCGTGTGCACCAAGTGCCTTGTTGGCAGGCACTTACGGGCGACCCGGAATTGCGAATATCGGAAGCGGCGCGCCGTTGGCCGCGCCGCGTTGAATTCCGATTCTAAGTCGAGTGTTATCGCCTGACGATAGGTACGTAATCCCGCTCGTCATAGCCCATATAGAGCTGACGGGGCCGGGCGATCTTCTGTTCCTTGTCGAGAAGCATCTCCTGCCACTGCGCGATCCAGCCGCATGTTCTTCCGAGTGCGAACAGAACAGGGAACATGTCGACCGGGAAGCCGATGGCCTGGTAAATCAAGCCGGAGTAAAAATCGACGTTCGGATAGAGTTTTCTCGATACGAAGTATTCATCCTGAAGTGCGATCTTTTCCAGCTCGAGCGCGATATCCAGCAGCGGATTCTTGCCGGTCACTTCAAACACGTCGTCTGCGAGCTTCTTGATTATTTTCGCACGCGGGTCGTAGTTCTTGTAGACGCGGTGCCCGAATCCCATAAGACGCTTGTCACTCTTTCCTTCTTTCACTTCCTTGATGAATGCGGGAATCTTGTCCTTGGAGCCTATTTCTTTCAGCATCCGAAGCACAGCCTCGTTCGCGCCGCCGTGCAGCGGTCCGTATAGGGCTGCCGATGCAGCCGCTAAGGCCGAGAACGGATCGACATAGGAGGACCCTACGCTTCTCATTGCGTTTGCACTGCAATTCTGCTCGTGATCTGCGTGGAGGATAAAAAGGACATCCAGCGCTTTCTCGATCGACGGGTTCGGCTGGTACTTGGGCTCACTCATCTTGAAGAGCATGCTCAGGAAATTACCCGCGTAACTGAGATCGTTGTCCGGATATGTGTAGGGGAATCCCATCGCGTGCCTGTAAGCGTAAGCGGCAATGGTGGATACTTTCCCGATGAGCCGGTACGTTTGAAGCTGCCGGGACTGCGGGTCGAATATGTTCTTGGCATCCGGGTAGAAGGTAGACAGGGCTGCCATCGTGCTCGTAAACATCCCCATCGGGTGCGCATCGTAGTGGAAGCCGTCCATGAATTTCTTGATGTTTTCATGAACATAGGTGTGATGCATTATGTTGTACTTCCAGTTCTCGAGTTCGTCCTTCTTCGGGAGCTCTCCGTTGACTGTCAGGTAGGCCACTTCGAGGTAGCTGCTTTGCTCGGCAAGCTGCTCGATGGGGTAGCCGCGGTACCGCAGAATTCCCTTATCTCCGTCGATGAAAGTAACTTTGCTCTTGCATGAAGCGGTGTTCATGAACGCCGGATCATAACTCATCAGGCCGAAATCTTCCGGCTTCACTTTGATCTGTCGTAGTTCACTTGCGCGTATTGCACCGTTTTCAATCTGGAGTTCATACTGCTTACCTGTGCGATTGTCAGTTAATGTGAGACTGTCTTTCGGCATAAGTCCTCCGTAGTTTTCATGTTATTCCTTGAGTATTGCGCCGCAGAATATGCGGTGATTCGATTTCATTTTGCGAATTCAACAATTCTATCTTCTCTTAGTTTCGCACGGAAGTTGTTCTTCGTGGTGTGCCTTAAACGATTCTGGGCGGCCGCCGACAGCCTGCGGGATTCCCGGAGCAACAATTTATTTGCTCCTCATAACCTCCATATTCGTTCCAAAGCCATGATCCAGCTCTTGCATCCTGTCAATGACTGCCATTCTTGTTTTGTTTCCTCCGGTCGGTAACCTCAAACCTGTCGACCTGAACGTGCTGCAGCTTGTCCGGACCTACCCCGACGATCTTGTATTCCACTTTCTCGCCGGCCTTGAACGGCCCTACTATGGCAGTCCAGTAACTGTTGTTCCTGCCGTAATCATTGTATCTCCATTCCGCCTGTATCCTGTGAAGCTTTTCCTCGGAGTTCTTGTTCGAAACCTTGAGCTCGACGGATATTTCCTGACCCAGTTCTATGGGATAACTACCTATCCAGATCACCACTTTATCATTGGGGAAAACTTCGGCGGGCGTCCTCGGCGCGTCTTCCGTATTATGCCAAATTACCATCCTCTAGTCCAATCACGTATCTGCTCTGCGCTCATCTTGTCACCTGCCTGTTCATTCCCAATCATCAGATTCTTAGGCATTGATGGCCCCGGCTCATTTGCTACAGCCGTCACTTCGATTCTGTTGTCCACCTCATTGCTGACGACAGATACTCGCACGAGCCCTTCCTTTTGATCTAATGTATAGCTTTTTCATATGAACGGCAACAGATGTGCCGCCATTTCTTGTCTCAAATCCGCTTTTTGAGTCCAAAAACAACGAATGCCGGATCTTCGACGCGGCTTGTGGCGTTTTTACACAGAAAAACTTCCACATTTGCCCTGCCTGTATGCATTGGACACATTCGGGTTCCATAGCCCAACTTAAGTAGAGACTCATCAACGAGTGAACTGGTTCATCCGATACGGCTATTGGAAAGCGCAATCTTCAGACGATAATATCTCTGGGAATGAGACAGTTTTCTCTGAATCTGTGAACGAGTGGACTTCACGGCATTCCGCTTCTCGTACGAGGTTCCTGTCCAATCGACGCATCAGTTCTTGCCCGGCGGTCGCGGAGCGCCACAGTAATTCGAGGCAACGCAATGTTTGCACCGCGACCGCGCATTGCTTGCCCGCCTGCTCGTAATGTCCACCAGAAATGAGCTATCGGACACTTTTCTTCTGGCATTGTGGTTGCACTTTGTGTTATACTGGAAAAAAGGAGTTCACTTAACATTTGAGAGCACACCCGGAACGTGAGCAGTTGAACCGCATTCGGAAGGCCCTTTGGATCGCTTCTGCCTTCGCTATGGGAGTCATCTCGATTTACCTTTCTTCCTGTTCTTCCGTGAGTGTAATGTCCGTTCCTGAATTTGACATTACCAGAATTGTCCCTGAACCCAAAGCGAATGGGTATCTGCTGAAAATCGAAGCCAGCAGAGAGGTCGGAAAAGTGGCGGCCTGGATAGGACAGGGAAACTGGCTCTACATCACCATTGTAGATACCAGCATAGATTTTAAGAAATTGGACGATTTGAAGAAGAGCCCACTAGTGAGAAACACCAGGATCTTTCGCTACGAAAGCTCGGTCCAGGTGACATTACAGCTTAACGGGCAGTTTCGCGATGTGCAGGTTTTGAGATACCCGGGGGACAACAATATCTATATTGCACTTTATCGGGAAAACTCCGGCTTATGATCGGGAACGAATGTTTTCAGGGGAAGTCGATATAATGAAGACTTCGGCAGTGTTCTTCAGTAATTGAATCCTTTTCATCGCAGGCAAGTCCTGTTGCAGTCTCTGGCGGCTGAATCGGGATACAATAGAAGCAGCTCGTTCTCGAAGGCCTGAGGTGACATATTTGCAATCGGAATCGGTTGGATGTCCGAGCGATGCGGTGATGGATGTTGCCCTGCAATTGGCATCATTTTGTATGTCTCGCCGAAAGGTAGCTATCGGCATGGACACAAGCTCGGGCCAAATGATTCTTTTTCACTGTCAAAAGGGCTGAAATTTAGGCGAATTGAGGGTTTCGAAGTAACTGACGTCATTTACCCCCTCCTAATCCCCTCGTTTTTATTTTTCCAAATTCTCAATATTTTCTTGCTATTAACTAAAAAAACCTGTTATTTTTGAGCAAAATCAAACATGGCAAAATCAAAATTCCTAAGCGGGAAGAAAATTGTACCCCAACCGATTCCTGGTGGAATCAAGGTTACTGAACTCGTCGATAACTATTTTCAAGCTTATAATGCAGCACGTTTGCGGGAAGCAGCGCAGCTATTTGCTCAAAAGATGCTTGATCGCGACGTAACAATCGGCATGAGTCTCACGGGCGCGCTAACTCCTGCAGGTTTGGGCGGTTCATGCGTCGTTCCGTTGATTAAGGCGGGATTTGTCGACTGGATAGTCTCAACCGGTGCCAATCTTTATCACGACACACATTTTGCGATTGGCCATTCGCTCCATAAGGCCAGCCCGTTTGTCGACGACCGCGCCCTCCGAAAAGAGGGCGTAATTCGTATCTACGACATACTGTTCGACTACAAGGTCCTTCTTTCGACGGATTCCTTCTTCAGATATCTGATTGCTCAGCCGGAATTCCAGAAAGAGATGGGCACTGCTGAGTTTCATTTCAGAGTCGGGAGGTACGTGGCAGCCCGGGAGAAGAAGCTCGGAATAAGGTACAGCTCGGTACTCGCAACGGCATACAAATATGCGGTTCCGGTGTATACTTCCAGTCCGGGCGACAGCTCAATCGGGATGAATGTGGCGGCGATGGCACTCGATGGCTACGGGTTGAAGCTGGATGTGTCGAGGGACGTGAACGAGACCGCTGCAATCGTGTTGGGTGCGAAGTTAAAGGGGGGGCGAAGTGGAGTCTTGATATTCGGTGGCGGCTCTCCCAAGAATTTCATGTTGCAGACAGAACCTCAGATACAAGAGGTCCTGGGAATTAACGAAAAAGGGCACGATTTCTTCATTCAAGTCACGGATGCCCGGGCCGACACAGGCGGCCTTTCTGGCGCGACACCTTCTGAGGCCGTGAGCTGGGGCAAGGTCGATCCCAACAAGCTTCCTGACACAGTGGTGGCTTATCTCGATTCTACAGTTGCAATGCCGATAATGACTTCCTACGCGCTGGCAAAGCGCAAGCCCCGCACGAGGAAGCGACTTTATGACCGTCTCCCGGAATTGATGGAGACCTTGAAAAAAGAACATGACAAGGCTCTGAAGAAGACGAAATGAATCTGAAGTATGACTGTTCCGTGACGTTTCCCAGGGGCTTCCGCGCCAACGGTATAGCTGCCGGGATCAAACAAAACGGACTTCCCGATCTCGGCATAATCGTGAGCGACAGTCCTTCCGGCGTTGCGGCGGTTTTCACTCAAAACAAATTCCAGGCAGCCCCGGTGACCATATCGAGAGAGAGTCTTTCCGGATCTTCGCCCAAGGCGCGTGGAATTATCGTAAACAGCGGCTGTGCCAATGCCTTGACCGGTAAAATGGGCCTCAAATCGGCACAACGAGTTGTTGCGGAAACTGCGAAGCTATTGCGTGTCTCAAAGAAGGAGATCCTCGCCGCGTCGACCGGCGTCATCGGAAGACAGTTGCCGACCCAAACGATCATGGATGCTCTTCCAGGGCTTATATCCGGATTGGGGAGTGAGTCCGACGGGGCATTTTCCCAAAGCATCATGACGACGGACAAGTTTCCGAAGCAGGTAGCTGTGGAAATGAGCCTTTCCAGGAACAAGGCATTCAGGATCGGCGCGACCGCCAAGGGAGCGGGAATGATTCACCCTAACATGGCCACGATGCTCTGTTTTGTGACGACCGATGCAAATATCGATAACAAGCATCTGCAATCTTCACTTCGGAAGGCTGTCGGGGTCTCTTTCAATACGATAACCGTTGATGGCGACACGAGTACGAACGACAGCGTCTTCATACTGGCGAACGGAGCCTCAGGAGTCAGGTTGAAATCGCCGGCTGAGATCAGGCTGTTTGAATCCGGTTTGAACGCCGTACTCCGGGAGCTAGCCACGATGATCGTCAGGGATGGTGAAGGGGCAACCAGGTTCGTGAAGCTTGTCGTTGAATCGGCTTCGAGTTATGAAGAGGCTGTCAAAGTCGGTCGTGCTGTGGGAGTTTCCCCGCTTGTGAAGACCGCAATTTTCGGCGGCGATCCCAACTGGGGGAGAGTATTATCTGCGGTAGGAAACTGTAAGGCCACGTTCAATCCCGCCAAGGTCGAGCTGAAGATAGGAAGTTACAGCGTTTTCAAGAAGAACGAGCCCCAGAAGATTGAAGCTTCGGTCATAGAGCATCTGTTTTCCCAAAAGGAAATCGAGATGACGATAAAGTTGAATGCGGGCCGGGAATCGGCACAGGTGTTTACATGCGATTTGAGTTATGACTATGTTAAAATAAACGGTGAATACACCACCTAACCCCAACAAAAACAAAAGAAGGAGTCACGTATGGGAAAGTACGAAGAACTTCATCAACTCGTAAGCAGCTTTGAGGCAGACTTCCGTAAGTTTTACGAGAAGCAGAACAAGGCTGCGGGCACCCGCGTGCGCAAACATATGGGAGAGCTGAAGAAATTTGCCCAGGCGGTTCGCCAGGAAGTCCAGGAGATAAAGCAGAGCATGAAAGAAGAGGGCCAATAAAGAGTCCTTTGCGAGGCTGTCCGAGACACACTAAGTCCGGGTTTGAGTTGCCGGCGCACAGACGGTGCTTGTGGTGCTTGTCATATCAATAGGTTTCAAGGAGATTGCTTTGCGGACAGCCTCACCTCTTCTGTTCATCGAAGCTGGCAAGAAAAGCACTGGAGAGAAGCGCTCCGTCGGTTGAGTGGGGCTAAGTTAAAGGGGCTTTCTCTCTCTGTGAGGTATGCAGCCGACGGCAGATTATGCGGAGACAGCTGGCCGAGGCGGGGTTAGGTCTTTCGCGAATCCTTTTTCTTCTTATGTATGTCAATCATGTTTAGATTCTCGACGTAGCTGGTAGTCGCGGGATCCCTCAGCTCTATGAATTTTCGGGCAATTTCCTTCAATCTGTCGGCAGTCTCGGCAATCAGCTCGAGTCCTTTTCCCAGCTTATCGTATTCCTTTTGTTTCAAAGATTTCTTCATCATGTCGAGGGCAAGGTAAATCACGTTCAGCGGATTGTTTATTTCGTGCCCTACGGTTGCGGCAAGCTCGAGCAATGCGACCCGACGCGTCAGCTGTTGTATCTCCTTATGAAGGGACTGAACACGCATGCCGCTTTCGACCCTGGCCAGGATCTCCTGGTGTGGGGCGGGTTTTGTAATGTAGTCGTCTGCGCCGGCCTGCAGGCCCCGTACCTGGTCCTTCGTGTCGCCGCGCGCAGTCAGCAGGATTATGTAAATGAATCTAAGTGTGGGGTCGCTCTTGATCCACCGTGCCAGCTGCTCCCCGTCCATTTCGGGCATCATCCAGTCGATAACCATCACATCGGGCATGTACGCCCTGACCGACTGAAGGGCCTCTTTTCCGTTGGACGCTTCCTTCACCTCGTATCCGCTCTTTGTCAGTAGACGGTTCAATATCACTCTTGCGTTTGCGTCGTCATCGACAAGCATAATCTTCGAGCTCACTCTACCTCCGATTTCCATTTTGGTACGGTTACACGAATGGTCGTGCCCGTTCCCGGGCCGTCGCTTCTGATACTTATTTTGCCACCCATCATCTCGACCAGGTGCTTTGAGATCGCCAGTCCGAGGCCCGTGCCCCCGTATCTGCGGGTCGCGCTTCCATCCACTTGAATAAACTTCTGGAATACTTTGTCCAGTTTATCGACCGGAATCCCGATCCCGGTATCCGTAACTTCGAAAAGTATGTCTGATCTAAGCGGCTCCGCTGTCAGTGTCACTGTTCCCTCGGGGGTGAACTTGATTGCATTTCCGACAAGGTTTATTAATACCTGCTTGATTTTCTGAAGATCGGCTGCAGCGAACAAAGGTGATTTCCTTGCGGAACACACAAGGACGAGCCCCTTCTGTTCGGCCTGCATCTCAAACAACGACTGAATCTCCTCCAGCAGATCGCCCGCGTACACTTTCTCGATGTTCGTGTCCATCGTCCCCGCTTCGATCTTCGATATGTCGAGGATATCATTGATCACGTTGAGCAGATGCCTTGAGCTTTCGAGCGCATTCTTCGTGAAGAGGTGCATTTCTTCTTCGCTCTCATAATAGCCGTCCGATAGAAGGGTCAGGAAGCCGATTATGGAATTGAGGGGCGTTCTCAACTCATGGGATGTGTTTGTAAGGAATTCGTCCTTCAACTGATTCACTTCAAGCAGATGGTCGTTCATCCTCTGAATCTCTTGAATTCGCAGGAGATCCCGTTCGGTCTCACCGTGTTCTGCCGGCGCCTTCCTGCGGGGTTCGGGGGTGACAATGCTCCCCACCACCATGTCTTCGCGATGATTGCTCAACAATAGCATCTGCTCTTTTACGAGAATGGTCTTGCCGTCCTTCTTTTTCAGGTGATAGGTTAGTTCGGAGGAACCGGGCTCCCTGACGGCCTTCTCTCGCATGGATTTGACGAAGCGCACGTCGCCCCTTCTCACGATCTTCGCGTCGTAGAAATCCCGCTTGAGAAATTCCTGCGGACGGTATCCTGTGAGCGATGCAAAGCCCCCAACAATGCTTAGCGGTTTAAACCCTTTCTTCGAGATTTCGGCAACATACATGAAACCGGGGATATCCCGATAGGTTGACACCTGTGATGGCCGCCGACTGGGGCGCATCCTCTTCCTGGAATGCACAACCCTCTTTTGTTTTCGCAGGCTCATGTCCATAATCTGGCTAATCTTTTATCGGAATTCCACAACAAAAGTTTAGCTCATCAAGTTTTTCGTTCCAGACTTTTCCCTGAAAAAAATAGCGCAAATACAGCTGTTTTGAGAGTATTTTCAGAAAATTTGCTCATCAGGGCCGAATATCCTCAGGATTTCGCAAATTGCGATGCCCTCTGGATGAAAATGTCCCGGTCGTCGAATCCGAATGCGGTGCATCTTCGTTGATGTGTCGTCTCGTCTGTACCGGACGCCTAAGGTTCCATGGATGGCGACCAAGGAATGACATTGGCAAGCCTTATCACATTTTGCCGCGGTGTTCCCATGCCGGTGGTCCGGCAATGGATTCAATTGGGGTTCGCAGATTGGGATGGTGAATTCCGGGATTGGCCTAGTCAGGGCTCTTCTTCAGGAGATTGTAGTAGCGAAGGATTATCTTCTGGTACTCGGGTGGAAAATTCTGGCGGATCAGCCTCAGCAGCTGTTGTTCCTGTTCGGAGTTGGGATTGTTCAAGTTGAACTCGGCGGGGCTTTTCCCGACGACATCCGTTCCTGCCTTCGCTACCCTCTGATTGTCATAGTTCTGCTGTCGGATTGACCGAGACGCATCCAGCATTCGCGTGAGAATCCGCTGCTGGCGCTGAATGGTTTCCTGCTTGATATTCTTGCTCTGCATGTCTGTGATGACATGCTTCATCTCTTGCGCGATTTGATTCAGGTTACCGAGCACCTGTTGCCTCGATTGTGACTGCTCCGCCTCTTTGGCAAGCTGTTCGAGTGACTTCCTGATGGCCTCCTGCTGAGCTGCCAGTCTGGCAAGCTCGGCCTGCTGCTGCATGGTGAGACTCCCACTCTGTCCGAGCTGCTGCGTGAGTGCGTTCAGACTTTCCTGCTGACCCGCAAGCTTCTGCAGCTGCTGCATGAGGGACGATCCTCCTCCCGACCCCTGTCCCTGCATCATTGCCTGAAGTGTGCTTTGTATGGTCATGACGGCTTTGTTCATGGATCCCATAGCAAGACGTTGTGGGTCGGCCGCGCTCGACTGACCCATTCTTTGCTGAAGCTGGTTGAGGGCCTGCTGCATTTGACCGTACGCCTGTCCCATTTGCTGCCCCATTCGCGGGGTCACGGTGAAACTTTTGTTGGAGAGCTGCATCATCTGTTGAGCAGTGTAGTTTAACTCCTGCATCAGCTCGTTTTGCTTATCGGACAGCGACCGCGTTGAACTTGGGTTTTGTCCCGATTGCTGGGTCTGGCCCATTAGTTCTTCCTGCTTCTTCGAGATATCCAGCAGGTTCTGCTGGGCTTTGCGGAGTGCGTTTACAGTCTCTCTCTGCTGGTTCTGCAAAAGCTGCTTCTGAGCCTCGGAGATGGACTGTTTGAAATCCTGAAGAGCGCCCGAGATTTGTTTCTGCGTGGACAACGATCTGGAGAAGTCGCCCTTTGCGAGCTGCTGCTGAGCTTCTTTGATTTTTTGTCCGGTGCCGGATTTTTGAAGATTCTTTTCGGCCTCGTCGACCTTCTTTGTCGGCATCTCGCTGGCGAACTGACTCATCTTGTTTTTCAGGTCAGATATTGCGCTATTCGTGTTCGACAGTTCTTTTTCCATCAGCTTCTGTTTTTCGGAAAGTTTACCGCGGCTCTGCGCGCTGCTCGAATCGCTCTCAGCGGTCGATTTCTCTATGCTCTTTTGCTGATCTATCATCTGCTCGGCCCGCTTCTGAAGCTCGTCGAGTTTTTGTTCAATCTCGACCCTTTTGATTAGGTTCAGTGTCCGCTCTATGCTTTTGCGGAGCATTTCTTCGTTGACCTTGAAGTTCTGCATTGCCTGGCGAACCATGTTGGGATTCAAAGACTGGATTGCCTGCTGTAGCCTCTTAAGAGCTTCCTGGAATTCGGGTGAGTTGATTTGCTGGAGTGCTTTCTGCAGCTCGAGATATTTCTCGAGCGTTTGCGGAGAGATAATGCGGTTTTCAAGCATCTTCTGGGTAGCTGATTCGACCTGCTTCTTTACGTCGTCTATTTTTGTCTGCAGGCTGTCGAATTTGTGGAGCACATTCTGCATGTTCTTCTCCTTCTCCCAGCTCAGCTGCTGCGTGGCGGTCTTCATCTCCTCAGACATCTTGTCAATCTGTTGCTGAAGCTCGTCTGCCCGGTTTAATGCGCTTTCCGTGCTGGAAACAAGGTCGCTGTGCTCGCTGTCTGCAGACGCGAACACCTGGTTCAGCGACGGAAGCCGGAGTTCATATTCCGCGCTCACGGTGGCTTTAGGCCCGCTGACAAAATCATTGTCAAATACCTTTGCGTGGTAGGTTATGACGTCTTCCGGGACGAGTCCGAGCGAAGTCAGGTCCCAGGCATACGAAATGGCCTCCGTGCCGGCGGCCTTGCTCGGAAGCGGGATCTCAATCTGGTGATAGTTTTTCTCAGGCGGAGCATACTTCGAGCTTATGAGCTTGTATTCCAGGAGAAGTTTCGTGAAGCCGTAGTCGTCGCTGATGCTGATCTTGATCGGCAGTTGCATGTCCCGGTTGAGGTCGACATCTTTTCCGGGGTATGTGATCTCGCACGTGGGATATTCGTCCTTCACGGCGGTTATGGAGTAGATAATGGGGTTTCGGTTCTCCAGGCTGTCGCTGTCGACCATTCGGAGGGCGTATTTTGTGGAATGGGATACAACAACACTTCCCTCGGCGGCGGTGCCGCTGACCGACAGTTTCTTCCGCTTTGTATCCTGATAGGCGATCCAGGCAGACCGCAGATCCTTGTTGGAGTTCAATCTGAATTCCGCCCGGGTCCCAATAAGTGCCGTAAAATCTCCTATGTTGTCCTGCAATGTTTCAGGCGCCTTATGGGTATATGCCGGATAAATCAATGTAACCGTGAAGTTCTGGACGATCGGCAGGTCCACCACCTTTATATGATACTTCCGGCTTCTCTGGCCGGCAGCCGAGATGAAGTAGTCCATGCTGTTCCTGACGTTCGGCATGTCGTACCGGTAAGTCCCCCCAGTATCCCTCTTCACCTGGTGAGTTTCATAATCCATCTCTCCGGAATATCTCTCGCTGAGATTGATGCGGGCCGGCAGTCCCCTCAGGCCGATAGCCGTCAATTTAGCTGTGACCCTGAGAGTGTCCCCCCGATAGATTTGGGCATTGCCCGGCATTACTTCCATGGAGAAGGCTATCGGCGCCGGGTAGTCTTTGGCAAAATTCAGAATTCTGAGAAATGAAGATGCCGATTGCCCGGGGAGGATCGCAAAGAAAAGGAAGACCGCTGCAAGAGAGCCCGACAATGCAATCTTCGAACTCCTAGCAGTTTTGTATTTGAGTGCCTTGTCCAGTTCAAGTCGTGAAGCGCCGGCGAATATCTGACCGATGTATGCCAGGGCAAGTTCTTCAGAATAGAAACCTCCGGAATTTCCCGACAATAGTTCGACCGCATTTCTGAGCCTGTCCTTCATCTCGGGGAAGTTTTTCCCGAGTTCCATCGACACTTCGGCAATATCGGCCGCAGCGGGATCTTTGAAGTATATCGAGAGGTTCGGGATCAGATACCTGGACACGACCAGCAAGACTGCAAGAACCGACGCAAAGAAAAGGGTCGCTCTTCCGGCTGTTCCGAAATTGAAGACGACTTGCAGCAGCGTCGAGAATGTGAGCGCGGCAAAGAGGGCAGAGAGCGACATGAACAGTCCGCCGAGTATAAGTGACAATATCTTCCGTCGGTAGACTCTTTTGAGTGCGGCCAGCACTTCCGAATTCCTCAATTCTGATGAAGTCGCTTCCATAGTCTAATGTGTCAATGCCCAGTAAACGAGGTTGGTCCCGAATTCGAGTGCCTTGAGGCGAGTCGATTCGGGATCTTTGTGTACCTCCGGCGGGTCCCAGCCATCGGACGGGTTGCTTTCGGCGGTATAGTAAACCGCAAGCCTGTTGCCGATGAATATTCCCAGGCCCTGCGGCGGCTTTTCAGGGTTCTCATCCCAGCTGTGAGTCTTCGGAACCCCGTTGGGAAAGTCGTAGACGCAGTGATAGAGCCCGTAAGAGAAAGGAAGCTCGACGAGGGGCTTGTCCGGAAAGACTTTTTTTATTTCCCTTCTAAAGGCAGCGTCCATTCCGTAGTCGTCATCCGCATAGAGGAATCCGCCGTTTTCCAGATACTGCCGGAGACGCTTTGCCTGGCTTTCGGTGAACCGGATGTTTCCGTGCCCCGTCATGAAGATCATCGAGTATGAGAAAATGTCGTCACTCATGACGTCGACATAATAATAGTTCGGATCCACGTTGATGTTGGTGTGCTGCCTCACGAATTGCAGAAGTGTCGCTTCCTCAAGAGGGTCGTTGTACCAATCTCCTCCACCGTCGTATTTCAGCCTGGCAATCCTGAAGTCGCTTGTTTTCTGAGCGAGGACTTGCTGGATAAATCCGAAGGAGATCGCGAAGCCCAAAACGGTTATCCACAGAACTTTCATCGGTTGAAATCTAAAGAAGGGGGTAGGCAGATTCAAGATAACTTCAATGCGGTCAGGTTTGCCCGATAAAAGACACGATCGAATGAACCGGAGCTTCTCTGAATTCCGATGAGAAAGGGTGACAGGCTTGCCGCGTCTGCTCCAGAAACTGTCAGTGAGTAAGCGCCCAGTAAACGAGATTGGTCCCGAACCTCAGGGCTTCAAGCCGCGTCGCCTCAGGATCGTCGTGCACAGAGGGCGGATCCCAGCCGTCAGAAGGGTTGCTCTCTGCCGTGTAATAGACTGCGAGTCTCTTCCCGATGAATATTCCGAATCCCTCAGGAGGCTTATGGTCGCCCCAGTCCTGTGTCTTGGGTACGCCGTCAGGGAAGTCGTATACGCAGTGATAAAGCCCGTAGGAGAAGGGTATCGGCACAAGAGGCTTGTCCGGGAAGACTTTCTTGATCTCTTTCCGGAATGCGCTGTTCATGCCGTAATCATCATCCGCGTACAGGAAGCCGCCATCCTGGAGATACTCCCTGAGCCGCTTTGCCTGCTGATCCGTGAACCTGATATTGCCGTGCCCCGTCATGAAGATGAAAGGGTACGTGAACATATTGTCGCTTGAAATTCTCACCGGGTAGAAATTCGGATCGACATTTATGTCGGTGTGCTTTCTGACAAACGCAAGGAGTGTCGGCTCTTCCATTGGCCCGTTGTACCAGTCGCCGCCTCCTCCGTAGTGCAGTCTGGCAATCCGGAATGCGCTGGTCTTTCCTGCGAACGAGCTCCCGGCTGGTGCGAGCATAAGCACGAGGACTAGCAATGCCAATTGTTTCATTCTCATTTGCCTAAATCTATACCGGCTATTCTCCTATGTCAAGACAGTCTCGGCTGCGGTGCATACTAACCGATTGAAGTATATTACCCGTAATTCGTATGTTATGTCGTGGAACACTTCATACATGAGAACGGGTACCTTGCAGTATTTCTTACTGTCGCATTCAGTGGCGAGTTCGGGCTGATTGCGGGCGTCGCATTGGCCAGAAGCGGGTCCGTAACTCTGACGGGAGTCGTAATTCTCGGGACGATAGCTTCGTTCATCGGAAACATGTTCTACTACTTCGTCGGCAAATTCCTCTGGAACAAGTGGCATTTCCTTAAGAAAAGATTCGGAGGGAAAGTGGAGAGGAGTTCCCGACTTGTTCGTCACTACGGCTCGCCTTTGATGCTTTTTTCAAGGTTCTTTTACGGTGTCAGGAATATTGTGCCCATTGCGCTGGGGTTATATGAAGTCAAAATGGGTACGTTTGCCGTCTACAACGTTGTGGGCGCGTTCGTCTGGGCCTGGGCCTTTACAGAGGCCGGGGGCCTGGTATCCGACTATTTTGGTGAAGGTGTTGCGAACTTCAGGAACCTGGTAATTGTGGCAGCTGCTGTGATGATGGTGCTGGGGGCGTTGTATATCCTTATCAGAAGGTTGGTTTCCCGCCTGGATGGGTAGCACAAGTGGATATTGAAAAAAGAAAACGCCGGAGGTCGAAAGAACATCCGGCGTTCTGTTAATGCTTAAAATTTTCTTCTGTTCTTATTGTGTTCCGTCGTGACAATCGGTACAGGAGCCGTCTTTCCATGCGTCACCTATGCCGGCCGGGGGATGAACGAACGAGACGCCGTCCAGATCGACGACCGAATCCGGTTTCGCTCCCTGGGCAAGAATGATGTGGCAAGTAGTGCAGCTGTGAGGGATGACCTGGCCGTCAGCAGCCTTGTGATTGCCGTCGTGACACCTGAAGCAGCCCTGGTATATCATATGCCCGAGGTCGTTCGGATACGCCCTCCAATCTGCGTGCATGTACGGGAAAAAGTTTTCCTTGTAGATCTCCTGCAGCGAAGCGATTGCCTTCGTTACAGTTGAGTCTTTGCTGGCGAACAGAGCCGGGTACTTGTCCCTGTAAAAAGAGTTGATGTACAGCGCAATGCTGTCGAGAGCATCGGCGGTGTTCGTGTAGCGGGGGACAAGGGCGTTTACTCCCTCCTGCTTGATCCAGGGGAGACTCGGGCTGATCGATCCGCTGGCCATGGCATCGTTCACTGCCTCGCCGGCGGACTTTATGATGTGAGTCGGACGATTGTGGCAGTCCATACAGTCCATCGTCTTGGGTTGCAGCTGCTTGACGGAGTCCGGAGTGAACGGATTGTTCGATGTTGTATAGGTAACCGACTTGCCGTCCTTGGATACCACGCGCACCCAGGGTATAGTCTGAGATGTCGAATCGGAAGGAAGGAACTCTACGGTATGTGTGACATGCCAGTGGACTGAAGGCCTTGCCGGCTCTGCCGAAGTGCTTCTGCCGACTCTGACCAGCAAGTCGAGGTCCCATCTCGTGTTGGATGAATCTTCGAGATAGTAAGTCCTCGTTACCCGTCGCTCGCCCTTGAATGCCTGAGGCCAGTGACATTGCTCGCAGGTGACTCTCGCAGGACGCAGATTCTTGATCGGAGTCGGTATCGGACGCGGGAACTTGTTGAATATTGTCGCATATACCTGGTATGCGCCCGAAAGTTTCGACCGCACGTACCAGCTTGCCCCCGGTCCTACGTGACACTGTACGCAGGCAACTCTTGCATGGGGCGAATCCGCATGGGTCACAAATTCGGGCCGCATAACGCGGTGGCAGAGCTGGCCGCAGAACTGAACTGATTCCGTGACTGTAAATGCCCGGTAGCTTCCGATTGCCGTGAAGACCATAAGCAGGAGAGTACCTGTAGAAAAAATGAAAAAAGCTCTTCGCTGCTTCGGCTCGCTCAGATCTATCTTGGGCATCAGTGAGCCGCCCGTCTTCTCTATCTCGTGAAATCGCTTCCGCTCGATGAAGGCACCAAACGGAATGATAAGCAAGGCGATTATGAGAACGCTCGGGAAGACTATATAGGTAACGATCCCGAAATATGGTGGAAGGGTATTCCATATTACGGAAACCAACATAAGAATCACTATCGTGCCGAAGGTAACAGATGCGATTATCCCCCCGGCCATGCTTATCGGATTGTAAAATATGTCCGGTAACTTTCTTTTGTTCATTCTTACCTCTACGTATGTTTGTATATCTTCGGTCGGTCCTTCCGATGAACATCATATCGGACCGGCAGCAATGAAGACCTGGACAGACCTGCTCAGGTTGTGATGCTTAAGTCGATCGGGAATTTGCGCCGCTCTCGATGCCGCGAATAATCTATAAACTGCGGGCTATTCAATTCAACATTCTCCTGAAGCCGAATCAAGCTGCAATGTCAAAATCTCCATTGTCGAGGGTGGAATTTTCTGGTTGCACAACTTCTGTCGGAAACACCCTTCAATGTCGCAACCGTAGCGTGCAAGTTTCATTCCTTTACAAAAAAGTGCGAAATCCTTGCAGAATATCCGCTTTGTCGCGGGCTTTCGTCTGCATTCCAGGTCTTGCTGTTCCAGACCGACCTTTTCCAATCACGACTTGAGGGGAAGATTTCCCCAATTCAGCCGTCCGTTTACGGCTCAAATCTTAGACAACCTACGTCCTCACCGAACGATTGAAGAGGAAAAAGGTTGTGAATGATCGCCATGCGCTGGCTCATTTCCGTGCCGAACCCGTTCTCCGTGAACGTCGCACCTGAGGCTGGCTCATCGCACGTTTGAGTATTTAGCTTCGAACTACTTAAATTGTTGCCAATGAATATCAGAATTTTTGTTACGGGCGGAACATTTGACAAAGAATACAACGAACTAACCGGGAAACTTTTTTTCAAAGAGACGCATCTGTCGGAGATGCTGAAGCTGGGCAGGTGCGAAGTCGACGTCGAAGTCAGAACCCTCATGATGATTGACAGTCTTGAAATGACCGACGAGGACCGCGGAATAATTCTGGAGAACTGTATCAGATGTGAGGAAGAAAAAATAATTGTTACTCACGGCACGGACACGCTGGATGTAACCGCGAGATTATTGGGCGAGAACATCAAGGACAAGACAATCGTATTGACCGGTGCGATGATACCGTACAAGTTCGGAAGTTCGGACGGGCTGTTCAATCTCGGTAGTTCTTTCGCGTTTGTTCAAACGCTTCCGAAGGGTGTATACATCGCGATGAACGGCCGTTGTTTCAACTGGAACAATGTCCGGAAAAACAAGAAGACCGGCAAGTTCGAGGAGATTCAATGAGCAGTTGCTTTTCGCCGGACCAGGCCATCCGCTTCCGGCCGACCCTGAGTACCGCAGACCCGGGAAGGCTGATATAGCAGATGAGAAACATTACGGCGGTCGATGTCGTACGTTGCCCCTGGCCGAAGGACGATCTGCAGATGATCGATTACCACGACAGGGAATGGGGTGTTCCCGTGCATGACGACGCGAAGATATTTGAATTCCTGGTGCTCGAAGGAATGCAGGCCGGACTGAGCTGGTCGACGATCCTGCACAAGCGAGAAAATTTCAGGAAGGCGTTCGACAACTTCGACATCGAGAAGGTAGCCCGATACGACGGCAGGAAGATCAGGAGCCTTCTCTCCGACAAAGGGATAGTGCGCAACAGACTGAAGATCGAAGCGGTGGTAAACAACGCAAGGGAGTTCATCAGGGTCAGGGATGAATTCGGCAGTTTCGACAGATATGTCTGGCAATTTGTCGGCGGAAAGCCTAAGGTAAACCTTTGGAAGACACTGAAGAAAATCCCTGCCAGTACCATAGAATCCGACGCAATGAGCAGGGATTTGAAGGAAAGAGGGTTCAAATTCGTGGGCACCACCATCTGTTATGCCCATATGCAGGCGACCGGAATGGTCAACGACCATGTCATGACATGCTTTAGGTACAAACAACTGAGATAGCAGGGGCATACATTGGGTCGAAACGCGCAGCGGTTCAGGGGATGAAAGGAACGGGCTTATGATCGAGGACGGAGAGAAGGAGTGGAGTAGACTCCGAAAGATCAACATCATAATAAGGATTACGGTAGTATTGCTGGCAATAGTTGCGGCCATTTGGCTGAAGATCTCACGCTGATTCTCCGCTGCCGCAGAAGAAAGGCCATGCCTTTCTTTCTCTAATTTCTGTTCGACAAACCGGTCAGAAAATTCGCAATTATCAGGGCCGCGAGTTTACTCGTATGCCCGTCCAGGTCGAACCTGGGGTTTACCTCACATATGTCGATCATCGCGGTTTCGGGCTCGCTCCCGGCGAGGTACGCGCATTCAAGGATCTCCTCGGCAGTCAGCCCGGACGGGGTCGGCGCACTTACTCCGGGCGCATCTGAACTCCTGACGCTGTCGACGTCGAAGCTGACGTAAGCACTTTCTGCGGTCAGGGTTGCCGTTCGGTAGGCTTTCATGAAAGCCTCTGCATTGCTTTGCGAGCGTATCTGCGTGAGAGTGTAGACCTGTGCTCCACTGACACGGACGAAAGACAGGTGCTCCCTCGAGTTTACGAATTCCTGTATTCCGTACTCGACAAAATCCTTTCCCTTTAATACTTGCTCATCGATGAGCATCCGGTAAGACGTCCCGCTGTTTATTCCGCGCGAGTAGTCCCGGACGTCGAGGTGCGAGTCGACATTTATAGCCCCACACCTTCCGTGTACCGATTCGCAGGCTCTGAAATCGGCATGGCTGATATCGTTGCTTCCTCCCAGAACGATCGGAATGTAACCGTACCTTAAGAGGGTGGCGACGACCCCTTCAAGTTTTGTGAGAGCTTCTTCCAGTTTCAGGTGTTGCTTGATGTCGCCCGCGTCGAAAATCCGGAATTCCGCGTCGGGCAGGGCGGCGGATTTCGTCGGCGTCAGCCTGTAGAAGGCTCTTCGAATCTCTTCCGGGGCGGTCGAGCTCCCGGCACGTCCCATGTTGCGCGTGGCTCCCTCGTCATAAGGAAAACCGACCAGAACGGCTTTGAAGGTCTCACCGAACTTTTCACGTCTCGTTTCAACGGTTTCGCCGAACCGGAGATCGTCCACCTCTCGCCTTTTGTAAATCAGTGACGAATCGGGAGGATCAAGAAAATTCCAGAATTGTTCCATTTTTCACCACGTTTGTGATAACGTTCTCAGTGAAGTGGTACGGAAGATAGGTGTAATCGTCCGCCTTCAGTATCAGCATATCCGCCTGTTTGCCGACCTCGATGCTTCCGAGCCTGTCCGACAGACCGACCGCAGCGGCCGCATTGATAGTAGCCGCGTTCAAGGCCTCTTCAACGGTCATCCGATTCAGGCTTACGGCAAGCCACATTATGGTTTGCATGTTGTCGACCATGGACGTACCAGGGTTGAAATCAGTTCCGATCGCGACTGCGCATCCGGCGTCGATCAACTCCCTCGCAGGGGCATACTTCCCGCGGATGTACGGCGCCACCGCCGGGAGAACCACGCCCACCGTGTTGCTCTCTGAAAGCGTCTTGATTTCATTCTTGGAAATGTTCTCCAGATGGTCGACCGAAACGGCATCCATCGAAACGGCGAGGCCGACACCGCCGTTCGCGGAGAGTTCATCCGCGTGCATCTTCAGCCGCAGCCCGTTCGCGCGGGCCACGCTCAGTATCCTTTCAGCTTCGGCCACGGAGAAGAATCCTTCGTCGCAAAAGACATCGCAGAAATCGGCTAGTTTTTTCCGGCTGATATACGGAATGAGCTCATTTGTCAGGATGTCGATATACTTATTTCTGTCGGCGGAGTGCTCCGGGGGTACTGCATGAGCGCCCAGGAATGTGACCACGATGTCGCTGATCGATTCAGACTTCAGTTCATTTGCAGCTTCCAGAATCTTTATCTCGTTCATGAAATCGAGCCCGTACCCGCTTTTGATTTCAAGAGCCGTAGTTCCCCATCTGAACATCTTGTCTATTCGCCTCTGAGACTGAGAGCGAAGCTTCGACCTCTGCAGCTCCCGCGTCATTCTCACTGTCTCGAGAATCCCGCCTCCCGCTGCCGCTATCTCGCCGTACGTCTTTCCTCTTGCTCTCATCGCATATTCGCGCTCTCGCGTGCCGGCGAATATAACGTGGGTGTGCGGGTCTACGAACCCAGGGATTATTACCTTTCCCGTTACGTCGACGACCTCAGTTTCCTGATCCCCATCAACGTGACCGATGTATTTGATCATGCCGTCTTCCACGAGAATATCCGAGCCGACGACGAGATCGATATCCTTCATCTCTTCCCCTCGCTTAACCGTTCTACCCGAGCTTGAACATGTGGCGATTGCCGCGGGGTTCCTGAGTATTAACTTCACTTCGATCGGGCCTTGTACGTGACGTTTACCGAAGCCGAGACAGAGATGCTCGACGGATTGACCGACGGTGCGGCGGCGACTGCATCGGCGGCCATTGCCCTGTACATCGGAAAAACGGGAGGTCTGGAAGTCGACGTCGAAATGGACTTGACCGTTAGATCGGTAAGTCCCTCCAGTCGTGCGATCGCTTCGGCTTTTTGCCTCGCCAGTCTTGCTGCACTCTCCAGCGCTTCCGTTTCCAACTTATTCTGGTCCTTTGCCCGAAATTCTATGCCGTTGATCGTGACACCTTCCACCGAGGTGACCCTGCCAAGTACGTCATTCAATTGGGAAATCGGAACGGACAGAGCCATGGAGGTCGACACCTGGTAATACTCCGGCGACACGTTTTCGGGCTTTTTGTAATTGTAGAACGGCGTGACGGATAAATTATCTGTTGTAAGCTGTGTGGTGTCGACAACGCCCGCGATTGCATTTTCAAGAGCATGATATCTGGTAAGGTAGATTTTGAATGCATCGGTAGCGTGTTCCTGTCGCGCGGTGATGCTGAGGTGGAATTCGGCGATATCCGGCTTGGCGGAAACGTCGGCACTAGAGGAAACTGTTATTTCCGATTGCGCCCAGGAAATTGAAACTGCAAATAGAATTATGAAAAGCGATACGAGTTTTCGCATATATTACCTCCGGTTTACATTATTTATCAAAAGGCGGCTGAAAATTCAAATGAATTTACCGGTCCTTTACCGCTTGAGTATTCGAGTCTAATCAGGTAACTTTTCCCACCTTTAAGAACGTCGGTAGAGCTATTGGTCACGAGCCATGTTTCAATTGATCGAACTAATCCGGGAATATAAACCAATCATCGTTTACTAAAAGAGGTAAATCAGTATGAAAACCTACTGGAAAACGAAGTGCGCTTTGTTTCTCGCGGTTGCTTTTCTATTAGCACCGGGTCTTCTCAGAGCGCAGGCGAAACAGGAGTACAAGAACATCCAGGATGCGCTCCGCGCGACGGGAAGTTTGATCGGGAAATCGGGGCCGAGAAGCCTCAACTGGATCGACGACGGCAACCGTTATTCATACATAACTACGAACGACTCCACAAAACGGGAAGAGATCCGGGACTTCGATCCCGCAACGGGGAAGGACGAGCTCATCTTCGACGCCCAGGGAGTGACTTTCCCCGATACGAGCGAGGCATTTTCGTATCGATCCTTTCAGTGGGCGCACGATTCGAAACACATCCTATTCGAGACGAACTTCAGAAAAATCTACCGCAAGTCCGGCATCTCCGACTACTATGTCTATTCGCTGGCCGACAAGAATTTGAAAGTCGCGGCGAAGGACGCCAGGACGGCCGAGCTTTCGCCCGACGGTTCCATGGTCGGGTACGAACGCAGCGGCAATATGTTTGTCTACGACTTCGCGACGAAGAAGGAAACCCAATTAACAAATGATGCCACAAAGGAGGTTTTTAACGGACATTACGACTGGGTTTACGAAGAAGAGTTCGGTCAGCCTCAGGCATGGAACTGGTCGCCGGACAGCAAGTATATGGCGTACTGGCAGTTCGATGAGAGTGGTGTCCCGATCATACAGATTTCGAACTTCGAAGGTCTCCACAACAAATGGGAAAAAATCCCGATCCCGCAGGTCGGTGATCCGAACCCTCACGTGAGAATAGGCGTGCTCGATGTGAAGACACACAAGAACGTTTGGCTGGATACGGGCCTAACAGGAGATTACTACATTCCAAGGATCTACTGGACCAGCGAACCGAACACGCTTGCGATGATGGTTCTGAACCGGGCACAGGACGACATGAAGCTCTTCTTCTTCAATGTGAAGGACGGCAGCCGCCGCCTTGTCATGGAGGAGAAGAACAAAACCTGGGTAGCGATCTTCAATTTCTATACGGGCGTCAACGATATGATCTTCTTCCCTGAGAAGATTCACGAGTTCTTCTGGGTCTCGGACAGGAGCGGATACTATCAGATTTACCGGTACAGCTACGACGGGAAGCTTATCAACCGTGTAACTGACGGAAACTGGGACGTCATAAAAGTCCTCCGCATCGATCTGCAGAAGAAGCTGATCTATTATACATCTGCACAGGCCTCGCCGCTAGATGTTGAACTTTATTCCATCAGCTTCGACGGCAAACACGAGAAGTGCATGTCGGAGGCGCTCGGCTATCACGACTTCAACATTTCGCCCAATTGCAGGTATTATATCGATACGTACTCCAACGTAAAGCAGCCGAGGCAGGTGGAGCTCTGGAACACGGACGGCAAGATGGTCGAGAAGCTCGAAGCCAACACTTCTGTCGAGAAGTACCTCAAGACACACGAATATTCTCGGACCGAATTGTTCAGTTTCATGACTTCAGATTCGGTAAGGCTGGACTGCTCGATGATAAAGCCGTTCAATTTCGATTCGACGAAGAAATATCCGGTCATATTTACAATCTACGGCGGACCGGAATCTCATTCGGTTTACAACTCGTTCGGGTTCTTCGGATGGGACCAGTGGCTTGCACAAAACGGTTACATCGTGGTTGATGTGAACAATCGCGGCACTGCCAACTACGGTAGTGCCTTCGAAAAGATTCTCTATGAAAAACTCGGATACTGGGAGAGCAACGACTTTGTTCAGACCGCCCACTATCTGGCGACTCTTCCTTACGTCGACGCGAGTCGTATGGCAATCATGGGAACCAGCTACGGCGGGTACAGCACGATCTATACTATGCTGACTCACCCCGGCGTGTTCAAGGTCGGGATCGCGAACTCGCCCGTCACCGACTGGCGCCTATACGACGACATATACACGGAAAGGTATATGGGACTTTTGTCGGACAACGAGGCGGGTTATATAAAGAGCGAATGCATGACATACGCAGATAGCCTGAGAGGAAAACTGCTCGTAGTTCATTCGATGATGGACGACAACGTGCATCCGATAAATACCATGCATCTTCTCACCGCTTTGACGAACGCCGGCAAGGACGTGGATCTGCGCATATTCCCGCCCGGAGCCCATGGAGCGGTTTACAACGGTGCCAGCCGGTTGCTGTTATTCAGGATATACAACGAATATCTCAACCTTTACCTGAAAGGCAACTGCAGCGGTCTGAACCTGAATAAGGAGTGATTTCTGCATAAGCCCTGACCTGAATTGGACCTTCAGAGGCTCCGGTCCAGGGGCCGGGACTTTGGAAAATGACGCAAAAAACGAGGCACGGGGACCTTCTCCGTGCTTCGTTGCCTTTACCCATGGCGGGTGCTATATTTTTACGAAAGAAGCGAATGCACGACATACTTGTTGTAGACGATAACGCGATTAACAGGCAGCTTGCCGTTTATCTTCTGAAGAAAGGCGGCTATCAAGTCTACGAGGCGGAATCCGGGAAACAGGCCTTCGATTTCTTGAAAACACAAACTCCCGACGTGATTCTGCTGGACATCCAACTGCCGGAAATGGATGGGATCGAAGTCCTCAAGCAGATCCGGTCCCAGAGTTCCACCAAGGATGTTACCGTCATCGCGCTGACGGCGTACACGATGCGCGGCGACAAGGAAAAATTCGAGGCCGCGGGCTTCGACGGCTATCTGCCGAAGCCGATCGAGCCAAAAACTTTTGCCAAACAGATCCAGGATATCCACAGCTCTTGATGAAAAACAAGAGCCCCTGGAGCTTCGGGACTCTTGTGGCGACAGGTTTTTTCGATTGTCGCGAGAATTCGGTTACGGTATTTCGAGCGGAACGTTCGGCCGAGTCAAGCGGTTTATATTAATTGGCGGGCTTCGCGCAACGCAATTCCGACCTCTTTGTTCTTTGAAAATGCAGTAGTCTCTCTTCCCGCCAGCCGTGGTCTCAAGACTTTGAGAAATTACCATTTCATTGTTCTCGAATGAGAAATGTCAATCAATGGGGATGAATCGGAATCGACGGGGATTTGGGAAGCTCTGAGCTGCGTGTCGCGGTTCTGCCGGTGCCGCGTTAAAAAATCGGTAAAAATGTAAATGCGAACTCTAATTACGCATTGGCTGCTTAATTAAAAAAAAGCAACCCGTTCATCCGGATGTTCTGTCTGTCGGCACCGGAATGGGCGTCGCTTAGGCGGGCTTTCCGTACTTCTGTTCTCAGCGGTTGAACGGAAATATTCAGCTGGGATAGCTTATCGTAACTCTGCTTCGCGAGTAGCGCTAAGTGAAGCTTAAAGTCGAAGCTATGCATGTAGACGTTCAGGGAATCCTATCTTCGGACCGGGGTTCGACTCCCCGCATCTCCACAAAGAATCGGGCCGGGATCCTTCCTCACAAACGCGAACCGTTTTCGAGGGATCCCCCCGGAGGCTATCTGCATCTGTACCGGCGGTCGGACCGCGGTTTTTGATTTCAGCATCATCCGAGTGTAACAGGAGAGTATAATTGACCGGAAATTGTTTGGCTCCTTCAACTCTTTATCCACTGCGCACACATTAATTTCTATGCATTGTGACCGGCTGCCATCCGTTCAATAGCGCGTCCGATTTTGATTTCTCGCGTAGAATTTTATATTGAATATTAGTATGTGGACGAGGGAGAAATTATCTGAGTTAATAAAATCGAAGCTGGGGAACAGGCTTCTTGTCGTCGTTTCCAACCGCGAGCCTTATGTTCATGTGTTCGACGGCGATGAAATCAAGTACTATGTGCCCCCCGGAGGACTTGTCACTGCGCTGGAGCCTATCATGGAGGCGAGCGGTGGTTACTGGGTCGCACAGGCGTCCGGCGAAGCGGACAACCTTGTCGTGGACGATGCGAACGAAGTCGGTTGCCCGCCGGAAGATCCAAATTTCACACTTAAGCGGGTTTTCCTGACCAAAGAAGAGGAAACCGGTTTCTACTACAATTTCGCCAACGGCGGTTTGTGGCCCCTTTGCCATGTCGCTTATATTCGGCCGAGTTTCGAGGCGTCCGATTACGAGATGTACAAAAGAGTCCAGGAGAAATACGCAGACGCCATCGCCGACATCGTGAGGGACCGACCGGCTTTCGTCTTCATCCAGGATTACCATTTCGCAAACCTTGCCCGGATACTGAAAGAGAAGGTGAAGAACATCATCACCGCACAGTTCTGGCATATTCCCTGGCCAAATAGCGAGGTTGTAAGGATACTCCCTTTCAAGGAAGAGCTTCTCGATGATCTTCTTTATAATGATCTCCTTGCATTCCAGGTCCAGTACCATCTCATGAATTTCCTCGATACCGTGAACCGTTACATCGAGTCACGCGTAGAATATGACATTTCCCGAATAAGCAGAGGCGGCAGGACGACACTGGTACGGTCGTTCCCGATAGGTATAGATTTCGCGCAGGTATCCAGGCTGTCTGCCAGCGAGAAGATCGCGGAGATGCGGAACGAGTATCAAAAGAAATACAGATTGAAAGATAAAGTTGTTGCAATCGGAGTCGACAGGATCGACTACACAAAGGGAATAGTGGAACGGTTCCGGGCCGTTGACAGGTTCCTCGAGAAGAACCCGGAGTATATCGGCAAATTTGTCTTCGTCCAGCTTGGCGCGTTGAGTAGGATGCATATTCCAGCCTACCGGGAGTTGAACGATTCGCTGAACGATTTAATGGTAAGCATCAACGAAAAGTACCAGTCGTCAGGCTGGAAGCCGATTATACTCGCGCGTGCAAACCATTCGAAAGAAACAGTCACTGCATGGAACGGGCTGGCGAATGTGTCGATGGTTACTTCTTTGCACGACGGGATGAATCTCGTAGCTAAGGAATTCGTGGCTTCGCGCAACGGCGTGGACGGGGCCCTTGTGCTCAGCGAGTTTACCGGCGCTGCGAGGGAACTCGGTGACGCTGTTCTTGTGAACCCTTACTATATCGACGGTCTTGCGGATGCAATCAAAACGGCTGTCGAGATGAGTCCCGAGGAGCAGCAAAGACGAATGTTAAGAATGCGGGAAGCTGTGAAGTATCAGAACGTGTACAGGTGGGCGGCCAAGCTTCTGAGCGAAATCTTCAACTTTGAATTCGTGGAGTATGACACTGAAGTTGTCGATAGTTGAGCAACTGATCATACCTTTTGCCATCATCGCGGTCTCTCTTCTATTTGGGGTATTTCTCAAGAGGGTGGTTTTTGCCTATCTGCAGAAACTGGCCAAACGGACGAAGTGGCGGTTCGACGATGTCGTCATCGGCGCAACAAGAAGCTCGGTCGTACTGTGGGCTTTGGCGCTGGGGCTTTATGTACTGGTTCAGACCCAGGGGCTTCCGAAGAATATTGCTGACATTTTCTCGAAGGCATTGGGTGTCCTCGTCATATTCTCGGTCACGGTGGTGATTTCGAACATCGGCACGGAGATGATCGAGTATTACAAGTCCGTAATTGCAGGTCTCGCCTCTGCGACGAGCCTTCTCAAAAACATAATAAGAATAACGGTGTATTCCATTGGAATCCTGGTAATTCTTGATGATCTGCACATTTCAATTGCGCCGCTGCTTACTGCACTCGGCGTCGGCGGTTTGGCGATAGGACTCGGCTTGCAGGAGACTCTCTCGAATTTCTTTTCCGGCCTGCAGATACTGGCCGCGCATCAAATTCAGGTAGGGAACTATGTGAAGTTGAGCACGGGCGACGAGGGCTTCGTCGAGGATTTAAACTGGCGGGCAACAGTCATTCGTACACTGCCCGGTAATCACATAATCGTGCCTAATAAGAATATCTCGAACCTTATCGTGACCAATTTCGAGAGACCGCAGCCCGACATGTCTATCGTTTTCAACCTCGGAGTGGATTATTCAAGCGACCTTGAAAAAGTGGAACAGGTGACGATCGAGGTGGCCAGCGACGTTCAGGCTACAGTGGAAGGGGCGCTGAGGGAGTTCCGACCTTTCATCAGATACAACCAGTTCGGCGATTCGTCGATAAATTTCTCTGTAATCCTCAGGGGACGGACATATGTCGATCAATATCTGATAAAGCATGAATTCATAAAGAGACTGAAGGCAAGGTATGACAAGGAAGGGATAACGATTCCGTTCCCGATTCGTACCTTGTACATGAATAAAGAGACAAGCTGAGATGGAAATTACTCCGTTCGAATTCAAGTCGCGTCTCGTTCTCACCGAATTACTCGGAAGAAGGGCGGCCACCCTGCCGGAACTGGTCGAAGGGATTCGTGCAGTCCCGTTGTCGTCGATTTATCACCACACTCACCGGTTTCTGCAGCAGCATCATTTCCTCTCGCCCGAGCCTCCCAACGATTTCGCGTACTGGGTTACAAACATGCTGAACGACGAAATCGCCGGTGAAAAACTCGCAAGCATCGATGTAACGCAGTTCGTGAGGCTATCGAATCTCAGGGAACGCTTCCTCGAACTCATGCAGGATTATCTCAAGACCACCACTCACAGCGTCAGTGGGCGGTGTCCCGATGGAGAAGAGTTTCACTTCATGAGCTCACGTATATTCGTGGTGCCGACCGGGAGGGTTGCCGGCAACGTTCGTGAATTTCGAGAAGTGCTCAAAGCGGTCAGCATTCATTCCATCTATTTCCATATGTTCGAGGCGAAGCTGAGACTGGAGAAAGGAGACAACGACTTCTCCATCTGGCTTCGGTCTGCCGGGAGGACTGAAGAAGCGGAACAAATTTCGCGCCTCGATCCATACACATTCACCCTGGAAGGTCTCAGGGAAAAACTCTTGAAGATAGTTGGCAATGGCACAAGTTAAGGATTACTCGGACATAGTCGGCAGCTCAATCATCGACGAGTTATACTCGATAGGTGAGAAAGCTCGGGACGTGAAGATACAGCATGTTAATTCCACTGCCGTCGGCGGCGGCGTGGCGGAAATACTTACCAGGCTCGTTCCCATGATGAACGAGCTCGGCGTGCAGGCGAGGTGGGACGTAATAAAGGGCGGAGAAAAGTTTTTCACGATTACGAAGAAAATGCACAACGCTCTTCACGGAGTCGCGGAGACATTCACGAACGACGATTGGGAACATTTCCTTGAAGTCGATCGAGAGAACGCCCGAGCGATGACTTTCGACAACAATGTCGTTTTTATCCACGATCCCCAGCCGATCGGCCTTGTCGAACAGAGGGAACACCTCGACAATAAGTGGGTCTGGCGATGTCACATCGATTTCTCTGAGCCGAGAGAAAATGTGTGGCTCTTTCTGAAGGATTTCATAGAGCGCTTTGACGGGGCAATCTTCTCCGCCCCGGCGTTCAGCCGTCCTCTGATGACGAAACAGTTCCTGATTTCGCCCTCGATAGATCCCCTCAGCGACAAGAACAAGGATCTCAGCGACGATTTCGTGGACAGTATCTTTCAAAGGTTCTCCATAGACCGAAGCCGCCCGGTGGTTACACAGATTTCAAGGTTCGACTATCTCAAGGATCCAGTAGGTGTTATCAAGGCCTACAGATTGGTGAAGCGCTACATCGATTGCCAACTCGTGCTCGCTGGCGGCGGTGCGACGGATGACCCGGAAGGCGAGAAAGTGCTGAACGAAGTCAGGGAAGCTGCAGACGGGGATAAGGATGTGTATGTCCTGTTGCTCCCGCCGTCGAGCGACGTAGAAATAAACGCCCTTCAGCGCGGTTCAACCGTCGTACTTCAGAAGTCACTGAGAGAAGGATTCGGATTGACAGTCGCGGAAGCCATGTGGAAGGCAAGACCGGTCATTGCATCCGCCGTCGGAGGAATACCGCTGCAGATCAAGCACAAGTACAACGGTATTCTGACGCACAGCGTCGAAGGAACCGCATACTGGATAAAGCAGCTTATCAACGAACCAAACTACGCACGGGAACTTGCCCGGAACGGAAAAGAGCACATCAAGCAAAATTTCCTCATTACACGGCATTTGCGGGACTACCTGCTCCTTTCTCTATCGTTGTTCCACGATAAGGATATCGTGTACTTGTGACGGTTTCCTGCATTGAGGCAGGGTCCGGCCGCGAGTGTAAGAAGTGCGCCGGAGTACCCGGGATTCCATTTCATCTGCTATTTGCCTTCATGAATATTTTATTATTCGGAGCGCTATGTCACCTACTAAACTGACCGAAAAGCACCTGCTCAAGATAGAAGCGAAGGACCCGGTTTTCTTTTTCGATTTCGACGGGACACTCGTGAATATAGTCCCGACCCCGGAAGAGGTGCGGCTTCGGAATATTACCAGACAGGTTCTTGAGGATCTCAGGAGTAGATTCCCGCTTGCAATCGTGAGCGGTAGAAAGCTCGATGACGTAAGAAAGCTGGTCGGAATCAAGGGCATTTACTATTCAGGCAATCACGGCGTCGAGATTGAAGGGCCGGGAATGGTCTTCGTAGAACCGCGCTCGGCGAAGTCCGCCGTTTACATTACGTCGCTGGGCAGGGAATTATCGGACACGTTGAGGCCCTATTCGCCGAGAATAAACTCAAAGGGATACTCACTGTCGGTGCACTACAGGACGATGCAGCCCGATATCGTTCCAAAAATGTTGAGGGAAATCAACCGTATCGTGAAAGCCCCCCTTGAAGCAGGTAAGATCGAAGTGTTTCACGGGAAGAAAGTGGTGGAAGTGAAGCCGCCGGTGGATTGGGACAAGGGAAAAGCGATTGAGCTGATTGCATCCAGGGTCGGGAAGAACCGAAAGCCTGTTTTCTTCGGCGACGACACGACAGATGAATTCGGTTTCCGCCGGGTGAATGCTCTTGGAGGAATGAGCATCTTCGTGGGGAAAAATCACAGAAAGACTCATGCGAAGTTATGGATTGAATCCCCGGCGGAATTAGTGGGGGTGCTGGCGAAGTTTCTATTCTACATCGGGTGATCCGCGCTGATTCGTGTGCGGTTACAGCCCGAGGAGATTCCCGTCTGAAATCAAATTGGGCACAAAAAAAGTCCCGCTCTCGCGGGACTTTTTGACTTATCGCTTTTGAACTTGCTCAGTACATGTCGCCCATCGGGGGAGTCGGCATCGCCGGCTTTTCCTTCTCGGGCTTCTCGCAGACGACCGCCTCGGTTGTCAGCAGCAGGCTGGCAACGCTGGCTGCATTCTGGAGTGCTGTACGTGTTACCTTCGTCGGGTCGATGACACCGGCCTTCAGCAGGTTCTCGTAGCTCTCGGACTGCGCGTTGAAGCCGTAGTCGTCCTTTCCGTCTCTTACCTTCTGGAGAACGACTGAACCCTCGAGTCCGGCGTTGTTTACGATCCATCTCAGTGGCTCTTCGAGCGCCTTCTTAATGATCTCTACGCCGATTTTCTGGTCATCGTTTTCAGCCTTCACCGAATCGAGCTGGGAGATGGCTCTGACAAGTGCGACTCCGCCGCCTGGGACAATTCCTTCTTCCACTGCAGCACGGGTGGCGTGCAGGGCGTCTTCCACGCGGGCCTTTTTCTCCTTCATCTCTACTTCAGTCGTCGCGCCGATCTTCAAAACGGCGACTCCGCCTGACAACTTCGCGAGTCTCTCCTGAAGCTTCTCGCGATCGTAGTCGGAAGTAGTCTTTTCAATTTGTGCCTTGATCTCGTTGATGCGGCGCTTGATATCCTCCTTCGAACCCGCTCCTTCGACGATCGTGGTGTTGTCCTTGTCGACCGTCACCTTCTTGGCGGTGCCGAGGAACGAAAGCTGCGTGTTCTCGAGCTTGAAGCCTTTCTCTTCTGAGATAACCTGTCCGCCAGTGAGGACCGCGATGTCTTCGAGCATAGCCTTTCTCCTGTCGCCGAATCCGGGAGCCTTGACGGCAACGGTCTTCAGCGTGCCCCTGATCTTGTTGACGACCAGCGTGGCGAGGGCTTCGCCCTCGATGTCCTCGGCTATGATGACGACGGAACGGCCTGCCTGGGCAACCTTCTCAAGTATGGGAAGGAGATCCTTCATGGCCGATATTTTCTTGTCGTGAATCAGGATATACGGGTCCTCCATGTCAGCTTCCATCGACTCTGTGTCGGTCACGAAGTAAGGGGAGAGGTAGCCTCGGTCGAACTGCATTCCTTCGACAACTTCCATAGTCGTGTCGGTTCCCTTTGCTTCCTCGACTGTGATGACGCCGTCTTTCCCGACTTTGTCCATTGCGCTGGCAATGAGTCCGCCTATCTCGCTGTCGTTGTTTGCCGAGATTGTCCCGACCTGGGCGATTTCTTTCTTGTCGGTGACTTCGCGGCTCATGTTCTTGAGACCGTCCACGATCTTTTCCACTGCGAGATCTATTCCGCGCTTCAAGTCCATCGGGTTTGCGCCTGCTGTGACGTTCTTCAGTCCCTCGCGGAAAATTGCCTGGGCAAGGACCGTAGCGGTGGTCGTGCCGTCTCCGGCAACATCTGAAGTCTTGGAAGCGACCTCACGAACCATCTGCGCGCCCATGTTTTCAACTGTATCTTCAACTTCGATTTCCTTCGCTACCGTGACGCCGTCTTTAGTCACTGTAGGTGCACCGAACTTCTTGTCGATAATTACATTACGCCCGCGGGGCCCGAGTGTGACTTTCACAGCGTCGGCAAGGGTGTCGACGCCTCGCTTCAGAGCCGACCGGGCATCGGGACCGAACTGGATTAACTTTGCAGCCATTATTTCATACTCCTTTCATTTAGAGAATTGCAAAAATGTCGCTTTCGCGCATGATCAGATATTCGATGCTGTCATAGGTAACCTCGGTGCCGGAATATTTTCCGTAGAGTATCCTGTCACCGACTTTCACTTCCATCGGGATCTTTTTCCCGTCGTCGCTGACTCTACCCGGTCCAACAGCCACGATCTCGCCCTGCTGGGGCCGCTCCTTCGCGGTGTCCGGAACGTACAAGCCGCCTTTTGTCTTCTCTTCAGCTTCGAGCGGCCTTACGACAACTCTGTCTGCCAACGGTTTGATCTTCATATCTTTCATCCTCCTTTTTGTTTGATCAACGTAAGGAATTCATTCTGTTTTAGCACTTTAAACTTGCGAGTGCTAATTTAGTTTTCGTATCCTTCAAAGTCAAGCACTCCATAGCATTGAGTGCTAATCCGCTTTCCCAGGAGATTGTCTGTCGAATACAGGCTCGAGCAGGTCCCAAAATGTGTAAAGTTGACGGCAACATGCCACCGAAAATTGCGGAAATTTGACCTATCCTAGTAAACTACACTCCCTAATGCGAGATTTTCCCGGTTTAGTTCGGCACATCACTTGCCGTAAAACGCAAGTGGGATGCTTGTGGTGTCCTTTGAATCTTCTACGTTCATAAAAATTCTGGGATTCTGTACGCTTGTTTGGTACCCCAGATCATACTCCTCACACTCAAAGGGAGGAAGATGCGATGCCAGAAATCTCGACTCGGAAAGAGGAGTTGTCAACCGAGTTCTTCGTGACTGAAGAATGCAATGGATGCGGGCTATGCAAGAACATCGCTCCCGACTTCTTCGATTATGTTGACTATGCCTATTACTATTACGTTTCACGGCAGCCGGTAACCGAATCGGAAGTAAATCTGATTCGTGAGGCGGCGGCCGTTTGCACGCTCGATGCAATTCGTGAAACTCCCAAGCAGCATTGAAGAAAGGACCTTTTAATGTTTCAAATAATGAGCAAGGAAGTCCCTGCCAAAGCAATAACCAAATTTGTAATTCATGCGCCGTACGTTGCCAGGAAGCACAAAGCCGGAAATTTCGTCATCATCAGAGTGAATGATCACGGCGAACGAATTCCCCTGACGATCGTGGATTCTGATCCCGATGCCGGAACGATAACGATAATGGTTCAGACAATTGGAAAGACCACGAAGCTTCTGAGCATGCAGAATGCGGGCGATTACCTCCTCGATGTCGCGGGACCTCTCGGAAATGCGACTCCCATACACGAATACGGCACGGTCGTGTGCATCGGCGGCGGTGTCGGAACGGCTGAAGTATACCCCATAGCCAGCGCACTCAAGAAGGCCGGAAACAAACTGGTTACGATTGTGGGCGCCAGGTCCAGGGAACTGGTCATCCTCGAAGATGAACTTCGCGGCATTTCGGATGAATTTTATGTAACCACCGACGACGGGTCCTACGGAATGAAAGGCCTGGTGACCTCAGCCCTCGACGAATACTTGAAAAAAGACCCGGGGGTCAAGGCTGTATACGCGATTGGCCCGATCATTATGATGAAAGCCGTTTCGGAATTCACCAGACCCAGGGAAATCAAAACCTTTGTGAGTCTTAATCCCATCATGATGGATGGTACGGGAATGTGTGGAGCGTGCCGGGTTACGATCGGTGGCGAGACCAAATTCGCCTGTGTCGACGGACCGGAATTCGACGGCCATCTGGTCGACTTTGATGAATTGATAACGAGGAACAGAACTTACATGGACCTGGAGAAACAGTCTATGGAGATGTACGATAAGGCGCTGACCGCCCACCAATGTGGTGCGCATGCAAAGGAGGCGGCCAATGCCTAATACCTTGAAGCCATCCGAGAGAATGAAGATACCGAGACAGACCCCGATCGAGCAGGAGGCTGAAGTCCGCAAACACAATTTCGAAGAGGTCTCGTTCGGACTGAACGAATCGCTTGTCTCTCAGGAGATGCTGCGCTGTATAGACTGCAAAGAGCCGTATTGCGTCAAAGGATGCCCTGTCGGAATCGACATACCGGGCTTCATAAAACTGATCGTCGAGAAAGATTATTTCGGAGCGGCAAAGAAGATAAAGGAGAAGAACTATTTACCTGCAATTACAGGCAGAGTCTGTCCGCAGGAAACGCAGTGCGAAGCTGTCTGTCCGATAGGGAAGAAGCATCAGCCGGTGGCAATCGGAAAGCTCGAGCGCTTCGTTGCAGATTACGAACGGCTCCACGATTCAACAAGCGGATTCGTCGTAAACGAAAAGAAGAAGGAGAAGGTTGCAATTGTCGGGACAGGACCGGCCGGCCTCACTTGCGCGGCGGAGCTGGCGAAGCTCGGCTATAACGTAACCATGTTCGAAGCCCTTCATGCCGCAGGCGGCGTCCTTCGATACGGCATACCGGAATTCAGACTTCCCAAATCGATCCTCGATTCGGAGATAGAGAACGTCAAGAAACTGGGCGTGGAGATAATCACGAACTTTGTCATCGGCAGGACAGCCACGGTGGACGAGTTGATGGACGAACTCGGATTTGACGCGGTCTTTCTCGGAACCGGCGCAGGTACGCCTACCTTCCTCGGCATTCCCGGTGAGAACCTGCCGGGTGTTTTTTCCGCAAGCGAGTTTCTTACGCGCGTCAATTTCATGAGCGGATATAAATTCCCCGAATACGACACCCCGGTCAAAATAGGAAGAAGAGTTGCGGTAATCGGCGGCGGCAATACGGCGATGGATGCTGTACGCACCGCAAACCGTCTCGGAACCGAGAAGGCATATCTCGTCTATCGCAGAAGCAGGGAAGAAATGCCCGCGCGTGAAGAGGAAGTCCAGCATGCGGAAGAGGAAGGTGTCGAGTTTCATCTGTTGACTAATCCGATCCGGATCATCCCCGGCGAGAACAAGTGGGTCAAGGGCATGGAATGCGTCAAGATGAAGCTTGGCGAACCGGACGATTCGGGCAGAAGAAGGCCGGTTGTGATTCCCGATTCGAATTACATCATGGACGTGGATACCGTTATCCTGGCCATAGGGCAGAAACCGAATCCGATTCTGCAGGCGACAACACCCGGCCTCGACATGTCGAAACGCGGAACCGTTGTCGTCGACGAGAATTGCAGAACGAGCCGAGAAGGCGTATTTGCCGGCGGTGATCTCTCACGCGGCGGAGCGACCGTGATCCTGGCCATGGAAGATGGGCAGAAGTCCGCGGCGGCAATTCACAACTACCTGGAAGTCAAAAGCCAAGCAGGAAAAGTCAAGACAGCCGGTACCCTGGCTTGAAACCTCTGACTTTTAGGTTTTGAATTCTGAGGTAAGAGAATGAACATAGGCATCCCTAACGAGCAGCTCAAGCAGGAAAACAGAGTCCCCCTGACCCCTGCGGCGGTTGCAACCCTCGTCCAGCTTGGTCATTCCGTCTATATCGAGTCCGGCGCCGGCAAGTCCAGCCGGTTCGGGGATGAAGTGTATCACAACGCGGGCGGAACCGTGGTTTACGACAAGGAAGAGGTGTACCGGCGATGTGAGCTTGTCTGCGCGGTCGAACCGCCCTCGCTGGAAGAAGTGGCTATGATGGATCCCGGACAGACAGTCCTCAGTTTTCTTAACCTGCCTGTAGCACGCCCTCAGTTAGTCGATGCCATTATCGAGAAAAAAGTAAACACTGCCGGCTACGAGCTCATAGAGACCGAAGACGGCGATCACCCTGTGATACACTCGATGAGCGAAATTGCAGGACAGCTCTCGATATTCATAGCGGCGCGCTACCTCGAGACTGGGGATCACGGGCGCGGAATAATTCTGGGCGGGATTGCAGGCGTGGCACCAGCGGCCGTCGTCATAATAGGAGCGGGAATCGTAGGAACTGAAGCCGCCAGAACCGCGGCCGGCCTGGGAGCGCAGGTCATCGTCCTCGACACTGATCTGAGGCGCCTCCGTAACGTGGACCGTCTGCTCCTCAAGCGAGTGACGACAGTACTTGCAACGCCTGTCAGCATCCGCAAGAGTGTTACTTATGCGGACGTTCTGGTAGGAGCGGTTTTCATGCGCGGAGAGCGCGCACCGCACATCGTTACCGAGGAGATGGTGAAATCGATGAAGCCCGGAGCGGTCATTATCGATATCTCGATCGACCAGGGAGGGTGCGTCGAGACAAGCAGGCCTACCACTATTCAGGACCCGTCCTTCATGCTTCACGACGTGATCCACTACTGTGTGCCCAACATCACGGCAACGGTGGCCCGTACCGCAACGTATGCCCTGACGAATGCGATTTTGCCTTATGTAGTCAGAATCTCCGACAAAGGTGTCGAGCAGGCTCTCAGAGAGGATCACGGACTCGCAAAAAGTTTCTTCAGCTTCGGCGGCTCCTGTACTCAGAAGATGGCAAAGACATTATTCGGCAAGGAGTATTCACCAATTCAAAAGTTGATAGACTGATGGGCTGGGTAGATACATACAGGAACAAAGTGACATCCGCGTGCGACGCGGTGAAAATGATCAGGTCGGGGGACAGAATTTACGTACACCCGGGTTGTGCCGTTCCGGAAGTGCTCGTCGATGCTATGGTGGCAAGGGCCGACGAGCTCGAAGGCTGTGAGGTGATCCATATCCTGTCTCTGGGAAAGGCCAAGTACGTTGAGCCTGAAATGGCACCGCATTTTCACCACACCGCTTTGTTCATCGGACCGAATACCAGGGAGGCAGTAAACCAGGGGAGGGCCGACTTCGTCCCCGTTTTCCTCTCGGAAATTCCGCGAATGTTCTATTCCGGCGAGATGGAGCTCGATGTAGCGCTTATACAAGTCTCGCCGCCTGATGAGCATGGCTTCTGCAGCTTCGGAGTCGGCGTCGAGACCACAAAGCCGGCAACCGAGGTAGCTCACACGGTAATCGCGCAGGTGAACCCTAACATGCCCCGCTCCCTCGGAGACAGCTTCATCCATGTCAGCAAGATCGACAAGGTGGTAGAGACCGATGTTCCTATTATGGAACTTCCCCAGGTTGAGCCTGATACCTCAGAAGAGGATCTGGAAGTTTATCGAAAGATAGGACAGAATATCGCCGAACTCATCGATAACGGGTCGACGCTCCAGCTGGGAATCGGCAAGATACCGGACGCCGTGCTGATGTCGCTCGGCGGCAAGAAGGATTTGGGGATCCATTCGGAGATGTTTTCCGACGGGGTTATCAAGCTGGTTGAGAGCGGTGTGATAACAAACGAGAAGAAGTCGCTTCACCCCGGAAAAATGGTGGCAAGCTTCGTGCTCGGAAGCAGGAAGCTTTTCGATTTTATCCATAACAACCCTATCGCCGAATTCCATCCCTCTCATTATGTCAACGACCCGTTCATAATAAGTCAGAACAAGAAGATGATCGCGATCAATTCTGCTCTTCAGATCGATCTGACGGGGCAGGTGTGCGCAGACTCGATAGGGTACAAATTTTACAGCGGTTTCGGCGGGCAGGTCGATTTTATTCGCGGGGCTGCCAGATCGGAAGGAGGAAAGCCGATTCTCGCTCTCCCATCTACAGCCAGGGACGGTTCCGTTTCCAGAATTACGCTCCAACTGACAGAGGGAGCGGGTGTCACCACTTCGAGAGGCGATGTCCACTATGTAGCCACCGAATTCGGTGTCGTCAACCTACATGGTAAAAGAATAAGTGAGAGGGTAAAATCTCTCATCGGCATCGCGCATCCGAAATTCAGGGATGAGTTGACCGGTCTTGCTAAGCAAAGGCATTGGATATGAGAAGAAAGTCGAATCTCGTTAGTGGTGTCTTGATCGCTGAAGAGTATTCGCGTTTTCAAACAATAAACAAATCTGCATTTAGGCCGTCCCCGCCGGTACAGGTTTTATGCAATAGGAGGTCAATATGACCGCTGGAAAACTAATGAAGATAGGCGACGTCGCGAGGAAGCTGGGAGTCGCGGTGTCTACGGTGCGCAAGTATGAAGCCGCAGGAGTCGTCCTGCCGGTTCGAACGTTCGGAAAGCATAGGCTTTTCTCAGAGGACGATCTCTTCTGGCTGGCCTGCGTACGGGATATGATTACCAACAGGGGGATGACGCTCGAGGCTATTAAGCGAATGGTGTCCATGATACCTTGCTGGGAATTGCGAAAATGCCACATAGATGACAGGCTGAAATGTCCTGCGTACACGGAGGACTCCCAGCCATGCTGGTTGCTGACAGGCACGAGATCGGATTGTTCTACTGCCGACTGCCGAACCTGCATTGTCTACAAGAGAGTAACTCACTGTGAAAACATGAAGATACTCATAACGGAGCTCGTTTACTCAAAAGGCTGAATTCACAGCGGGAGGTCCCGGGCAAGGGACGTTTCGGACGCTTATCCGGTGCCATCCTGCAACTTATTTCAATGCGCAGTCTATTTGAGCACCATTATCTTCGCGGTCTTGTATCCTGAAACGGTCCTCAGCCTGAGAAAGTATACTCCGCTGGGAAGTCCGTTCCCTCCCAGGTTTATGATGTAAGTTCCCGCCTGCTGATACCCTTCATCGAGAGTCAATATTCTTCTTCCCAGGATGTCGTAAACATCAATAAACACATGGCCGTCCTTATCGAAAGAATATTGCACTTGTGTATTCACGCTAAATGGATTCGGAAACACTTCCAGGGTAAGCGGTGAGGAGAGGGATGGAAGCGTCGAATCGGTCCAGGCCGTTAGCCGTTTCATGATAAAGTCTCCCGGATCCAAAACTATTGAATCAATCGGTTCGGTGTAAGCGAACCTCACGCTTTGAAGCCGGAGAGAGTCGACAAAACTCATGATTGTCTCTTTGCCCCCCGAGTAGACGCCAAGCTCGACCGGCATCCTGAATACTGGCCCCTCGCCTTGCTCCTGTTTCAGATAGAATGTAAACGAGCCCGCCGAGGTTCTGTACGTGTAACTGTAGACCGGGTATCCAAGGTCGTAAATCCATTCGTTAAAAAACCATCTCATGTCCGTATGTGTTACCTGACTCGCGACGTTTATCAAATCAGAGGTAACGGCGTTGCCGAACCGAAAGTCTGCCAGGTAAGTTCTTGGAATTTTGAAAAAGACGGAATCCCCTTCGACGTATCTCAACATGTTTAAGACCCAGGCACCCTTATAATATTCGGCCAGGCCGTAGATTAATCCGGGTGGGGGAGCATATACTGCGTATTTCACTGTATCGTATTCGAGGAAGTATTCATCTTTATAGTAATTCATCTCGTTCAGGAATGACGCCTCGTCGAGATGCTGCAGCTGCATTGCCTCAGAATAAACTGCAAAGCCCTCATTGAGCCAGATGTCTTTCCACGTCCCGAGAGTGACGTTGTCGCCGAACCAATGGTGTGCAAGTTCATGGGCCACGTACGGCCTGTAGAATTCACGGCTCCGCCTCAGCGTGGTCATCGTCGTGTGTTCCATGCCGCCGTACTGGAATGGCTCTATGCACGCCATGGCATACTTCTCGAACGGATATTGGCCGTAAATCGAAGAGTAGAACCTGATCATCGAGACAACGGAATCGACATTGCAGCTCCCGTTTGTCGCGGCGGCGGCAGAGTCTTCCGGGTAAACGTAATACTGCACCGGTACGGTGTCTCCGGGTGCTCTTATGTAATCTGCCTGAACAACCGAGAAGATCGATGCCGTGACGCACATCAGGTATGTGGCGATCGGATAATGCTCGACCCAGTTGAAGGTTCTGCTGCCGTCGCCGTTGTTCACAAGGGAAACAAGTTTTCCGTTCGACGCGGCGGTGTATGCATCGGGCACCCGGACGGAGAACTCCGCAAGGGCTTTGTCTGATGGATCGTCGTAACACGGCATCCAGTACCTCGCGTCGCTCGGTTCGCTCATGGTATATGCTACCGTCTGTGGGACGACATAGCCTCCGGACATCTTTTCGCCGCCGTAGTAGAGATAAAAGCCGCGCTGTTTATTGTAATCGGCCGTGCCGGGATTATCGACGTGATAATAGACGGAAATCACCGCAGTGTCGGCCGACGTGTAGCTCCTGCCTAGATTAACATCGATTCCTGCGGTCGAAGACGCGTAGTGAAGTGAATTACCTCCCGAAATGACGGAATCAACAGTGAGATAGGGCTCGCCGGGACTTAAGGCGATCGAGTCAAGCGGGCTTTCCAGGTCGGGACGAAAGCTTATCTGCATGACGCCGTCGTAGGTCAGCGAGCGTCCGGATAGGACGTTGAACCAATCCATGAAGAGCCTGTAGTTGAGGACATCATAAGCGTGCCTTATGTTCGATAAGGGGATTGGATTCGTAGGTTTCTCAGCTCGACCCTGATTG
>JBJKPN010000037.1:0-11369 GCA_046706365.1 Candidatus Kryptoniota bacterium | reverse complement strand
CGGACGACGTGTGGGAGCGGAACGAGAAGTACCTGAAGGTCGGATTCTGGGGACTTAATATCGGCCTTATGCTCATGGTATTAGTCGATATGTTTCCGGCAGGAGTGCTGCAGCTCGCAGACGTGGTAAACAACGGCTACTGGCACGCCAGGCAGCTGGCGTTCATCGACACCGGCATGTTCCACACACTGGAATGGCTCAGGGTCATTCCCGACGTCCTGTTCATCGCATTCGGAGCGATCCCGATTCTGATATTCGCCCTTAAGCTGTTCGCCGCGAGAAAAGAGATGTGGAACCGAATGGCAATAGAAAGCCAGCGGCAGGGAGTCTGACATTTTGCGAAAAAGGTGAAGAAGGACACTGATGAGACGGAATTACGCGGACTTCAACGGATAGGATCCGGTTACCGTTCATTCCGTGCGAATTCGGTTCATCCGTCAATTGGTTGTCCTCCTTCCACTCCTCCTCAAGAGACCGCGCTACTCGCTGCGCGGTTTCTTTTTGCCTCTGGGCTCCGGGGGCGCGGTTGTCCGGGCTATTCCGCCGTCTCTCTCAACCGTTTGAGATCGACCACAAATATCCGTTTCGAGCTCTCTCTTATGAGCCTGTCGTCCTTCATTTTCCGGAGGTTGCGGGACAGCGTTTCGACGGCAATTCCCAGCTGGCCCGCAAGTTCTTTCTTGCTCGTCCCGAGTACGAAGGAAGGCTCAGGCGTCCTTATCGTTCCGTTGGCGGCAATTTCGTTCAGGATATAGCGTGCGAGCTTTCCCTCAACGCTGGCTGTCATCTGTCCGATTTTCCTGTTCAGCTCCATCAGCCTGGATGCGAACGCCTCGGAGAGTTTGATGGCCACCGACGAATGCTCTTCCATGAGTCTCCTGAATCCTGCTTTCGGAATGTGGAAAAGCGTCGAGTCTTCGATCGCCTGCGCGCACGCGGGATAGCTATCCGTATTTGCAAAAAGGGGAGTCTCGGCAAAACTCGAGTAAGGTTTCAAAACGTGGAGCAGGGTCTCAGCTCCATCCGACGACAGCTTGTAGACTTTGACGGAGCCGCTCGTGACGATGTAGAAGCCGGTAAACTGGTCGCCCTCCAGGAATATAACCTGATCTTTAAGGTATCGCTTGGGGCCTCCCAGTCCGCGGATGAGAGCGAGCTCTGCGTCGCTCAGTTTTTCAAAGAGGGGAACCTGTCGAAGGAAATCAGCGGGCTGTGTCATTTCGTTACCGCCATTACATGGCAAAGATGGTACGGACATTGAATTGCAGGTGCGGCATAGCTTTCACTAAGTTACCGGCCGCCGGAAGAAATTCCAACCTGTTGCCCGCCATGTTTCCACGTAAAACGACGGCAGAGAAGGTGAAGGTCCGCGTGCACCGCATCTCCTGTAACGAGAGGTGTTAGGATGAAACCCCTTTGGTTTTGACGAACCGTTGTTCCACGACTTCGGGAGGTATGATCCCGTCCTCGGCCAGCTTTTTCAGGCGCGCGGAAATCACCTGCGTTCTCCCGAGGTACCCGACTATCTTGTGAATATCGTCCCGTTTGACGACCGGCAATCTGCCCACGTCGTGGTGAAGCATTCTGACGACCGCCTCATAAAGAGGCTCCGACTGGAATGCGAGAACCAGCTCCCTGCTCCCCGCTTCCAGAACGGTTTTGTCGTTCAACCCCGCCTCAATTGCTCTTCGAACATCGCTGTGGGTGATAATCCCCACGAGTCTGCCTTCGCGGTCGATAATGGGAATCCCCCTGTGCCGATTCACGTCGCGGTCTCCGCGCCGGATCTTGTCATCGAGCTCCTTCACGGTCATTTCCCGGTCGATTGTCGGGACGTCAGCATCCATTACCTCGGACACGGAAACCCGCTTGAAAATATCCGCCTCATAGTCCTGCGGGACAAGGAATCCGCGGCGCACCAGTTTTTCCGTCACCACCGAGTTCTTGTAGAGGACGTAAGCCACTCCGGATGCGATTACTCCGACTATCATTAGTGGAAGAACTGATTGAAAATCGTGCGTCATTTCGAGGGGAAAAACTATGAACGCGAATGTCGATTTCACCGACGCGCCGAAGACCGCTCCCATCCCGACGAGGGCGAATGCGCCGGGCGAAAGGGCCGCACCGGGGACGATCCGGTTTACAGCCATGGCAAAAAGCCCGCCTATCGCCGCGCCAATCATGAACACCGGGGCCAGCAATCCACCGGACGTCCTCGTCCCGAGCGACAATATCAGTGCGATGAACTTGAACACCAGGATCAACAGAAGTACCGTCAACGCGAAGTGGTTTTCGAGTATGGCGCCTATCGTGTCATAACCCGGACCGAAGATTCGCGGAACAAAATAGCCGAGGATTCCCACGCCGAGTGCTCCCACCGACGGAAGCAAATAGGGACTCATATGAAGCTTTTCGAACTGGTCCTCCGTCCAGTAAAGAGTTTTTATGAAGAACACTGCGGCCAGCCCGCAAATTACTCCGAGAATTATGTAATAAGGGAGCGCCCCGGGAAGGTTGAAATCCAGCGACCCGATGGGAAACATCGCACCCGATTGCATGATCTGGAAGCGGACCGCGGTGGCGAGGCTGCTCGCTATCACAAGAGGTATGAACGACCTTGTTCTGAATTCGAAAAGGAGTATTTCGATCGCCATTATCACGCCGGAAATCGGGGTGCCGAACGTCGCCGCCAGACCTGCCGCCGAGCCGCATGCGAGAAGAATCCGCCGCTCGGACTCCGTCGTGTTGAGAACCTGTCCGACGAAAGAGCCCACCGCCCCACCCGTCTGTATGATTGGCCCTTCCGCTCCGAACGGGCCGCCTGTGCCTATGACAATCGCGGCCGAGAGCGGCTTCCATATGGCTACTTTTCCCGGTATCCGGCTCTTGTTGGAGACCACGGCCTCGAGTGCCTCCGGCAGTCCATGACCCTGGATCTGGTCGGTGCCGTACTTCGACATCAGGCCGACAAGCGCACCGCCGATCACGGGCATCAGGATCGCGAGGTAACCGATGTGGATATTCGCTTCGCTTACGAATAGAAATGAAACCCGATGATAGAAAACGAGGTTCGTGATGAGCGCTATCAGATGGTACAAAACGTACATTATAAGGCCCGTCCCGACGCCTATCAGCGCCGCGAGAAAGGAAATGTACAGCAGTCTCGTGCCTTTTTCTTCGGTCAGTGAAGCTGCATCTCTCATGCGATATCCGTCCGTTCGATTGGCTGGGTCAAAGAATCCGTGCGGTTAGGAGAATGGGGCTACCTTTAGGTCGGGATACCTCACAGTGAAAGCCCGAAGGTTTCAAGCACGCTCCTGGTTCTCTGGTTGTCGACGTGTGTAACACTTCTGATTCCGAGGCTCTCCGCAACCCGGACAAACATCGCCCGGTCGTCGATATAGACCGAATCTTCTGGCGCGGCCTGCGCAATATCGAGGGCCATGCGGTATATATCCTTGTCGGGTTTCCTGAAATGCACGAAGCATGAAGAAACGAAGAAGTCTATGATTTCGCAAAGGTTGAATTTTCTGATACGAAATTCGTTCAGCTCTTTTCCTTCGTTGCTTATGGCCCCGACCTTGAGGTTGTGCTTGCGCTTCAACGCCTTGACGAGCTCGATCATATCGGGAAACGACCTCGATCTGCCGTGCATGAACTTCTTGAAGTCCTCGACCGTAAATGCTCTGTCTTCATAGAACACCACCCGTTCGAGATACTCGTCCAGGCTGAGTTTTCCCGACTCGTACGTATCGTAAGTGAGGTGATGGCGCTCGTTCATCTCTTCGTAATCTATGTTGAATTGCTTCGCCGCTTCCTGGCGCGCCTTATGATCCCATCCGTTGGTCAGCAGTACGCCGCCTATGTCAAGGAACAGCGTAGATGGTGCTTTGTTTTCCACTCGATTCCTCCTCCTGTGAGTGTTATTGAAATCCTTCTGAATAGTTGTTATTCAGCCCTTCGCCGCCTCTTTCACCGCGCGGTCGAGTTTGTCAAGGCCGGCTGCCGCATCTCTCCCGAGGTCGATCCTTATCACACGCCTGCCATGTTTCTTCAGGGCCTCCAGGTCTCCAAGAGCCTGTGCCTTCTTGAATATCGAAAAACTGTAAGGCTGACCGGGGAGCGGAGCATTCACCGTGTCTTCCGAAGTAATCTGCACAAACAGGCCGGTGTTCGGGCCGCCTTTATGGTACTGGCCGGTGGAATGAAGAAACCTCGGTCCGTACCCGAAGGTCGTTGCCAGGTGTAACCCGTGCTGAATCGACGAGCGCATCGAGAGGGCATGTCTGTTGACATCGGCGGTTTCGGTGATATAAGCCATGAAGGGGACGTAATCGCCGGGCTTCGACAAAGCGAAAAACGATTTGAGACATTCGGTCAGCGTCTTCCCTTTGACATCGCCGAACACACGGATGCTGCCGTCCTGAAGCGTCGGCTTCTCCTCCGGAAGCTTTCCCTTGGCCCGTACCTCGGCAAGGAGCCTGTTCGTGTTGTCCTTGCTCTCCTGGACGTTCGGCTGGTCGAAGGCGTCGATGCCGACGGCGGCGCCGGCCGTCGCAGTCGCGATTTCCCACCTGAAGAATTCCTGGGCGATATCGAACAGGTCTTCCATCTCCACGGTGACAACGGGATGGCCGGCAGCTGCCAGTTTGCCTATGCGCTTTTCAAGCTCCGAATCTTCCGATCCCTTAAGCTTTATATATGCAAAGATCCTGTCGCTGCCGTAATCCTCCGGGTTCAAAACCGGCTCATCACTTATCGGGAGAATGCCTTTCCCCTCCTTGCCTGTGCTTTCGGCGACGAGCTGCTCCAGCCACAGGCCGAGCGTCGCCGCCTCTTTCGAGACAATGAAAGTAAGTTTATCTCTCCCTCGAAGGGCGAACTCACCTACGGCCGCTCCGAGTGAGACTCCGGGATTTTTATCTGCGGGCACACATGAATCGCACGCGCGCGCCATTCGGAGTGCTCTTGCGAGCAGCTTCGGTACGTCGACACCGAGGAGCGCAGCGGGTACAAGCCCGAAATACGAAAGCGCGGAATAGCGGCCTCCGATATCGGCAAAGTTGAGAAAGGTTTTCCTGAACTTCCTGTTTGCGGCCACATCTACGAGCTTGCTCCCGGGGTCTGTGATGGCGACGAAATTCTCGCCGGCTTTGTCACCCTTAAGGCCTTTGACCTTTTCATAGAAATAATCGCCAAAAGCATTCGGCTCCGCAGTCGTTCCCGATTTGCTGGCCACAATGAATAGAGTATCGGCCAGCGGGACCTGCTTTTCAATTTTCACTATGGTTGCCGGATCTGTCGTATCCAGAACTGTAACCGGGATACCTCCTTCGGGTCTGCCGAACGATTCGGCGAAAACAAGCGGCGCGAGGCTGCTTCCTCCCATTCCCATGTGGACTACATGTTTGAATCCCGCCTTCTTCACGCCTGATGCGAAGGCGGTCAAATCGCCGACGACATCCTCTATCTTGTCGGCAACGTGAAGCCACCCCAGCGCATTCTTGATTATCTTCCCGCTCGCCTCATCTTTCTTCCATAGAGTCGGGTCTTTGGCCCAAAGCCTTTCCGCGAACTTGACCCTGTCGAGCGACGCGATCCGGTCTTTCACCGCCTTCCCGAGATTTCCGAACGAAGAGGCCTGCGAATCGACCGACTCGTGTAGTGCCGCCTCCCGCTTCTCACTCAGCGCCTTCAAAAGTGCCTCGTAAGCATCGACGAATTTTCTGACGCCTTCGTCTTCGAGCTGCTTCGTCACGGCGTCGATGTCGATTCCGATGGACGGAAGGGAATTCAGAACCGTTCGCGAGACACCGACATTTTCTTCCAGTCTCGACGCGGGATCGCCGTGATCCCGGTAGGCGTGGATCGTCTCGAGCGGCAGAGTATTCACGGTTTCTGGTCCGATCAGGGCCTCTACATATTTCACGTCGCTGTAAGACGGATTCTTCGTGCTGGTGCTCGCCCAGAGAAGTCTCTGCTTCATCGCGCCCATGCCTGCCAGCGTCATGAATCTGTCGCTCGAAAAGATCTCCCTGTACATCTGGTAGGCAACCCTGGCGCTTGCAACCGCGACCTCGCCCTTGAGATTCGGCAGCTTCTCCAGTTTATCCTTATCCGGCAGTGTCTTGGCTTCGAGCAGCTTGTCCACAAGAACGTCTATCCTGCTGAGGAAGAAGCTGGCAACCGAGGAGATCGACTCGATACTCTGTCCCTTCGCGGCTCTCGCTTCGAGTCCGGCGATGAAGGCCTCGGTCACCGCCCGGTAGCGGGGGAGGCCGAACAGAAGCGTGACGTTTACGTTTATCCCGCGGCTTATGAGCTCACTTATGGCAACAAGTCCCTCCTGCGTTCCGGGGACTTTGATATAAATGTTCGGACGCTGCACGGACTCCCAGAGCTGCACCGCCTCGTTAATCGTCCCTTCTGAGTCGTGTGCAAGATTCGGGGAGACTTCCAGGCTGACATAGCCATCTCCTCTTTTCGTCCTGTCGTAAAGAGGTCTGAAAACGTCGGCAGCCTTACGGATGTCTTCGACCGTCAACGCTCGGTATATTTCCTCTACGGTTTTCCCTTCGAGCGCCAGGCCGCGTACGGAGTCATCATAGTCGTGACTCCCGGCAATCGCCTTCTCGAAAATCGACGGGTTCGAGGTGACACCTGAAATTCCGTCCTGGTCTATCATTCTCTGAAGTTCGCCCGAAGCGATCGTCTCTCTTCGTATGAAATCCATCCATATGCTCTGACCATATTGTTCAAGTTTCAATAACGGATTAGTCTTCATTCGTTCTTCTCCTTTCAAAAATGGAGCGATACAAGTGTATCACCCGATGTCTTCCCATGTCTCCGCCACTTTCCCCAGGCGGCGCACATGTCTTTCGGCACCGCTGAAAGTCGCGGCCAGGAACACCTCGACAACTTCCCACGCTAACTCCACTCCGATAACCCGCCCGCCGAGACAGATAATATTGATATTGTCGTCCTCAACTCCCTGGCGGGCCGAGAAGCAGTCGTGGATTAGCGCTGCCCTGACCTGTCTTACCTTGTTCGCGGCAACCGACGCTCCGACACCGCTGCCGCACACGGCAATCCCGCGGTCGACCGAACCACGGGCGACTGCGCGGGCCAGCGGTATGACGTAGTCGGGGTAGTCGTCGTCCTGCTTCAGGGCATCCGCTCCGAAATCCACAACCTCATGTCCGGATTTCCTCAGTCTGGCGGCAAGTTCCTGCTTCAAACCGAAGCCGCCATGGTCACATGCGACGCCTATTTTCATGTCGATACTCCTGTAATATTTTACCGCAACCGAACCTCCCACTCCCATAATCATAACAAAAGTTGCCATACAGAACGTTTCATACAAGTCGCCGGTTAGCGTAGAACCGGTTGATGGCTAGTCGTTCCGCGTATGTCCTCTTTCGATTCAATTAATCAATGCCGGATCTCCATGGCCCGATGTCTAGCCGGGAGGAGCATCCGATAAACAAAAAAAGGCAGGAATCTCTTCCTGCCTTCGAAAATCCTTCGTAACAAAACCTGCCTCAGCCAAACAGACTCCCTAATAACAGCACACTCACCGCCTGCCACGCTATCCAGATGCCGAATACCCAAACGGCTGCCTGGAATACCTTCTTTCCCGCAAACACCGCAAGTCCGACCGCGACGGCCGCGAGGCTCCAGAGCGCGAACAGGTCCACCTTCGAAAGGAGCACGTATGCCTTGCTTTGCATGTTCATCTTCATCAGCAGACCCAGCTGCAACCCGCCGTCCAGGCGGGACATCGCAACGGATAACACGGTTCCAATAATCAATCCAACCACCACAATCCACTCCGAAAGTCCCACAACACCCATTGCCTGAGAGTAATTCATATTCGCCTTCAAGCCGAATTTGCCGACAAGGAACCAAACGCCTGCAACGATGAAGAAGATGATAAACGAACCGACGAATGCTCCGAAAATGCCGATCCCCATGAAGCCCGTCGGATCGCTCTCGAGTTTCTCTTTCGATTGCTGGGCCTGATCGGCGGTCAGTTTCCCGTCGTTGACCATCTTGTCGATGGCCTGCTCCCTGATCTGGACCATCTGGAAACGAAGATCAGGAGAGCTGAACTTGACGTAGAGGGACACGGAAGCGAATATGGCCATCAAAAGGACGGGAACGAGCCAGTCGGAAGACTTGACGCCCGATGTCTTCAGGGAACCGTAGACTCTGGAGGGTTCATAAAAAACCCCCGCGGCTTTATCCATGAAGGATAATTCTTCCTGCGGAGGTTGTTGCGCATTAACGGGTTCTTCCATCATGCCTACTCCTTTTTTTGAAAGATAAGCCTGTTAAACTAAAAACTCAAAATGTTGCGGACACGCGGTTTAAAGAGGAGTGTTTGCGAAAGGAGGCGTTCTTCCGCTGTTCCCCGGGGGCTTTCATGCGACGTTAGGGAAACATATCCCGGGAAGCTCCAGAGGCCATCACAGGGCCAGTTCCTTCAACCTGGGAGCGAATCTCCGCACAGCAGCGACAACAGCAATGGCCATGCCCCCTCCAAAAACGACCGACGGCACCAGTCCCATCAGGTGCGCAGCCACGCCCGACTCGAAAGAGCCGAGCTCGTTTGAAGAACCCACAAATATGCTGTTGACGGACGAAACCCTTCCGCGCATTTCGTCCGGCGTAAATAATTGGATAATCGTATTTCTGATGACGACGCTGACGTTGTCGAACATGCCGCTCAAAAACAAGATGAAGAGTGAAAGGAAGAAATTCCTGGAAAGGGCAAACACGATCATGGCGAGACTGAATCCGAAAACGGTTCCGAGGAGATTGCGTCCAGCGCGCTTAAAAAGGGGATAGTGCGCTTGTATGATCGACATCAGGATGGCTCCAAGCGCCGGTGCGGCCCGAAGAAACCCGAGGCCTTTGGCGCCTGTGTGAAGAATACGATCCGCAAAAATGGGCAGAACGGCGACGGCACCTCCGAAGAAGACCGCAAAAAGATCGAGCGTTATCGCGCTGAGTATGATCTGGCTGCTGAACACGAATTTCAGCCCGCCGGCCAGACTCTGCCAGATACTCTCCTTCTCCTTTCGCTCCGGCAAGGGCTTATTTTCCACGGCGGTGAAGAGAAGAAATCCGGCGATGCTCATTACTACCACTATCGAGTAGGCGCTTCCTACACCGAAGAACCCGTAGACCAGCCCTCCGACCGCGGGGCCGATCACGTCGGCCAGCTGCCATACAAGGCTGCTCCATGTCGACGCGTTGCCGAACAACTCTCTTGGGACGAGCTGCGGCATAAAAGCACTCTGTGCGGGTGAAAGAAACCCGCGTGCCAGGCCGGTCACGAAGATGATGCTGTAGATCGGAAAGGTTCCGTGCGTATCGAGGACCGAATGCATCTTCGTGGAGACAAGGAGAAGTGCGGCCGCGCATATAAGGTATACCAGACTCGAGAAGAGGATTATCTTCTTCCTGCTGACCTTGTCGGCCACGTGTCCGCCGAAAAGCGCGATGGCCAGAAACGGCAGCGCCTCTGAGAGCCCGATGAGTCCCAGGGCCAGGGCGCTGTGAGTCAGCTCGTAAACCTGCCACCCGACGACGAGCGACTGCATCCGGATTCCGAATGTCAGAACGAATCGGGCCGAGACGAACCACCTGAAATCCTTCACCCTTAGTGCGGCATACGCATCGGTACTATCGAGGACTGGCTGCATAAATGATTGACTAAGATAACGACGCCGCGGCAATTAAGGAAAGTATCGCTGAGCCCGCAGCCGTCTATATCTGCCTGACCGCAGCGCCTGTGTGTATCCCTGATATCCTGCTATCTCCCGGGCATTGATCGGCCCGGGACACGTTGTAAAGCTCCTTCTTATCCTTCCAGGTCGACGTCGACGACCGGCACGTCCCAGTGCGCCTTCAGAATCTCGAAACGCCTCTGTTCTTCCTTCTTATGGGTCTCAATGTCGGGATAAAGCTGGCGTACGAGGTCCTCCTCGCTATAGCCGTCGTCGGTTGTCTGAATGTTCTTCCAGACGATGGTCACCCTGAAGTCCCAGCGTCCTTCCTCCGTCCCGTGAAAACGGGGCTTCGTGAGTGCGAGACTCAGTATTCGTCCCATCTCCATTTGCTTCTTCAGAACCGGCTGGTGATTCTTCCTGTACAACCGCAGGAACTCATCTGCGTGTCCCCAGCGGGCTTTGTAGTAATATTCTACTGCGTAAGGCTTATCCTGATTCGGTGACATGGCAATACCTGGTTTGTTATTTCACAATTTAATTCAGGTTATGAATATCGTGCCGAACAGTCAACTGCTTGATCGGACAATTTACGATTTCTCCGATCGGGAAAACGGGAACAGCCCGGTCGATCCTTCAACCAAACTGTCGTAATCCGAATCCCGACTTCGAGTTCAGAGAATGCTGCTTACCCCGATGCTGAGGAAAGACGCGTGCGGGCGGCTGAGACGGTAGGTCCAGTCAATCCGAAACAGTCCCAGGATTTTGCCGAGGCCGATGCCCGCTTCGTAGTACCACCCGTTCGTCGTCGAATTTCCATTGAGCCAGGATTGGGCGACGGATGCATCGACAAGAAGTTCGAGCCCACGCTTGTAGAGATATGGGATCCCCGTGATCAGAAACGGGACGTTGCGGAAGTTCTGTTCCACCGATGCCATGACGAACCTGTCGCCGACAAACTGGACAGGCTGGGCCGTCTTGAGAACTCCGAAGGGAGCGAGTCCCCCTGTCTGCGAATCCAGAACGAACTCTCTCTGGACCGGCAGGCTCCCGGTTGAAATTCCGCCCGATACCATGACCTGGGTTTGGGGCGGGAAAAGATAACTGTTCAGGAAAGTGTTAAAGTGGTAAGATGCCTTGATTTCGTACCGGCCGAAGTGAAAGTCGCTTCTGAGCAGCGACGGCGACGAGTATTCTCCCGACAATTCAACGGCATTTACCGGGAGCACCTCGAGGGGCGCCGGCTCGTCCCCGTACCGGATTACGAACTTGACGCTGCGCATTTGCCCGGCAACGATCGGCGGATTCAGTCGGTAGCTGTTTCCGAGGGAAATGATGCTGAAATTCGTGTGATTAGAGACGCTGGTTTCGTTCTCCGACAGGTAGGAGACCTTCGCCGTGAGCGCCTCAATAGGAGTTATCGAATAGTGAGCGGTCCAACCCGACGCCATGTAATAGTCGTAGCAATCGTTCTTCCCGAAAAGCGAAGTTAACGTCGCTGTAAAGGAGGAGAAGAAACTGTCTTCAGGGTAATGCCTGATATCCCTGAAGACATCGGCGCCCACTTCCTGATGAACGGAGAATTTCCTATTATCGGTATTGCCGCCTAACGGATAGACCGCGCCCGCATGCCAT
>JBJKPN010000036.1:0-14622 GCA_046706365.1 Candidatus Kryptoniota bacterium | reverse complement strand
GAGACTAAGAACCTGGAAGCCGCGGCCAGGGCCGAGAGATTCGACTCCGCTGATTTGCTCAGCGTGAGACCCTCACCTATCCGTCTTTTCCGTGAATCGAAGTATCCTCCGCTTCGAGGCACCATGCTTCACCTTGAAGAGCAAAGAGGGCTGATGTACATCGATGGCAGCGTTAATTTCCTCCAGACGTATCCCGGCCACTATGTTCCACGGGGACTCGAATTTGTCAACTACAATTCCGAAAGGAAGTTGACTCAGCTTGCCGGAGAGATGCTCGGCCTTTCGAAGCTCATCTGGAGCGAGACGGAGCTCTACGGGAGCGAGCCGATCACCACACTTGCCGCCCGACAAGCAGGGGAGATTTTGAAGCACGTGCCGGAGGACGTTGTGCCCCAGACTTCGTACAGGTTCTACGTATAATTCGAAGACCCTTCCACCTATCTATGAGTTCATTGCTGTGTCGAGTTAGGCCGGAAAGGCAGCTCCGGACGGCAATTGACCTGAGCCGATGTCTGTTTGATTCGACAGGAGTCGTTCGCTAAATTCCGTACGCCGACTGAAAAACCAAACACGCGAATGGCGTGCGGTGTGTGCTGGAAAGTGAAGGCTGCTCGACGCAAGAAGTTCAATTGTGAAGCCCCCATAAACAAACCGGCGCCTTGATATATACCCGTAATACGCCAACTCTCGGGAGAAAGAAATGAAGATTTTATCCCTGTTCATTGCAACTGCGCTCGTTTTGCCGCCGATCTCCGAAGCCCAGACCACCCCAAACACCGTAACACTCGATGCCTATGCGCGGCAGTACAAGATAGACAGAAATATTTACGGACAGTTCTCGGAGGATCTGGGACATTGTATTTACGGCGGGATCTGGGTCGGGCCGGACTCGCCAATCCCCAACGTCGACGGAATCAGGAAAGATATTGTGGAGGCCCTGCGGACCATCAAAGTTCCTGTCCTTCGCTGGCCGGGCGGATGTTTTGCCGACAGCTATCATTGGATGGACGGCATCGGTCCGCGGAACGCGAGGCCGAAAACGATCAACGCTGACTGGGGTGGAGTGGTCGATGACAACGCGTTCGGAACCGCAGAATTCCTCGAATTCTGCAGGCTCATAGGTTGTCAGCCGTATATTACGGGAAACCTGGGGAGCGGGACCGTGCAGGAGTTGTCCCAGTGGGTCGAGTACGTCAACTCAGACAACGACAGCTACATCACCGAACTTCGGAAAAAGAACGGGCGCGACAAGCCGTGGGGAGTAGAATACTGGGGACTCGGCAATGAGAGCTGGGCGTGCGGTGGAAACATGACGCCTGAATATTATTCAGATCTTGTCAGAAGATACGGCACATTCATGCGCACCTACGGAAAGTACAGACCCTTCAAGATTGCCAGCGGTCCTTACGGAGACAACTACAACTGGACGAAAGTCGTGATGAAGATGGCTGGAAAGTATATCGACGGGCTCTCGCTTCACTATTACTCCTGGGCTACCAAAAAGACAGCGACCGACTTTGACGAAAGCGGCTGGTTCGACATTATGAACCAGACATTGAAGTTGAACGAGCTGATCGACAAGCAGTCCGCAATCATGGACAAATACGACCCGCAAAGAAGGGTTGCTTTGGTCGTCGATGAGTGGGGAACCTGGTACAAGGTCCAGTCGGGGACGAATCCTCATTTCCTTTATCAGCAGAATACAATGCGTGACGCAGTGGCAGCCGCTTCCAACTTGAACATCTTCAACAATCATTGCGCAAGGGTCCGTATGGCATGTATTGCCCAGATGGTGAACGTTTTGCAGTCCATGATTCTCACGAAGGGCGACAGCATGATCGTGACCCCCACATACTATGTCTTCGACATGTATAAAGTTCACCAGGATGCCATGATGGTGCCAGCCAGAGTCGTTTCTGCAAAATACACTTATGACGGCAAACCCCTCCCGGCCATAAATTGCTCGGCGTCCATAGACACGACCGGGAAGATGCACATATCTCTCGTCAACATAGATCCCGATACTTCCCAGCAGACGACAATAATCCTGAAGGGATTCGGGGCGGCGAAAATCGACGGACACATTCTGACCTCCGGAAAGATGAATGCACACAATTCATTCAATGACCCGGATGCGGTAAGACCGGAGAGCTTTTCGCATTTCACTTTGAAAGGGAATAGGCTTGCCGTGGAGCTTCCGCCGATGTCCGTGGTCGTCCTGGAATTGAGCGGAAAAGCAAGGCCGGCAAAAAATGCAGAACACCGGGGTCAGTGAGAGAACAAAGGAAGCAGCCGCTTACAAGCTTTCTCACCCCTGGAGGACGATTACAACCAGCCGGACTTTGATGTTCTCTGTGACGAGATAGTATGCGGACATGTGCGGCCGACTGCACGGGCGCGTGATCCGGGGAATGGCTTAGTCACTTTAAATGGTTCGAGGTAATCTCAAGACACGGAAACTTGAACCGACAAAGAAAGTAGCGAACAGCCTCGTCTCAGTATGCGCGGTTGTCATATGCTGATTTGAAATGGGAGTCGCTTACTTCCTGCGTTGCATCGGATAGGGTGATTTATTTTTTCCGGTGGAAACGATCAGTTTTCTGAAGTACAACGAACTCCCATTAAAATCACGAATGCATCTATCCATTCTTACCCGACATACACTTGAGCGAAGCAAAGATTTGAACCTATGACGGTTCCAACAGGTCAAAGGTTTAAAGGAAGACAGAACTGGGGAAATGTGCAGGTGGTTTGATTTCTAATCGGGTGGGGAAAATGTCTGATTGAATTCCGGAAGTCCAATTGAGTCCAACTTCGCTCAGACCGGAGTTTCTTCCGGATTGGACAGGAATTCCGAATCTGGATAAGTTAAAATAATGTGAGCCGGCGGGATTATGGTCCCGCCGGCCGAACCTTACTTCTGGATTACGATTGGGTCGGTTCGCAGCTCATATGTGTGAATGATTGCACCTGGAGAAAAACGGCTAGGCGACACCATTCACTTTCGTTCCGGCCGAAGCCTGTTGTGTGCTTCCTGGATTTTGTGCGCCGCTGATACCCGGAGGCATCATGTCCTGAGCCAGAGTAGAAAACGCACTCTGCGCTGCCGACATGTCTCCGGATTGGAGTGCACTCTGGAGAGTCTGGATGTCAGTGCTCACCTGCGAATTACCCGTGAGCGGGTCCACCGAATTTGAGCCGCTGCTATTCTGAATGTCCTGCAGGAATGCCGAAAGTGCAGACTGAGCGGAGGAAGAATCGCCTGACTGAATTGACTGGGCGAGTGTGCTGAAATCGCTCATCTGCTGCTGCATCAGGCCGCCCATCTGTCCTCCGTGATGATGTTTTCCGCCATGATGACCCGCGCGGAAAGTACTCTGCATGTCGGTCTTCAGTGTCGAAAACGCAGATTGCGCGGCCGATAGATTCCCCGACTGGAGTGCGTTTGTAACCGAGGTCAGATCCTGGCTGAGCTGACTGTTCGTGGAAAACGGACTTTGTGTCCCGTCCGATGTTTGAAGATCGTTCAATAGAGAGGATAGAGCCGACTGGGCTCCCGAGAGGTCGTTCGACTGCAGTGCCTGTCCGATGGCATTGATATCGCTCATCTGTTGTCCTATGGCGCTTATGCTTGCACTGTCCGGTGACGCTCCCATCCCCATGGCGGCGCCGGTTTGTGCACTGTAGAGGTCCGTACTTGAGAGAGAAAGCACACTGGCTAGTGAAGAACTCCCAAGCAGCGAAGAAATGCCGCTAACGCTCATCACATTACTCCTTTTGGAATAGATTGTTGATTATCACCCTAATGAGTATTATCGGAAATAAACGGGGACACTTTAAGGGCACGGCAATCCCTGATAAGTCACCGGTGCGGAACATTATGGCGCTAACTTCAGGCAACCTTTGAAGGGCTTGTAGAGCCGCCCTGTCGAATTATTGGAGTTGACATATCGGAGTCCGCGTATTAGAATCTGATCATGACGCACTGCGAGCTCAGACGGGGCGCGCTTAATGCCTTCATGTAAGTTGTGCAGGAGGCACAAGGAACAGGCTCAACGGTTCATTGTCAACTAGATAAGAGGAGGCTCAGATGCGAACACTTCTTTTGGTTGTCCTTCTTCCGACACTGGGTTTTTGTCAGGGGTTCCTGCCCAGATGGGAAATGACGCTTTCAACCGATGCGAACTCGTATTCCAATTCGACTGGCGGCCACTGGTATACCGCAGTCTCATTCAGCCCCGGTCTTTACATCGTGAACGGACTTTCCGTTGAACCCGAGATTTTTTACGGAGATTCCAAAGACCAGCCATACGCGATAAACGTAAGCGGCAATCTGTGCTACAGCTACGGTATGGGATATTCTGCCTTTGTGCCGTTTGTGCTTGTCGGGTACGGATTGGGGAATGGAGTCCCGTTTGAGCAGCCCTTGACCCGCGCTGTCGACAATACTTCCGATATTTCGCTTCTTAATGCGGGATGCGGCCTGAAAATTATGACGCTTGGCGGGAGGGCTCTCTTGAGGGTTGAGTACAGGTACCAGGCCTTTCTTGCACGTTATCCGAATTTCACAGACCACATTTACGCACGACGGCTGCTGTTAGGGTTCGCCATATTGCTATAGTGGCGTTTGTGTAAGGTAGACAAATATATACTAAACTCCTCACAATACAGCGTGGCTGAATTATAGGTATATCTCTCGATATTTCAATAGCTTAACGAAATTCTTCCCGGTTATATCTACCATCTTGACTTTTTCTTTGGGGAGAGATACATTTCTCATGGTGAACATTTGTCTACTATATAGAGTGAAATGTGTCGGCATTAATTCATGATATCGTACCGGATACCTTGAACGTATCGGAAATGGAGGGGCATATGAGAAGTAACACCATGTTCGGCAGCTGCGTCGAGCTTTCGAAAGATATCGGTGCCGTAACCCCGGGCAGTGCGCTTTTGCTTTACGGGCACCCGGTTGTTTACCGTGCGTCCCTTTTCATGATAAAAGAGCTTTTGAAACGCACCGACAAGATTGCGCTCATTGACGGCGCCAACCGGTTCGACGTTTACACGCTTGCCAGGCTTGCGGAGATGGAAGGCATCGAGCCGTCGGAGATACTCGACAGGGTCTATTTGTCGAGGGTTTTTACAGGCTACCAGATGGATGCCGTCCTGACGAACGGGATAACTCCTTTTTTAAACCTGATTCGTTCGCGTGTGGTGTTCGTGCTCGGCTTGCTGCATACGTTGTTCGACGACCAGATGCCGGCGCGCGAATCGTACAAGAGCCTTCTCAGGATTCGTTCGCAATTTGAAATCATGAAGAAGAGAGGGATATCGATCGTGCTCGCTTCCGAAAACATATACCCGCATCAGCCGGATCGTATGAACCTTACCGGCTGCATGCTGAACATGGCCGACAGGCTTTATCTGTTCAACGAAGACTCCATGCATAATATCGACCGGAGAAATTTGTTCGCGCTATACCGGAAACGGGCGGTGATAAGAAGATAATGTCGGGATACGGGATGGAAGGAGGGAAGGTGTGATGGGAAGGACGGTGCCTACATTTACGATGGTCATTCACGAGCAGGAATCGCGGTGGAAGAAATTCAGGGAAGCCTTGAGGAAAGAGGACCAGGAAGTTTTCGACGATCTCTTCAGGGCGCCGAAGATACATCTTGCGGCGTGCGCTTACGCGGTGAACCCGATACCGTTCGAGAACATCGTAATGTCCATGCTTCTCGAAGAGAGAAAGAGAACGGCCGCACTTGAAAAGAAGATTGAAAGACTTATCGAATATGTAAACGGCTCCAATAAAGCCTTTAGCGAAGCGGAGAACGATCATGGTGCGGAAAGTCAGGGGATGGCTGTTTGATCTTTACCCTGCGCCGGGGGGAATTGTCGTCTGGGTGATAGACGAGTCGGGCGGACATATGCGCGGATACACGCCTTTTTGTCCGTCGTTCTTCATGCATGTCGAAGAAAGCAGCCGGGCACAGGTCGAGGCCGCGGCAAGAAAGCTCAGATGCATGGTTGCCGACGGGTGGGTGGAGAAAAAGGAGCTCTACTCGAACAGGTATCTGAAGGTCATTAAGGTCGAGGTACCGGATACGCTTCATTTCCGGGAAATAGTCAGGCATTTCGAGTCTCAGTTTCCGTATTATGTGTTTTTCAATTCCGACCTGATGCCGGTACAGACATTTCTCTTCGAGCGCAACCTTTTTCCGCTCGCGTATGGAGTATATACCTTCGATGAAGGAGACAATCTGGTCGGCGTAGAACTGGATGATGAGTCGGGCGCGGTCGACTACACGGTTCCGCCTCTTACCGTCATGACACTCCGTCCGTCCTTTACGGATGTCGCGCCGAAATACAGGCGCGGCCTGTCGCTGGAGGCGGGATATGACGGCCGCACATATTCCATCGAGGCCGATTCGCCCGAAGAGCTGATTACGAGGATTGATAATCATATCGGGCGCTGCGACCCGGACGTTATTATCTCGCAATACGGCGATCATACCATTCTGCCTATGATCGAATCAGTTTCGAGACAGGTCCGCATACCGGTTCATCTCAGCCGCGACGCGTCCGTCACGTACCAGCGGACGAGGGAAATCAGCTACTGGAGTTACGGGCAAATAGTCCACCGGGCCGGCTCGTTCGAGCTCGCGGGCCGCTGGCACCTCGATACATACAACTCGTTCATAATGGACGAGTCAGATCTGTCCGGTCTGCTCGAGCTTTCCCGCATCACGCGGATTCCCGTCCAGAGGCAGGCGCGGGAAAGCATAGGCACCGGGCTTTCGTCGATACAGCTGGCGTGGGCGTACCAGCACGACGTGTTGATTCCGGGAAAGAAACAGGAATGGGAGAAATTCAAATCCGCCTCCACACTCCTGCTCGCCGACAGGGGGGGACTGATATATCTTCCGAAACTCGGCTATCATGAGCAGGTGGCGGAGCTGGATTTCGCATCGATGTACCCGAGCCTCATGGTCTCGCGCAACATATCTCCTGAGACGATCAACTGCCGGTGCTGCGAAAACGACAGTGTGCCGGAGCTGCATTACACGATTTGCGAGAAGAGGCGCGGAATTATTGCGGAGACTCTCGAGTCGGTGCTGAAAAAGAGGGCGGCATATAAGTCGAGAGAGCGGAAGGCCGCCACCGATGAAGAGAGGACCGAGTATCACAAGCGGCAGACGGCGCTCAAGTGGCTTCTCGTAACGTCGTTCGGCTATCTTGGATACAAGAACGCCAGGTTCGGGAAGATAGAGGCGCACGAATCGGTAAATGCGTTTTCGAGGGAAGCACTCCTAAAGGCAAAGAGGATTTCCGAGAACCGCGGGTTCACTGTAATACACGGCATCGTCGATTGCTTGTGGCTGACGAAAGAAGGAGCGACGGAAGAGGATTACGACAACCTCAGGAAGGAGATCGCCGGGACAGTCGGGGTCGACATCTCGCTGGAGGGAATTTACAAGTGGGTGCTTTTTCCTGCTTCGCGAATGGATCCGGAGATTCCCACGGCGAACCGTTACGTCGGTGCATACACTAACGGCCGGATAAAAGTCCGCGGCCTTGAAGTGAGAAGGGGAGACATTCCGCTCTTTGTGAAGAAGATACAGTCGGAGATACTCGACCTTTTTTCAAAAGCCGGCTCGGTCACAGAGGTGAAGAGCCTGATTCCTTCTGCGGTCGACATCATGAACTCTCACCTGGAGAGACTGAAAACCGGGCGGGTGAATCCTATGGAGCTTGTGATAAGGCAGACTATTTCCAGGGAGGCGGACGAATATGAAAACCGCAGCGCTCAGGCAGTTATAGCGAAGTCGATGTCCGAAGCCGGAGTGGCGCTCCAGCCCGGCGAGACCGCGGAATACATAATCGTAGACCATACGGGCAGGAGGGATGACCGGAAAGCGGTCCCCTTCGCCTTTTACAGGATCGAAGACGGCTATGATGTGGAGAAATATACGGACCTTGCGATGAAGTCGGTCGAAATTCTCCTGGAACCGCTGGGATGGAAAAAGCCGGAGAAAAAATCGGGGAGAAAGCGACGTCCGGCAGAGAGTACCAAACTAAACCGCGACACGCAGGGGACGCTGAAAGAACGCCCTCGTCTTTAGTTATGCGGTGTCACGGACGAGCGCGCGTTTCGCGAACGCAGTCTGGAGTGGAAATGTTGGTAATCTTGAGGATGAAGAAGCGATGTTATACATTCATGAGAGTTATGGGCGCTGAAACAGGGACAAATTCTCATCGTCTGAAGAAAATCGCAGTAATGGCAGGCAACCCACCAGGCCGAATTGCATCTAATCGATGACTATGCAGAAACTACATTTGACTGAAAGAAAACAATACGGATCTATCGTGAAACGAACACTTAGCATTGCTATTCTCTCGCTCTTGTTGGCGGGCATTTCTTACTCGCAGCCTCTGAACGCCAGCCATGCAGAAGCGTCAATAATTTCCGAAGTGAAGACGATCCAGCCCGGGACACCGTTCTGGGTGGGCGTTCGGCTTGCCATATCTCCCGGCTGGCATATCTACTGGAGGAACCCAGGAACGTCCGGCTATCCAACTTCGATCGAGTGGAATTTACCCGAAGGCTTTTCCGCGGGCGTGATACAGTGGCCGTATCCGCAAAAGTTCGATTTCCAGGGATTCGTTATCTACGGATACGAAGGAACAGTCTATCTGCTGGAACGGATTACGCCCCCCGATGATTTGAAGTCCGGTCAGACTGTCGAATTGAAAGCGAATGTAGGCTGGCTCGCCTGCCAGGAAAGCTGTGTGCCGGGAAAAGAGTCGGTGTCTACTGTGCTAAGAGTCGGAAATGGTCCGGCCGAGCTCAACGAGCAAAACTCCCGGATCTTTGCGGAAGCGCGTTCCTTGTTGCCGATAGAAAACTCGGGATGGCAGTTTAGGGCCTCTATTGAAAGTGCACATCTGAGGATTTATGCCGTCAAGCCCGACTGGTTTAACGGAAACATTAGCGATATGATGTTCTTCCCGTATGATTCTTCATTCATTATTCAGCCCGATGCTGCACAACGTCTTACTCACTCTAAAGATGGGTATGTCCTTTCGATCCTGCTGGACACCACGAAATCGTCCGATCTGTCGAGAATCAGCGGCGTCCTTGTGACGAACAGTGGTTGGCGTGGAGAAGGTTCGGAGAAAGCCGTCGCTTTCAGCGCTCCGGTGGAAAAAATTATCAAGGTTGGGGAAATGACCCGTGCGTCCTCGTCAGGTGCGGGCGAGCTCCTTCTGATGATCGTCTTTGCATTTGCCGGGGGAGTGATACTTAACCTGATGCCGTGTGTGCTGCCGGTTCTCTCACTTAAAATCATGGGGTTTGTTAAGCAGGCAGGGGAAGACAGAAAGAAGATACTGAGGCACGGCGCCGCGTTTACCTTCGGCGTTCTTGTGTCGTTCTGGATATTAGCCGGACTTCTGCTGGCTCTGCGCGCGGGTGGGCAGTTTCTCGGTTGGGGGTTCCAGTTGCAGTCGGTGGGATTTGTTACACTTCTTTCGATTTTCCTTTTCCTCTTCGGGCTTAGCATGTTCGGTGTATTCGAAATCGGGGTATCGTTATCGTCTGTAGGACAAAATGCTCCGGCGAAATCCAGTTATCTGGGTTCTTTCGTGAGCGGCGTTCTGGCGACCGTCGTGGCAACGCCATGCACGGCGCCTTTCATGGGATCCGCGCTCGGATTTGCACTCAGCCAGCCTGCCTACAGTTCGATTTTGGTGTTCACCTTCCTCGGACTCGGGATGGCCACCCCCTATCTCATTCTCACGAGTTCGCCGGCCCTACTGAGGTTCGTTCCGAAGCCGGGTGTCTGGATGGAGACTCTTAAACAGTTTATGGGATTCCTTCTTATGGCGACAGTCCTCTGGCTGCTCTGGGTGCTGAGTCTGCAAGCAGGCTCCCAGGGAGTGCTCATTCTCCTCACGTCGCTGCTCCTTGTGGGATTGGGCGCATGGGTTTACGGAAGGTGGGGTGCTTTGTACCGCTCCAGGCGGACGAGAGTTGTCGCGCAGTTCATAGCGGCTCTAACGCTGTTAGCGGGAGTATTCTTTTCGCTCCAGAACATACCCAGCCAGGCCGCCCCTCTCAATAACACGGAAAGCCGTTCTGAAGGAATTGCCTGGAAGCCATTCTCTCCGGAGTTGGTCACTAGACTCCGCAATGAAAACAAGCCAGTATTCGTTGATTTTACAGCGGCTTGGTGCCTGAGCTGTCAGGTAAATGAGAGGGTTGCTTTCGGATCGAATGATGTCCAGCGCGCCTTCAGAGAAAAGGGGATAGTTCCGCTTAAAGCCGACTGGACAAACCAGGATGCGACAATTGCCAAAGCCCTGGCAAAATTCGGCCGCGATAGTGTTCCACTCTACGTACTCTACCTGCCCGGCGACACAGGCAAGCCTATCATACTGCCCGAGCTGATAACTCCTGGGATTGTCATATCAGCGCTGGATAAGGTGAAGTAGTATCCCTGGGATTCACGCTAGCCGTTGAGTCACTTCTGAAGTGAGTTGCACTCTGCGGATCTGAATTGCGAAGGTTGAGGTGCGGAATTGTGGGCAGTGAGGGATTCCTCTGAAAGAGTCCCTTCGGGAGAACCCCCGACCTCTTGTAGGCTTAATTGTGCGGCTTGAAGTAGAAGAGAGTGGGCAGTGAGGGATTCGAACCCCCGACCCCATGCGTGTAAGGCATGTGCTCTGAACCGGCTGAGCTAACTGCCCGGCAGTTGAGCGCGAGACGGGACTCGAACCCGCGACGTCCAGCTTGGGAAGCTGGCATTCTACCACTGAATTACTCGCGCATCTGAAGGCGTAGCGAGAACATTACGCGACGCCATATAATATGCATCACGCCCGTTTTTTTTCCAATCAATACTTTTCCAGGATCTCAGCGCTCCGTCGAAATTCAGTCCTCAAGGTAGGTAATCGAAAGACCGATATAATATTGAATAATTGCCCCTTACCAAGTGTATTTGCTTGAGTAAGGGTTGCTACTTAAATTGACCGCAAAGAAACGTAAGGCCATTGCCGCTTATGATCGGCGTCATGGTCCGGGTGAATTGCTCATGCAAACAAAAAATTCTATTCCTTATCGAGCACGAACTCCGCAATCGGAAACTCTCGGGAATTCAATATTGCAATTCCTTTGATTTTTTCGATTGTGTGAAATTCCAAGGCTTGGAGTACTGACATGTCAGGGGAGAAGGACAAATCGCAGCTCCGTCCGTCCGAAGAGGATTGGCGCTCTTTGCTCTTTGAGCACAATCCGCTTCCGATGTGGATTTGCGATACGAAGATACTGAACTTCCTGGCAGTTAACGACGCTGCCGTCTCCAGGTATGGATTCACACGGGAAGAATTTCTCGCGATGACGGTCCGGGACCTCTGCGCGGATTCAGAACAATCAAGACTTGATAGTTTCCTGTCCCGAAACGGAAAAGACATTCATCTTTCCGGCGTCTGGACTCACAAGGCAAAAAACGGGAGCAAGTATCTTGTTGAGATTACTTCGCATGCAACCTGCTTCCTGAACGGGTCGGCCGTGATCATGACCTTGAGCGACGTAACGGTTCGACAGAAACTCCAGGAGGGACTGCGCTCCGGAGAGGAGCGGATTCGAAGTCTGTTCGATCACGCTGCCGTCGGAATTTATCGTACCACCAGGGAGGGGCGAATCCTCGCCTGCAATGCGGCCGGAATAAAGATGCTCGGCTTCGACTCGATGAAAGAGTTGAGCAAGCTCGATCTGGAAAAAACAAATGTAGGACCGACATACGATCGGAAGGAATTCTGCAGAAAGCTGGACCACGATGGTCTCCTGATCGGGCTGGAAAGCACCTGGATTCGAAAGGACGGTTCGGCAATCAAAGTGCGTGAAAGCGCGACCGTAGTCCGCGATCACAAAGGCAATCCGCTTTACTACGATGGAACAATCGAAGACATAACGAATCAAAAACGCGCCGAGGAGGCCGTCAGGCTGGCCGAAGCCATAGTCGATCGCGCGACGGTCGGCATCTTCGTGATCGGACCGGACGGCGCGATTAGAAGTGTAAACGACCACGTCTGCACGAGCCTGGGCTATTCGCGCGAGGAGCTGCTCAGCATGAGTGTCTTCGACATCGATCCTCAGCTTTCGGTTGAGAAATGGAAGAAGCACAGGGCAATGGTCGAGAAGGAGATCGTCAAGAGATTTGAAACCGTCCATAAACGTAAGGATGGGACCACCGTACCCGTCGAGGTGACGGTGAATCGAATGGAGCTTGATGAGAGAGGGTATTCGGTAACGTTTTCGCGCGACCTGACGGGAGAGAAGGTTGCGGAGGAAGCAAACAAAACGGTTGAGATTGCGTTGGCGGAGAGCGAACGCAGATTCAGGGAACTGTTTGATGAAGCGCCGGTCGGATATCACGTTCTGGACAGCCACGGGCGAATAGTCCGCGTCAACCAAACAGAGTTGAATATGCTGGGCTACAGCGCGGAAGAGATGATCGGGCATTACGTGTGGGAGTTCGTGAAAGACCATGAAATATCCAGGAGCAACGTGATCAAGAAGCTTGCGGGAGAAATGCGCGAAAGCGGAAGTTATGAGAGAGCATTCTACCGGAAGGACGGCTCGGTCATTCATTTCCTGGTCGAAGAATATTACCTGTACAATCGCCGGCACGAGGTTATCGGAATCCGATCCGCGCTGGAGGACATTACGGAGAGAAAGAAAGCGGAGGATGCTCTCAAGGAGGCCGAGGAGCATCTTCGCAATCTGTTTCACAATATAACGATAGGCCTTTACCGTACGACACCCGATGGACAGATCATCTTCGCCAATCCGGCGATTGCGAAGATGCTCGGGTACGAGTCGCCGGAAGAGCTCATGAAGATGAATATCAGCGAGGACTCTTTCGAATCGGGGCGATCGAGGGCTGATTTCAAATCATGGATAGAAAGAGACGGACAGATCGTCGGGATGGAGACCAAATGGAAGCGGAAGGACGGATCCTTCGTGTGGGTGCGCGAAAATGCTCGTGTGGTGAAAGACGGCGCCGGAGATGTGCTTTATTACGAGGGTACCGCAGAAGACGTCACGTTTCGAAAGGAAATGGAACAGGCGCTTCTCCGGAGCGAAGAACAGTACCGTTCCTTTTTCGATGAAGACCCTACGGCGGATTTGCTGACACTCCCCGACGGAAAGATTACAGCCTGCAATCCTGCGTTTTTGAAAATGTTCGGTTTCGAGACCGAAGAAGAAGCACTATCCACAAACGTTGCGATTCTATATCCGAAAAAAGAGGACAGGAACGAGCTCATAGAACTCGTGAAGCGAAACAAGATGCTGACGGAATACGAGCAGGAGCTTCGGAGGCGTGACGGTACACCTGTCTTCGTGAGGGCCACGTATGTGGGTATCTTTGATAACAACGAAGCTCTCGTTCAGCTGAAACAATACATGGTGGACGAGACGGAGCAAAAATCGCTGGAACGCCAGTTGTTCCAGGCACAGAAACTGGAAGGAATCGGCAGGCTTGCCGGCGGTGTCGCTCACGATTATAACAACATGCTGGGAGTGATTCTCGGCTATGGGACGCTGGTCAAGAAGAAGCTGAATGAAGATAGTCCTCTTTATCCCCAGATGGAGGCCATTCTAAAGGCGGCGAATCGGGGGAGCGAGCTAACAAGGCAGTTGCTCGCCTTCGCGCGGCGAGAGATCGTGTCGCCGAAAATCATGAACATCGGAACTGCGGTCGAATCTATTCGCAAAATGGTTCAGCGCGTAATAGGGGAGAACATAAATCTTGTCGTTAATACGCGGACGGACCTGTGGAGTACGAAAATAGATCCGGCGCAACTTGACCAGATAATCATGAATCTGGCCGCTAATTCCAAGGACGCAATCGATGACGTAGGGACCATAACAATAGAGGTCTACAACGAGAGCATCGACGAACATTACATACACGCTCACAGGGAATTCTCACCGGGGGACTATGTCGTCCTGTCCGTCACGGACGATGGCAAAGGAATGGACGTGGAGACTCAGGAAAAGATATTCGAACCTTTTTTCACGACCAAACTCAGAGGTGAAGGGAGCGGGTTGGGATTGTCAACAGTCTACGGGATCGTGAAGCAAAACGGTGGAAACGTGAACGTATACAGCGAGCCCGGGAAGGGGACGAACATAAGAGTCTACCTTCCACGAGTTTATGGAAAGCAGGAGATATCTGACGAAAAACCGGACGACGTGTCGCTGGTTGGAATTGAAACGGTCCTGATTGTCGAAGATCAGCCGGACCTTCTCGAGCTCGCAAAGAACAGCCTCGAAGGGTATGGCTACAAAGTGCTCGCGGCATGTACGCCTTCAGAGGCCATCAGCATTTGCGAGGGTTATCCGGACAGCATTGACCTTCTTCTCTCTGACGTCATAATGCCGAAGATGAACGGCAAGGAACTCGGGGACACGATCGCGAAAATGAAGCCGTCAATGCGGACGCTTTTTATGTCGGGCTACACTGCAGACGTGATAGCACATCGGGGAATGCTTGATGAAGGCATCCACTTCATTCAGAAGCCGTTTACCCCGGGAAAGCTGGCAAGAAA
>JBJKPN010000035.1:0-10817 GCA_046706365.1 Candidatus Kryptoniota bacterium | reverse complement strand
GAATATGGCGTCATGCTGTCGCTGGGAATGTCGCAGGAGAGACTCGTCGTCGCGGTGGCTCTCGAGGTCTTCTTCATGCTGATCATCGGATTCATAGTCGGCAACGGTATCGGCGTGGCAGTGAACTCATACTGGGTACATCACCCGATAGTCCTGGGCGGCGACATCGCAAAGCTGTACCAGGAATACGGCTTCGCACCGGTTCTCGTATCTTCGCTCTCGTTCAAGGTCTTTTTCGATTCGAGCCTGACAATACTCGGCATATCGATAGTCGCCGCGGTTTATCCGCTCTGGAGAGTGCTGAGGCTCGAGCCGCTGAAAGGAATAAGGTACACGTGAAATGAAGATCCAAATCACAAAGTCCAGGTTCCAGCTAAGCTCCAACCCCAAAGGGCAAATCTCTTTGGTATCCGGTTCTGAGACTGGCCTTTTGTTTTTTGGGGTCCTGTTTGGAGCTTGTGAGTCGCCGTTTGGAGCTTATTTAAGATGATTAGTCGCATTGCATGGCGCAACATATTGCGAAACAAGAGAAGATCGATTATCCTGATCGTCTCGATAATGATCGGTGTGATTGCGATGTTCCTTACCGATGCGATATCGATCGGGATGATGCAGCAGATGCTGACTAACCAGATCGGCGCGGACGCCGGCTACATACAAATTCACCAAAAAGGCTACCACCGGGACCCCGCACTCAAGAATTCCATCACTGATACTGCACCCGTACGTGCGGCGCTGGCGCGCGACAGCTCGGCTTACGTCGTGTCCGAGCGCCTCAGAACGTTCGGACTGGTCAGCAGCGCGTACAATTCCGCCGGCGTCTCGATCGTCGGGATAATTCCCCGTGAAGAGAAACGAGTGACGACTGTGCACGAATACGTCGTGAAGGGGACCTACCTGACGGCCAATCCCGGCGATATCATCATCAGCACAGCCACAGCGGAAAAACTGAAAGTCGGGTTGGGAGACAAAGTCGTGATAATGGCGTCGCGCGTCGGCGGGAGTGTCGGCTCGGAGGCTTGCAGGGTGGTCGGGCTGTTCGAGACTTTCGACTCAGGTTTCGACCAGACACACGTTTACATTCCGATTCAGACGGAGCGGCAGATGCTCGATGCTCCCGGCAGGGTTTCCGAATTTGTCGTAAACCCTCTCGATCCGAAACAGACCGATGCCGTCGCCGAACGCCTAAGGTCTGAGCTGCCCGCAGGTTTCGAAGTCATGACATATAAACAGATGCTTCCGCTCCTGGTGATGCAGATCCAGCTTTACAACCAGACCATCTATATTTTCTACGCCATAATAGCCTTTGCGCTGATATTCGGAATAGTAAACACGATGCTGATGGCGGTCATGGAGCGGACGCACGAGTTCGGGGTCGATATGGCGATAGGAATGTCGCACAAGCGAATTTTCACGATGATACTGACTGAAGCCTTCTACCTCGGTGCGATCGGGACCGTCGTTGGCCTGGCGATTTCCTTCGGAATTTATATTCCGCTTTCTCACAGCGGGTGGAACCTCGCGATGTTTTCTGAAAGCCTGAAATCGATCGGCGTGGGGACTACTATCTACCCCGTCATCCATGCCTCATCGCTGATCAATACGGCCATCATCATTCCGCTTGCAGCCGTGGTCGGCGCCATTTATCCCGCCTTGCGGGCGATAAAGCTCCAGCCGGTCGAGGCGATAAGAGCGAACTAGGAGACTTACAATGACGCACGAATGCACTCCGGATGATCAATGCCCGGCAAAACGAGGCCAATAGCTGATAGGTAATAGCTCATGGCGTATTACAAGGAGTATTTGAATAATGAACAATAAGATTGAGAATTCCGAAATAGTCCGCGTCGAAAACGTGCGCAAAGTATATCACGACAACGGGGTCCCCGTCGACGCGCTGCGAGGGATAAACCTCACGGTTTCGCCGGGAGATTTTTCCGTCATTGCCGGGCCGTCCGGTTCCGGAAAGACCACGCTCCTCAACATAGTCGGCACGCTCGACAAACCCACCGAGGGCAAAGTCTATCTCGACGGTGAAGACGTCGCCGGGAAGACGCGTCGGGAGCTCGCAGACATAAGGCTGAGAAAGATAGGCTTCGTCTTCCAGGCGTACAATCTGAACCCGGTTCTCAGCGCGCTGGAGAATGTGGAGTTCACGATGATGCTCAGGGGAATCGACACCGTCGAACGAAGACGGAAAGGGATGGCGCTCCTCGGGGAGCTCGGCATAGGGGAGCTTGCGCAGAAGCGGCCGAACGAGATGAGCGGCGGACAACAGCAGCGAGTCGCAATCGCGAGGGCGATCTCCAACGAACCGCGTCTCGTTCTCGCTGACGAGCCGACTGCGAACCTGGACTCCGAGACGGCCGTGAGACTCCTCGAGTTGATGGAAAAGCTTAACCACGAAGAGGGAATAACATTCGTCTTTTCCTCCCACGATCCGCAGGTTATCGAAAGGGCACACAGACTGTTGATTCTCAAGGACGGACAGATCGTTACTGACAAAGTGAACGCGTGACGATGGAAAGAGGAATATTTAATTGGTGAACCGATTGAGTTGCGGAGTAACGGGGCGGACATGCTGGATAAGACCGGGATGCGTTTCGGGCCTCCGCCGCTCGTCTGCCGCATTTCATTCCCCGTTTCCCGCTCACCGTTTTCCGTGTTCCCTTTTGCTTTTGCCATTGGCAGCGATGCTTCTCGTGTTTGCCGCCTCGACCGCCTCAGCGCAGACCGGACTCTGGCCCGGCACCGACCTCAACTTCACCGGCTACGTGGTAGAAATGCCTGTGAGCGAAAACTTGCAGCCGACACTTGCCGAGCTCGCGGGCACATCGAGCTCCGAATTTGACAACCTCGTCAGGCTCCGGCTTCGCCCGACTCTTCGCATCGGAGACAATACCAAGATCGGTCTGGAGTATGAAATAGACGGCTTGTATTACTCCCAGAATATTTCGTTCGGCCTGGCCTCGACGGTGCCTTTGAGGCAGGCAATCAGCCTTCACTGGCAGCCGGTCGCTGAAAAGCACCTCACAATTTCAGATTATATCGACAGGCTTTACTGGGATCAGGAGTTTTCCTTCGGAAAGCTCGTTATCGGACGGCAGCGAATCAGCTGGGGCGTCGGGCGCGTCTGGCAGCCGACCGATGTATTCAACCCGATAAACCCCGCCGACTTCGGAAAGATCGAGAAGGACGGTGCGGACGCCGCCTCCATGAAATTCTATCTCGGACAGCTTACCGATTTTCAGATCGTCTACAATGCCGAGTACCATTTCAAGTCTTCCAATTACGCCGCGAGATTCAGGACGAACGTACTCGGTTACGATGTCGCCGTGCTGGGAGGGTCGGTGGACAGGAGACTGATAACCGGCGGCGACTTCGCCGGGAATGTCTGGACAGCCGGCATCAGAGGCGAAGCGCTAGTGTCGCAGGACCCGTCGAAGTCCGGCGGGTACTACATAAGGTGGATACTCGGCATGGATTACCAGTTCACCGACAAACTCTACGGCCTTTTTGAGTATTACCACAACGGACAGGGGACTCTCGACAGGTTCGATTACAATCTTACGGCGCTGTACGAAGGGCAGATACTCAACGTCGCCAAGGACTACATGGCGCTGAGCGGTTCATACCAGGTTACCCCGCTCGTCACGGTGATGCTGTCGTCGATCTCCAATTTCAACGACGGCAGCGGTTACCTCGCCGGGACGATCAGCTATTCCGCAAGCGACAATGCATCGATCTCCCTCGGTTCACTTTACGCTTACGGAAAGACATTCACGGAATACTGGTATTATCCGAAGGCGTACTACCTGAAACTGGAGACGTACTTCTAGGGGGAAAAACAAAGCGGGCAGGAACGAGGCGCCCGGTTTGAATCACCTTCCGGTCTATCCCCCAACTTCGGCTAAGGTTCTTTGTTACTTTCCGTCCGGAGCGCGGTCGCTCTTTCCTTCCACTCGAACCTCCTGCAGCCTCCAGCCCGGACCGTCATCGGTGAGAGCGATACCGCTTGAGATCCTCAGCAGCGACTTCCTGAAACCCTCCCTTTCTTTCGCCGGCATCAAAATTGGTCGATACTCTAAAATATCGTAAGGAATTATCTCTACGCTCACCTCGCTCCCGGCGATTGCCAGCCCGGCAACGATTCCCTTCTTCGTGATTGCGTCGCGCTGATCGAAAACCAGGTTACCCAGGCTGTAAAGAATCGGCCTTCCTTTGTAGTAACGGATGGACTCGACCACATGCGGGTGGTGGCCTATAATCATGTCCGCCCCGGAGTCGATAAGCATTGTCGCGATCCGTTTCTGTTCAGGCACGGGGAATCTCCGATACTCCTCGCCCCAGTGAAGGTAACAAACGACGAACGCCGCAGGATTGTTTCTCTTATATGAACCGACGCTTCTTGCGAACAGGGAGTCGAAACAGTACCAGACGTTGGCCGCCTTCATGTCAAGTCCCAGCGCGGCAAAGACGGCGACCTTTCTCCCGCCCGCCCGAATCTCCGCCGGGTTGCATGTGTCGCTATTCCCGAACCTGAGACCGAGAGGAACAATTCCGTTCTTCGACAGCACTTTGTAAGTATCGTTTGCGCCCGCGGCGGTCTGGTCGTCGATGTGATTATTTGCGAGCCCGGCATGCGTGATCCCTGCTTCCGTCAGGATCGTCACGAATCCGGTATCGGCTCTGAAGGAATAAGGTTTACGGGGCGGATGATTCAGCACAGTCAGCGGGCTTTCGAGGTTCACAAAGCGGTACTCGTACGCCTGCAGGACCGGTGCAATTTTCCCGAAGAGAAAGTCCTTACCTTCCTTATCGACCTTCTGCCTGACTCCTCTGCCGAGCATCACGTCGCCGGTGAAACAGATCCGGACGGTGTCGTTCGATTGCGAACGAGCCTCTCCCGGAGCCGCGCATATGCAGGTCAGCGAGGCGATGAATAGGAACAGGTAAGAATACAGCATGTTCATCTGCCTGGTATCCACCACCATTTATAAGATCTTGCTTCTGAAAAATGGATCCGACATGCCTCGTCTCATTCAGTTATCCCAAGGTTCTAAAACCGCCTCCCGTACGCGTCAGTTTATGGCATCCCACAATCAATTTCAAACGACACAGGTTAGACGGGCATTCGGGTATAATGGAAATATTTCCGGCATTTTCTTAAGTTTATAACGCTGTTTGAATAGTAACGGGCATGCAGGCAGATTGCGGGTGTCAGCCGCATTGGGTTCCGCTTCACAGATCGGTAGAACCAGAGTATTTCCCACCAAGAATAAAACAAGCGGATTAAGAAGATAACCGAGGAGCCGGTCTATCCACTGCAGGAATTGGGATTGGCATGCTCATAACGGCCGGGATGACGGTGATGGATGATTAATTGTCCTTTTCGGCTCCCCCGCCATGGCCGGTCGAAAAACAAAAGTCGAATGATCTTATCCAAAGATGGATTGAAAATGAAAACTCGAGTTGCCTTGCCGCTGATAATCGCTCTGACCGCATTTCTATCCTGGTCGTGCGAAGACCTTATTCTTGATGCGGAGTTGCCGAAAGCTCCGCCGCCCACCGTTCACCAATCGAGGCTCGCCACAATTCTCGACTCCCTCAGGTATGCGCTCGATCTTCCCGCATTGGCGGGAGCAGTAGTGACGGATACCGGTGTGGTCGATGCGCAGGCTGTGGGTTGCCGCCGGTATGGAGGCGCAGCAAATGTTACCAATTCGGACCAGTTCCATTTGGGGTCCTGCACCAAGGCCTTCACGGCCGTGCTGCTCGGGACCATCGTCGACGACGGGAAAGTGGACTGGAATACGACTCTCCCGGAAATTTTTCCGGAGTATTCAGGCTCGATGAGAGAGGAATATCGCAGTGTCACTCTTCGCGACATCCTTTCACACAGCTCTGGTCTCCTGAGGGACGTGACTTTCAGTCCGAAACCAGGTACACCGACCGAGCAGCGCATGGAGACGGTGGCTTGGGCTCTTCAGCAGCAGCCGGCGGTTAGGAAGGGAGTGTATTCCTACAGCAACGTAGGATACTCCGTCGCGGGTGCCATCGCGGAGAAGCTCACCGGCCGCTCATATGAAGATCTCCTGGCGGAGCGGGTCCTTACCCCGCTCGGAATCACCTCGGCAGGTTTCGGCCCCATGGGAACGCCCGGTCTCGAGGACGAGCCGCTCCAGCATAACGACAGCCACAGTCCTTTGGAACCGACGCCCGACGCGGACAACCCGCCCACTTACGATCCTTCGGGAAGACTTCATATGTCGATCGGCGACTGGGCAAGATTCATACACTGGGTGCTGTTGGCGGCGTCGGGACAACAGGCACTTCTCCGCGACGAGACTGCACGAATGCTGACCACCGGAATAGTTACCGTCGACACATGGAGCAGCTACGCCATGGGCTGGCAGGTGTACAACTACGCGGATTGGTCCGGCGGGAGGATGCTGACGCACGGCGGAAGCAACGGGTTCAACTATGCACTTGCAGACATTGCGCCTTCGCGGCATTTTGCAATAGTTCTCGCGACGAACCAGGGACCGGGGACGAGTGCCAACCCGCTCAACCCGCCGCAATGGCGACTCAGAGATTTCTACCTCAACGGCAAATAAGGGAGAATTAACACAATGAAATCATTCCTGTTCGGAATTACACTTATCCTGCTCGGCTCCCTTGCATCACCAGAAACGGCAGTGAGCCAGGAAGTTTCTGAACCGGGCGGCTCTCCGGAAAATTCTCTCGGCATCAACATCGGCTTGAGTGACTTTCATGTCAAAGACGCATTTCTTTCCCCCGCGGTGTTTTCCGGCACGATGTTTCTCTCCGACCTCTCCTACACATTGAGGGCGGGGAGCAATCTCCACTCGGTTGAAGTGTCATTTACGCGCGGCCATCCCACATCCGATATTCAGCCAAGGGACGTCACGCAATATCTGGGCTATGTTTCATATGGATTTACCCATGTCGTTGCAGGCCTCGATGCGTGGGGACACCCGCTCGAAATATCCTTCGGCGGCGGAATTTCGACTTCACTCGGCAATACCGACATGTATTCGGTAGACACGCAGGCAAATTATGTGTTTGCAGATCAATCGTGGTACTGGTCGCATGCGGTGAATATTGAATTTCGCAGTGATTACATGTTTTCGGAACGGAGGCAGTTATCGGCGAGACTCAGTGTTCCGGTTGTTCAGCTGGTTTCGCGGCCGGAGAACGGGCATTACTTCAATTCGAGCAACATTGATGTCAGCCGGAATTTTCTCAACGCAGCAAAACAGGGACGGCTGAAATTCCCGTGGAACGATGTTGCGGCAGCTGCAAAGTTGGTGTACATTCAGCCGGTTTCGGAATCGTTCAATGTTCTCCTGACATACGACTTCAGGTATTTCTCGGCGGATCGTCCGCTGGGAATGGGTATGTACATGAACAATTTTCTGGCAGGGATTGCGTGGGAGTTCTGAAGCGCCCGGCTGCACGGGACGTTTGAATCCCGCGCAGCGGTGGAATCCGGTGCAGTATTTACTTAAGCATCATGAGCTTGACGACTCTTGTGAAGGTCACATTACCCGGCCGTTCCGTGATTATGACATCCGCAAAATAGACTCCGCTCGATACCATCCTTCCGAATGAATCGAGGCCGTTCCATACAATGGTATTTCCTCCGGCTGCGCCGTCGAAGTCGAATGTGCGCACGCGCTGTCCAAGTATGTTGTAGATAACTATCTGCACGGAGGCCGGCTTTGGCAGGCTGACGTAAAACGTCGTTTGCGGATTGAACGGATTCGGGTAAGCCCCGATGCTAAGGCTGTCCGGCCTGGTGGTCGATCCCTGGACGAGGGTCGAGCCACCTCCGTTCCCATTCTGGTTGGGCTGCTGCCCGGGAGTGGTCGTGTTCGGCTCAAGGGCAATGAGCGCCGTATAATCGCAGAGCAAATTGTATTTCAGTGCCATGTCGACAATCGAAGAAGTGTCGCCGGGTGATGACTGCAAAAGATTCTGCAGGTGCTGCCAGCCGAGCATTTCTCCGATCACCGGAATATGGTCGGTTGTGTCGATGGCAAGATATGAGGTTGCCTGCTTGCCGACCGGGGTCGGAAAACCCTGGAATTGCGCTACCAAATTGAATTGCAGCTTGCTGTTCGCAACCGCGGAGCCAATGAAGAACCGCGGCTTCGCAGGGTCGTTCGGCTGCGGGTAAACTTCATTCATCTCGAGAAGTCCCGACGTGCCGCCGTCCGGGAGCACATTCACTTCGAGGGAATCGACCCTCGGAATGTCCGAGTATGCGAGCTCGCCTGCGATTGCGTCCCAGCCGGTGACGTGAGTCTCGAGATGAAGCCCGTGTGTCGTGGTGGAAAGATCGTTTGCCAGGTATCCGCTTCCGTAGTAGTCCACGCCGTTTTGTGTGACGTACGGCGGTGTGTAGAGGCTGCCGTCGAGAAGGTTGACGGTATTAAAGACGGGCACCGTGCCGCCGATCCCTGAGAGATACGAGTTTACCCATGAGTCTGCCCCGTCAACGGGAATCAGTGAGTCCGCATTGCTGAAGACGATAACCTGTTGAACCCCGTCCTGGGCGATGGATGAACGTATGTCGTCCAGGAGCGGCTCCAGCATCTGGTGATAACTGGAGGAGGACTGGGTGACTCCAAGGAGGGGGACCGCCATCATTTGCTTCAACGCGCCGTCGTCCTCGAATGCCCATATTCCTGAGACCATCAGAAGGCCGTTGCTTACCTTCTTGGATATCACTGCCGCATCGCCCGCTCTGTTGGCCATCTCCACACTGACGGCAGGATCATTGTAGTTGAGGAAATTCACACTGCTTTCCACAACAGACGACGGGAATTGACTCCCGACACTGCTGCTGTCCCGGGCAAATAACGTGATATTGTTGGCTTCGTAATTCTCCGTGAGACCGTGGATATAGTGTGTTTCTATTCCTTCATATTCCCTGTTGTGATCGTAATAGCCGAGGAACCTTCCGCCGCGGGCGAACAGGCTGTCGATGATCGGGAAGAGGTTGGAAGTGTCCGAATTCGTCAGTCCGACCGTCTCATAGCCGTGATCGTAGCTCGCGACGATATTCGCCTGCCAGAAGCTTCCCGAGGCATCCACTATGTTGTCGAACTGTTTTACGATGGCGATGCTGTCGAGGGAGGGGAAATCCCAGATTGTCTGCGCGTGGGAGTCGCAGAATATCACGACAGGCTTGCTTGCCCTGGAAACCGAAGCGGCAAAGGGAGTCTGAGAAAAATCCCGCAGTACAGTGTCGATGGTTGTCGAGTCGGCGTTCTGCCATGACGAGTAATGTATTATGGAATCATTCCCGGCAACCACCAGCCTGAACCTGTCGACTGGTCTGAGAGCACTTTGGAGAACCGCTTCGATATGCGGCAGCAGCCCGGCTACCGAATTATTCGATCTCCCGCTAAGGTCGAGTCCTACTATTACGGACCTGGACCCGGTGTCCGAATTGACGACCTTGAAGCTGGCCGGGTCCACTCCGATCTGGAAATAGCACGTATCCTGACCCCGATCCGTGGCATTCGCAAACAAGCCGTTTGCAAAGTCGGTCTTAAAGGAAAGGGAGAGACTATTTAGCCCCGAAATGTCTGCAATATCAAGCTTTCGATAGACATATCCGCCGGAGTCCACCGGGCTGCCGAATGATAGCTGAGGCAATTCCCGTATCGAAGGCACGCCCCAAATGTCGTTTTCCTCTTTGAAGAAAACCTGCACCGGTTTCACTGGATTGTTGTTGTTCTTCCAGAATGAAAGCGGCAGCTCGGCGTAGCCGCTGTTTCCGATCCATTGAGTGGGGGAGATGAAGTCGATCCGGGCCTCCCTGAACTGCCCCGAAGCCAACGGGTAGACATCGAGTTCGTACGCGTTCCCGTTCTTCGCGAGAAATGCCGGGTCGTGCCTTGTTACGACGATGCTGTCGTAAATGTGACGGGCAGTCCAGGTGGAAAACATTTTAGCCTGGACAAGAGTATCGCCTATCCACAGCCACATGTTGTTGACGACGGCTCCCTGGGGAAGTGTGAACCTGTGAACTATTTCCAGTTTGCCGTTTCCCGGGTGCTGGTCGTGGTCGGAATACCATACGTAAAGTGATTGTTCGACATAGGCTCCGTTGGGGCGGACTATATCGACCGTACTATCGATGTATCCCGGTTTTGTCCCGTATTGAGTCGGATCCTCGACTGTAAGCTGCGCCCTGGCATTTCCGGTAAAAAGCATTATGAGAACCAGCGTCGCCGATGCCAAAATTACTTTTGTCATATTGACCTCCCGATCTTCCGTGAGAATACGTCGGTAAGGCTACACCCTATTTGTAGACCCCGAACATCCGCTTTTCTAGTTGGATAACTATCGATAGTTTAGAAAACACTGGGAATATAAGCAAGATGGGACAGGCGGAGGAAGCAAGGTTAGCTCGACGGACCTCGCAGGGTATCTGGGTAAGTTGACCTGACAGTCGCCTCTATTTCACTTCTTCGGCGTGAAGATCACGACCTTGTTGTGTATCGGCTTCAGCGATCGCAGATAATCGTATATCGCGCCCAAATCATAATCCGTTATCCTCGAGAACGATACCATAGGCATCGGCGTGTTGTATGCCTTCGGCGATACCGGTATGTAGTGTGCGGCAGGGGTATCGTAGGCTTTGAAGAAGGCGATGAACTGCTGCCTTGTCCACTTCCCGATTCCCGTCGACGAGTCCGGCGTAAGGTTCGCGGACCTGACAACGCCGCTCTCCATGTCGAACTCCGCCCCGCCGGCGTATTCCATCGACTTTACGTACC
>JBJKPN010000034.1:0-13395 GCA_046706365.1 Candidatus Kryptoniota bacterium | reverse complement strand
GAAGCGAAGCGGCTTTCAGGAATACTTCCGGATCGGGCTTGCCGCGGGACACGCTTTCCGCGCAAACCTCCGCATCGAAAACTCCATGGAGATCAAACGCATCAAGAAACGCGTCCACATTCTGACGAGGTGCTGAAGTCGCCAGTGCGACCTTCTCGCCAGACTCCTTCAGGGCCGCGACAAATCCGAGCGCCCCTTTGACGGGCATCCCTAAGCCGGCCACCTTGTCCACAAAATTCGAATCAATCTCGTCCGAAATCCTCTTCGCTTCCTCTTCGGAGAAAATTCCTTTCCCGAAAACCTGCTCAAGAGTGTCCTGACCTCTTTTTCCGAAGTAGTCCCTCATGAATGTTTCGTAATCGAAGTCCTTATCATGGCTGTTGAGGAACCTCTTCCATCCCGCATAATGAATTTTCGAGCTGTCTATTAGTACTCCATCCAGGTCGAATATGAATCCCTTGTAATTCAATCGCATTTCCTTTTCTGTCGTTAATGTTTACGAAGTCATCTGGAATGGCCAAGAGCTCTAGCGTTGCGTCGGAGACCCTCGAACTTCGCCCGTTTGACCGGGCTTTTCCGGAATCTCGCCGAGAATTCCTCTTTTGTCATTAGATGAACTTCCTCCGCCTTCAGATTCAGATTTTCTTCGCGGGGCCTGAAAGCCGCCTCGCCTGTTTCAATTTGAAACTTTTCGTTCCACGGGCAGACGTCCTGGCAAATATCACACCCGAATAGCCAACCTTCGAACTTCATGGCCGTTTGTTCGGGAATTTCGTCTTCCCTGTTTTCGATCGTAAGAAAAGAGATGCACTTGTTGGCATCGAGCAAATACGGTTCGACGATAGCGTCAGTCGGGCAGGCGTCTATACATGCGCGGCAGCTCCCGCAGTGATCAACTGCCGGCGCGTCATAATCACATTCAAGGTCGGTAATGACTTCGGCCAGAAAAATCCACGATCCGATATTCCGGCTGATGACATTTGTGTGCTTGCCTATCCAGCCCAGTCCCGATCGCTGTGCCCAGACTTTGTCCATTACGGGACCCGTATCGCAGTAGTGAACGAACTTCTTGTCCGGAAACCGCTCCGTGAGCCGCCCCGTGTAGCGCTTCAGCATTTCGGTGACGACTTCATGGTAGTCATCGCCCCAGGCGTAGCGGGAGATCTTCGCGGTTCCGGCCGGATGCGAGACAGGCACATAGTAGTTTTTTGCGAGTGAAATGACCGAGCGTGCCCCCGCGAGTATCTTCGACGGATCGGTCCTCTTGCCGCCGTCTTTGGCCATCCACCCCATTTTCGCATGATAGCCCCGGTCGATCCATTCTCTGAGTCTTCCAGCCTCTTCAACGAGCGGTTCTGCTGCGGCAATCCCCACCAGGTCGAAACCTTCCGCGAATGCGGCCTCCTTGATGAATCCAGATATCCCTTCCATCACCAGCCGGTGTTGCCTAGTGTCTTCCTGATAAAAATCACCCCGTCTTCGACTTTCACCTCGAGCATCTTCAGCTTCCCGCTCTCGTTGACGCATCGCCCGGTCTTGAGGTGATAAGTCCAGCCGTGCATCGGGCAGGTTAGATTCTCTCCTGCAATCTGCCCGCCGTATTTGTCCACGAGCGGCGTGTGTTGGTGCGGACACATGTTCATGAATGCGTAAACGCCGCCATCGAGTTTCACGAGCGCCACCTCATCGTCTTCCAGCTTGCGCACGCTCCCTTTCCCTTCCCGAAGCTCAGAAAGCAGCGCTATCCTGGTAAAATCGTTCAATATCCCATCCTTTAGTTGTTCCTTATGAGCCGGGCCCGAAATGCAAGTTCAATCGGTGTTTAAATCGACCGGCATGCCGGCACGGTAGCCTTTTTCGGTTCTTTCCACATACGTTGCGGCATGTTTCGGGTCGTGCTCGAAGAAAAGAAGCCAGTTCCCTTCTTCGGCCTTCCTGAGTATGCTCTTTTTCTCTTCGAGCGTAATCAATGGGAAGTTGTCGTAACCCATTATGAACGGCAGCGGCACGTGAGAAGACGTGGGAATCATGTCGCCTGGGTGGTAAAGTGTACTCTTGCCGTCCGTCACCAGCACGTTCTGTTGAGCTATCGTATGTCCGTCCGAAAGTTTTATCTGTATGCCCGGCATGAACTCGACCTCGCCTTCAAGCAGCCGCAGCCTCCCCTCCTGGTAGAGCGGGACAAACTTCTCTCCGACAAAACTTGCCTGGTCCTTCTCGGAAGGGTTTACGGCCCACTCGTAATGTTTCTTCTGAATGTAATAAGTCGCGTTTGGAAAGGCAGGTACGACCTCCCCCTTCTCGTTCCTGCGGGTCGCGCCGCCGGCGTGATCGAAATGCAAATGCGTGATAATGACGTCCGTGATGTCCGCCGACGCAAGGCCTGCCTCGTGAAGAGATTTCTCGAGAGAGAATTCCGAATGGTCGACTCCGTAGATATCGGAGAATTTCGGATCCCAGTTCTCCCCGATACCGGTGTCCACCATGATGCAGCGTTCATCGTTCCGGAAGATGAGCGTTCGAAGCGCAAGTTCGATACGGTTCCTGTCGTCGGCAGGGTTCGATCTGTTCCAGAGGACCTTCGGTATGACGCCGAACATTGCCCCTCCATCAAGATAAAAACGCCCTGTCTCGAGGGCGGTCAGTGTGTAGCCGCCGATTCGCATGGAAAAACTGTCCTGTTTGGTAATGCCATATGATAGACGAACGAAAAGGATTTCTTCAAGTTAGTCAACATAAGTCATAAACAAAAAGAGAGGGGAATTAGTGCACTGAGGAAACGCCTGCGGAACGACAAGGGAAAAGTGATAAGGCCTTACCGAACCGGCATGTGCGTGGAGAAGAAGTTTCGATGAAGATTTGGCGGAGCTTCAGGCCTCCCCTACCTCACGGCTCACTCTGTCTGACCGCCCCTTTACGAAATAGATCGCATCAAGGAGCTGGTCGGTAGAATACGGCTTCAAAAGGACTTCACATCCCGTATCCCTCAGGAAATCGCTTGAGTGTTTCGATGCGGTATCGCCGCTGGAGAAAATGAACTTTCCGCGATAGCCGGGATGCTTCACAATGCAGGCTTTGTAGAATGTCTCTCCATCCATCTCCGGCATTTTCAGATCGGATACTATTACATCCACCTCTGCCTTTCCGAGGATCCCCAACGCTTCTTCTCCGTTGGCGGCCGTAGTGACGGCACAGCCGAATTCAATCAGAGAATCGTGGAGAAGTGAAAGCATGGCCGGCTCGTCTTCCACCACGAGAACCCGGCAGCTGCTCATTTTCTCTATAATCCCCCGCACCGTTACCGGATCGCCCGGAGGTGAGACTTCCCGTACAGGTATCTCGACGGTGAAGACGGTCCCTTTGCCGTAAAGGCTTTGCACGGTTATGTCGCCGCCATGTTGCCTTATAATGCCATAGCACAGACTAAGTCCGAGGCCCGTTCCTTTTCCCACCGGCTTTGTCGTGAAGAAAGGCTCGAACACTCTCGGAAGATTCTCAGGGCTGATGCCGACGCCGTCGTCCGCGACCGTGACGATAAGGCTCGAAGCCTCCGGGAAAGTCGTTATTACCAGCTTGCCATGACCCTTCCCTTCTATCGCATGAATGGCATTGGTGACGAGATTCAGAAATACCTGTTGCAGCTGCTGAAAGTCACCTGCGGTGGCGGGCAGCGGCTCCGTCATGTTCAACCGGAGCGTGATGTTGTTCGATGTCAGCTGGGAATGAACGAGCTCACAGACGCTCCTGAGGACTTCATTGATACTGACGGCATCCTGGCTTACCTCCCTCTTGCGGGAGAAGACGAGGAGGTTTCTGACAATACTCGATGCCCTTTCGGCAGCATTTTCAATCTTTTTGATGTTGTCGGTCAGCACAGGATCAGAGGTTCGCTTCGACGCCAGGTTCGCATACCCCAGGATGATCCCGAGCGGGTTGTTCAGCTCATGGGCCACTCCTGATACCAGCTGTCCGACGGCAGCAAGCTTCTCGGAATGGACAAGGCCTGCCTGCAGCTCCTGGATCCGCTCCATGTCGTTCTCCAGTTCCTCGTACAGGGCGTGGTTTCGTATCTTGATGGCGGCCTGGCCTGCAAAAGTGTTTAGCAGGTAAAGATCGGACTTGCCGAATTCACGGTAATCCTTCGGATTCAATATAGCCAGGACCCCGATGCTCTTATCCTGGACTGACAGCGGCACCCCCGCGAATTTCTCCAGGTGCCGATCTTTCACCAGCGTCTTGTTGTGAACCCGCAGATCGCTGCTCAGGTTGTTGGAAAGCAGTCCCTGTCCGCCCTGGAATATTGTCCCAAGCAAACCTTCCCCCACCCTGATTCTAAGGCCATCGACCATATCGTCTTCGATTCCGATCGTTGCTTTCGGTACAAGCGTGCCATCTTCTTCCATCGACACGATAACCCCTTCCACATCGAATGCATCCGCTACGGCCTTCGCAACCTTCCGATAGACGTCTTCGTCGCGCACATCCGTGACCAAAGAGGTTGAGAAATCGTTGAGCGCCTTCAGTTCCTTGCGGCTGCTCTGCATCCGACGTCCCATTTGATTGAAAGATTCAAGAAGTTCCTCGATTTCCCCGCTTGCCGCCGTATCTACTTCCGAGAAGGAATCGTTCTTCAGCTCCTCGACTCCCTTCCGGAGAGCTCTCAGAGGTCGGATCAGGGTCCTCGAGACATAAACAGATGAAGTTAAAATGAGAAGCAAAGCTATCATTCCGAACCCGATGTGCAGCTGCTCCAGGTTTTTCAGCGCAGTGCTGAACCCGGGCACATCGTCAAGGATCACTACATACCGATCAGTATCCGGAATTCGCACATACGAGCAGGCGATGCCGTCCACGCTAACAAAATACCCTCCGTCTGCCGATCGGAATTCCGGTGAATTTCGGTCGAACAAGCCCCATAACAGACGGGCCCTTGCAGGATGAATTCGATAGACATTCAGGGAATCGGCCGAGAGAATATGCCAGCCGGAGGTCCGTACCAGTAGAGACGAGGTGCTTTCGAAATGCAGATCGCTGTATTTTACCAGGATATTGAAGGTCCCGAGGAGCTTTCCGGTCGCGCTCCTCTTCGGCACGACAAAGAGAAAGCTTGTGTTAAACGGGTGAACGTAATACGGCATGACAGCAATACCCGCGGCTTCGCTTCGAAACAGGCTGTCGCTGACAGACGTGACACGCGAGAGCGCGTTCTTGTCCCATTCCGTCATATTGTCGCGATAGAAGACCCTCCCCTTTTCAGATATTGCCATTATGCCCGGCTGGCTCCTGCCCCTGCTCAGCAGCTCGGTTACCGTCCTGAGTTCAAGTTTTGTCGCATCCAGACTTTGTGCCGTGAATCCAACGGAATCTACGACGTGGCTGACTACCCTGGCTTCGTCGTTGATCCAAAGTGAAATGTTTTTCGCCTCGGTCTCAGCCAGGTTGTAGTTCTCCTCCATTTCGGACTGGACCCAATCGAACCGAACGGATTCTGTTGTAATGTACGCGAAGATACCACCAAGGACGAACAATGTGACAGTCAGAAGGAGGACTGTCTTTGTCTTTATCGATATGTCTGAGCGGAACAACTGGCCTCCGATTGTCCCGGTACCGTCCGGGTGAGCTCTCTCACCTGAATGCGGTCGCGTGGTTCAAGTTGCAGACAACTAAGATTTGGAGTCTATGGGGGATTCCTCATTCCCGGGATCCGGGTGGCACAATTCCTCGTGCAGAATGCGCATGATCTGCTCCATACGATCAGCGCTGGATCTCTTTCCGCTAAGTAGCAGGCTTACGTACTGTTTGGAAACGTTCAGCCTCCTCGCCAGCTCCGCCTGGTTTATGAGTGATTTAAGACTTGTTATATCGCCTTTCATGGCAGTTGACAATTGTAAACGGTTTTAGTATCATATCACAAATCGCACAGCGTTGAATAGGGCGTAACATTATAATAACATTTACGACTTAAGTTCAAGGGACAGGCAGTAATAATTATGACACGCATCCCTCCGGCTGAGGTGGGTCACCGGCTCGAAGAATTCATCAGGTCCAAAGGATGGACGAAGAAGGAATTCGCGCGGCGCGTCGATATTAATCCCGCAAATGTAAGCAAGTATATCAGGGGAGCGCTCGACGTCCAACATATAGTCGTCCAGTTGATCGCAAACGGATGCGACGTAAAACAGTTATTCTTCAACGAGGGCAAAAAGGGTGGAGGAGACGGAAAATCGGGAGTGAGTCCGGCCATCCAGGAATTGCTGCAGACTTCGGATGAAATCGCGGCAGCTCCGGTTTCAAATAAGGGGGCTCGTCTCCGCTGGCTGCAGGTGAGCAAACGAAACGGTCTGGGCTTGTATCCTGTACTGGCCTCCGGCGACCGTGTTCTCCTTTCCTCAGAAGCGGAAATAAAGGATGGCGACCTGGTTGCCGTGAACACCGGAAAGGATGAGCAGATACTGAAGATCGCTCACTTCGACAGGGACCAGGTAATTCTGCGGTCTGTAAACCCGCTGGTCAAGCCGCTGGCAGTGCCTAAGATGAAGGCTTCCCTGTCAAAAGTCGTCCTCATTAAGAAGAGATGAAGGTGGTGCGTCGCTCGATTGGAGCGTCGCATTGTGCTGCGGGTTCACGAATACAAAAAAAGGCCGGGAGCTCACTCCCGGCCTCATCCAGATCCGTCTTAACGACGGATCGACCAAATTTATTCCGCTCACTTATGGAATTTTGAGTTGGCCGCAGTCAGCTCAAGCCCCGCCAGCTCGGGATTCAACTGAACTGCCCTGGCAAAAAGCACTTCTTCCGACTCGACATGATTCGGATCGGGAACACAGCAGTCAACCGGACACACAGCGGCGCACTGCTCTTGCTCGTGGTGACCCACGCATTCAGTGCACTTCTCAGGCACTATGTAATAGAAATCATTCGAGACGGGGGGATGCTTTTCGCCGAGGAGGTCCCACTCGACACCGCCAGCATAGATTGCCGTATTTGGGCATTCCGGCTCGCATGCGCCACAGTTAATGCACTCCTCAGTGATCATCGTAGCCATTTAATGTTCTCCTTTTTTATTTTTCTTCGGTACCAGTGCGAATCTAACTTGGGGAAGGCTAGCCGTCGTGTATCCCGACAAATCAGGATATCGCGATTTCATCCTACCGGTATCGGTTTCACTCATCTCAGTTACACTGCCATTCTTGCGAGAATCTATCGAATTTTCCAAAAGCCCGAACAACATCCGTAGTCCATCATTATTTCGGATAAATTTTCCGTATCTGGAGCGAAAACACGCGTTTCACGGATGCTTCGCAGCAACCCGCTTTCAGCAAAAATTACTTCCGGGGTCTAGCGCTGTTTTCGACAAACCTTGCGGAAAATTTCCTGCGTCATTGCCATTTCAATGACGGCTCAAAAGGGGAAATCCCTGAAAACCGTCCAGAGAAAGCAAGAATCAAACTTTTCACGGGATCTCCAGAAAGCGGATCCCCGTCCTCGCCGAATCAAGTCTTCGGCGCGAACACAATGAATATATCCAAACGTGAAAATAAATTCAACGCACTATTCGACGGACATTCTATATCGTCAATTTCACATAATTTCAAGGAATCCGACGATATGAAACCAGGCTCCCGCTCGCGAATGTAATTGCACGAAAATGAGCCCCACACTCGCACTTCCTTACATGTTGCACCGAACAACCGGTTTTGTCCGTCACCTGATCAGCATCATCTTCCTTGCCTCAGAAAAATCACCTGCCTGTATCGCATAAATGTATATACCGCTGGCAACCCGTGACCCACCGTTGTCCATGCCGTTCCAGCTTACCCGATACCGGCCGGCAGGCATGCTCCTGTCGACAAGTCGCCTTACCTCGCGGCCGAGAATATCAAATATCACCACTGTGACAACGGACGATTTCGGCAAATCGAACGATATTTCCGTTGAAGGGTTGAAAGGGTTCGGATAGTTCTGGCTAACCGCAAACTTCGTCGGCAAATCCTGAACGCGGCCCACTGCATCCACACCGGTCAAAACCGCTAATCCGTAGATTTGCGAGTAATCATTGTTGAACACGTAAACCGTCATTCCCGGCACGGCTGGAGTGGAGGGTGCATGAAACTCGGTCACACCCCGTACCACCTTAGGGTTCAGACCGAAGTCAATGCCGTCCGATCCTTTCGCCACAAGATTGATAATTATCTCCTGGGTCGGGTTGACATTATAGTACCTGTCGCGAGGAGTGATTGTCAGCACGACTCCGCCGCGCACATTCGAAGTGTCGGCAATATCGACCAGCCATCGGCCGTAAGATGAGTCCGCAGGCAGCGGTTGAAACAACAATGACGATTCGGATGTGTCGCAGAAACCGTTTCCTATAATCGAAACGGTATTCGGCAGACTGTCTACGGCGAATTTGTGAATATAGAATACCGCCTTTCCCCTGTCAAAGACCGTGTCTTTTATGGCCAGTCCCTTCGATATGACATGACGCGCCCTGGTGTCGGTGTAAGAAAAGCGGTGAGTGGTATCTTTTTCAATGATCGGGTCGAACAAGCTGCCGTTCAGCACAATGGAATGCTCCCCCCACCCGTATGTGTAGACCCTGCGCCCAGACGAGTCGACCGCGGTCACCGTGATCCTGACGCTGTCTCCGGAAAAGTGACTGGAAGCTTTCGTCGTATCGATCAACACTTCCAATCGACGCGCGTCGCCAGCTTGTGTGGAAACGACTTCAAGCGTATCACAGGCATTCCTGCCATTGCTCGAGAGCCTGGCATATACGAGCTGGGTATCGGATCCCGCGGTTGAGGAAGTGTATGGGAAAGAAGCTGACAGCGTGCCCCCGATGCTGGCAATCCCCGGTATTCCATGGATCGTGAAGACCTGGTCAACCTCCCCTTCATGTCCCCGGCCCGTGTTCACCGTCCCGGCAAACAGACCGGCCGAATCTGCACTTGACTGACCAGCCGACGGTCTTGTGATTGCACCTGAAGTCAAACGGGATTCCCCACCACGCAGCCCCCAATCGATATGATTACCGTACGTGTCGGCCTTCTCCACAAGGATTGTCCTGGTTTCTCCGGCAGTCAACACTCCATCACCTTCAATGTCGAGGCTGATTGCGGAGAACATCGCAGGTGTCACCCAAACCGGAGATGTAGCTCGCACTGTTTTGTTCGTTTTCAGCCAGGTGGCCAGCGTATCGATTCCCGATTTATTGCCGGAGTAGACGGAACGGGTCACCACACCTGCGGCAGGATATACTGTGTCAATCACAGCGACTTTCGGAGCGCCCGGTGCATCGGCAAATCCAATGAGTCCCCCCGTCGAAAAGCATACGGCGTATGAAGCGCGACCAGGGCCGAGTGAGACCGAGAGCCCCGGATCGTCGGCCAGGTTGCCGTACGCGTCTCTAACGGTGTCGCTGAAAACGATGGAATTTGCATGATCGGAGGCGACCACCGAGCTGTCGAAACCTGCAGTCTGGACCAATCTGAGAGAGGTGGGAACATTGCTCCTGATAGGGATTAGAACAGGCGCGCTGTAATTCTCGCATGAGGCTACGACAGTATCTGCAGCCGCTCTCACGTTTGTAGATACTCTGTATGGAATCGCCATGCCGATTGCCGTCTTAACGGTATTGAGGTATTGTGGCTCCTCGATTGTGTTTGTGAGGACCATTCCCGTTTGGCTCAACGACATACCCTTTCCGAGAACGCTTCCGATGGCGAAGTTTATGCCGGATTTTGAATCTGCGTCGATTGGGTTCCCGTACGAATCTCGCAGGAAGGCACGGACATAGACACTCTCACCGGCGGCTATCTTTTCTGTTACAGCCGGGCCGTTTGGAGTGCCCGAGTAGTCGGCGATGATTCCACCCAGCTCGCCGGGCGTGATCAGCACGCTCCTGTAATGCAATGCGGCGGGTGAGCTTGACCTCGCGACGAAGACCAGTGTATCTCTGCCGACGAAGTAGTTGCCCGGGTCGAATGTGAAAGCGGTCTCTCCGATCGAAGACCCGGTGCCGGTGCAAATCGAATCTCCGTGTAACCCGGTTCCGGTGAACACCCCTCCGTGCGGAGTGAGCTCCTTCGCCTGAATCCATGTCGGGCTGACCGGGTTGAAGAATCGGTCAGTCACCATGAGGTTATACTTCTTCGTATCGTCCACTGCATACTCGTCTTTGCTTGTTATGCTCGCTGAAATGTTTGCCGCCTGGCCGGGTGAAACCGTTATGCCGGATGTTACTGCCGCCGTGACGGTGTTGAGAACGTAAGTTCCGAGCGTGAACTCGAGGTCGATCTTCTCGGCCTTCTTATATGAAAGACTGTCGAATGAAATGGACACATGGTGCGGATCGTACCAGTGCGAGACAGAAGTTCCATCCAGCGATCCGCTGCCCGGAGCAGTCGTATGAGTAAGAAGCGCCCTGACGCCGGGTCTGGTAGTGCCAAACGTAGTGAGATTATTCATTGCATCGAGGAAGGTGACTACGATGCCGCGGCCTGTATCTGCGGCCAACGAACCTCCCGGCGAAGAGTTGATTATGTTTCCGGCCGTCTGCCCGGCATCGGGGATCCTGTCAGGCACTCCGAACGCCAGTTTTACCGCCGCCCCGGGCAGAGCGACGAGCCGGCTGAGGAGGGTCGAGTTTGCCGGAACCCCGGGCTGAGTAAGCTCGATCCTTCCCCCGGTCGTCGAATCATACATCACGTCTGTCGTGTCCACCGACTGAATGTACAGCCCGTCTACTACCAGCGTGTCTGCAAGAGTCGAGGAAATCTTCACCATGAATGCCAGGTACAATCCCGCAGAAGAAATGCCTCCGGGCCTGATCCTGAGGAGACTCTCTGTCGACCCAGGCTGGAGCCCGTTGTTAAACAAGCAGGCGCCGGAAGTATCCAGCCTGATCCCCGACAATCTGTTTGAAGAGGTGGCAATCGAGACGACCGAATCCGCAACGAGCCGAAACCCCGATGGAATAATTATTCTTACGGAATCGCCGGGGGCATCGTCAAGTCTCCCTGCAAGTGACTCGGCAACGCTGATTGTTCCGAGCTTGAGTTTCAGCGAATCCCCGACAGTACTCACCGTATGCTGGAGAGTTATAAGGGTCGTGTCATACTCTGCCGCTCCCACCTGGGCCGTGGCCTTGACCGGCCAAACTGCCGACACGATTGAAATCAATAAGACCGTTGCCGAACAGATACCCCGCGAATGAAGTCTAATCCGCAACATTTCAGCCTCCTGATTTTGCACTTCCCTCACTCAGAGGATATTATTGCCTGAAGGAATACGCCCACAATCCAGGCTTTGTCGCCGGCGTGCGAATTCCTTGAAAGAAGTGGTGCATCGCAACTAGAGGATGGAATTGATCTGCTCCGTATCCAGGCTATCTATCGTTATTCCCATGTAAAACGATCCCTGGTCTATCTTCAGACATAGGTTACCCAACCCGAACGATTTAGTCAAGAAGATTCTTTCCAATGACCCTGCGCAGGTTTCGCGGAGCAAACACAGCCGTCTTAGCAGGGATTCAGACTGAAGAGAGCCACAAAAAGAAAGCCCCTCTATTCGAGGGGCTCTCCGTAACGATTTTCCACTTTCCCCCGTCCAAATTTCAGACGGGTTCAAGATGGGAGGTACAAGCTTCTTACTTCAGCAATAGCATCTTCTTCATCTGGATGAAGTTTCCGGCCTGCATCCTGTAGAAGTACACGCCGCTGCTGACCTGGATTCCGGCGTTGTTCAAGCCGTTCCACACCACTGAGTAGTGTCCCGGCGCAACGCTGCCGTTGCTCACCAGCGTACGAACTTCTCTTCCGAGTATGTCGTAGATGGTGATTCTGACGCCCGACATCTTCGGCACATCATACTTGATGGTCGTTGTCGGGTTGAACGGATTCGGATAGTTCTGATCCAGAGCGAACGTCTTCGGCAATGCGTTCACATCCGAGTTCACTGCATCGAGCAGGTTCTTGGAAGTGCTTGCGTAGATGTGAGTGTTGTCGCCGCTGAACACCGTTGCCTGCAGCGTAACCGCACTGGTTGCGCCCGACAGCACACCTGCAATCTCAGTCGGTCCGATTACGACCTTCGGGTTGCTTCCGAAGTTGTACGAGCCGCTGGTGGTGCTGGTAGTGATGTTCACGATGCTGGTATCGGTCATGTTCACGTTGTAGTACTGATCTCGCGGGGTAACCGTAAGCATTACGACCGGGTTGCCTTTCTGAACGGTGTCGGTATTGACAGTAACCATCCACTTACCGTATGCCGCCTTGGAGGAAGCAGCGGTGTATGTGAACGGCGCGGAAGTCGTGGAGATGTTGGCTGCAGTATCTGCAACTGTTACGGTCTCCATGCTGTCCTCGTCAGCCCAGAACTTGTTCAGCGTGATCGTGCCCTGGCCGGCAGCGAAGATCGAATCCGGTATATATCCGGTCGTCTTCACAGTCTTGCTGGTCTTCAGGTTCGTGTATGTGAAGTAATACGTGGAATCCATCGAGGTATCCGGCTTCACCGATGTGTGGTTCAGCGTGATCATGACACTCTTAGGATTGTAGGTGTAAATCGTGTTGCCGTTCGTATCCAGCGGGGTTACCGTGAATGTGATCGGCATTCCTGCAGTTTGAGTCGTGTCGCTCAAGGCGATCTTGTACTTTCCAAACAGCGTGGTCGCGATCGAACGGACCAGAACCGTGTCCGCAGGTGCGGCACCGAGAACTACTCTGAATTTGGCAGTGTCCGCACTTGATGGAGAAGTGGTATAGGTGAATGCGAAGTCGAGGCTTCCGCCTATGCTCGCTCCGGTCTTGCTGGCCGTGCCGACATAAGGCTTCGTGGCAACTGCCAGGGCCGCGCCGGATCTGCTGCTTAGTATCGACCAGTTGTTGACGAGTGATGTCGAGTCTGCCGCCATGTTGCTCGCGCTCGGGGTTGTTACGCTGCCGGTGTTGCCTCTGAGGTTTCCACCGCCCAGACCCCAGTCGATGTGGTTACCGTATGAGTCTTCCTTTTCGGCAGTAAACATCTGGGATTGGCCCGAAACCGTCGTGGTATCCGAGGCCGGCGTGACAACCAGTTTCGTAAATCCGCTGGGAGTGTCGAACATCGGTGCAGAAGATGCTACCGACGAGCTTGCTACCGCCCAGGTCTTCAGCGTATCGATGCCTGCTGTCTTGCCGGAGGCTACTGTGTCGGAAACCAGGCCGGCGTTGCTGTAAAGCGTGTCGACGGACACGGTGTCGCCGTAACTTCTCATGCCGCGGTCGAACTTGAACAGTCCGCTGGTGGCGAAAACCATTCCGTACGAGCTCAAGGTCGGAGCGATCTTGTCGCTTGACGGAGGTGCCGTAACCAGGTTGCCGTACTTGTCAAGAACCGTATCCTGATAAGTCATCG
>JBJKPN010000033.1:0-15553 GCA_046706365.1 Candidatus Kryptoniota bacterium | reverse complement strand
CCCGCTTCATGTGCCCGCCTCAAACCTTCGGCCGCCTGGATGGCGATCCGAACGGCTTCGTGAATGTCGAGCGGGCCCCGCTCTATCTTTCGCTTGAGCGTCTCTCCGTCATAGAGAGTCATGCAGATAAACGAACGCCCGTCGTCCGACTCTTCGATCCCGTGAATGACCCCGATATTCGGGTGATCGAGGGCAGAAGCGGTCCTGGCTTCTTCCAGGAAGCGCCGTCTGGCCTCCGAATCTCTTGTCAGCTCCGGGGGGAGAAATTTGAGCGCTACATCGCGCTTAAGAATCATATCCTCGGCCCTGTACACCACACCCATTCCTCCCTCGCCGAGCTTCTCGAGAATCCTGTAATGCGAAACCGTCTCACCTGTCATCACCGTCTCCCTGTTCTACGCACATCTTGCAGTATGCCTCAGTCCCTCGAATGTGCAAATACGGCCAATGAATATCCCAACTCAAGATTTGCCTGAACGGAGGCGTTCCAGACATATGCCCGGCCGCTGCTCACGGGGACAACGGCATACGATGCCGTGATCATCCCTTCCAATGCCATGAAAAGCCTGTCTATCAGCGAAATGTCTCTTTCGATGCCGGCCGCCAGTGTCGGCCCGCTCACATAGTATCCTATCCCCAATATCCCGCCGTTTTCGGGAAGCCGCTGCCCGCGGACGACATTCTCGGGATGCGCGATCGTAATGCCCGCTCCGACCCTCGCGACAACGTCGCCGAGCTTCCATCCCCGGTTTATCGTAACGATGTTCAATCCATGAGAGACTGAAAACTCCTCGACTTCGGAAGGGCGGTTGTCGAGAAACAACTTGTGGTGAATTGCCTGCAATTCCCACGAGCCGCGCCCCGACCAGTAGGCTATTCTCCACACCCAGCACACTGGAACTTCTAGCGGCTTCGATGAGTAATGCGCAGTAAGTTTTATTTCCGGCCGCCCCGCCTGCTTGATGAGAAGAGGGAGCGGGACATTCTGTGGAACGGCGATGCCGAGGGTCAGCTTCCAGGCGTTCTGGGGTTGGGCTTCGCTCAAGCCAGCGATGAGAAAGACAAATACGAGCGATGAAATGCGACGCACGGTTCTCACTTCGCGCTACTGACGGGGTACCATGACTGCCCACGTATTCTGTTCAAGCGTTTACGCCTCATGTATTTCCCTTTTGATTACCAGTACCGTCATGTCGTCAAGCTGGGGAGTCTTTCCGGCACAATCGAGCACGGTACAGACAATCTTTTCTATAAGCTCTGCCGCCCGCAAGCCGGAATTCTCCTTCACAAGCTGCGACAGGTTTGCCTCACCGAACCGCCCGCCTCTCTCGTTCGCGGCCTCCGTTATTCCATCCGAGAATGCCACAAATATATCGCCGCACTGCAGGCACACTGCTGCATCCTGAAAGGGAAAAGCATCGCCAATCCCTATGACCGTACCTCCTTCACTCAGCCGGGCGGGTTCGCCGGAGCGAGAGAAGAGAAACGGAGGTTCATGGCCGGCGTTGCAGTACGTCATCTCATTCCTGTTCCCGTCGAGGATCCCATAGAAAAATGTCGCGAATTTCTCGGGGCCCGTTCTTCGAAAAAGAAACTCGTTCAGCTTCGAAACGCACTCTTTTGCCGTGACCGACGTATCGGAAACTCCGTGCAGCGAGGCTTGAAGATTTGTCATCAGGAGCGCGGCCGGAAGCCCCTTCCCCGAGATGTCTCCGACGCAAAAGGCGATCCTGTGTTCATCGAGCGGGATGAAATCGAAGTAGTCGCCTCCTACTGTTCCGGCAGGAAAGGTTGCACCCGCTATATCGTAACCGGGTAGACTGGGCGGCCCCTTCGGCAAAAGATCCATCTGGATTTGCGAAGCCAGATTCAGCTCGTGACGCACCTGGATAAGTGCACGCTCCTCCTCGTACAGTCTCGCATTTTCCACAACCTGTGCCGATTGGGAAGCGATAATTGCAAGGAGCCTCTGATCTTCTTCAGTAAATCCGCCGTCGTCCTTCTTATTGTAAACGGCAAGAACCCCCATCAGTACACTCCTCACGAGCATCGGTACGCAAAGGACAGACCTTACGGAATCATCCCAGTGCAGTCCGCGGAAGCGTTCGTCGGTGGCAGGAGAATTGACCGACAGCGGCCTTCTGTTCAATACCATCCAGCCCAGAAGGGCCTGGTCGAAATGGAATTGGCCATGCTCCGAGGAGCTGACGCTCGCTCTTACAAGAGTCTTCATCGGATGTTCGGGCTGCTCCTCGACGAGCGTAATGACGCCCTGCTCCGCATCCATCGCCCGAAGTGACCTGCTCAGTATCTTCCGGATTACTTCCTCCGAAGTCTTCAATGCCCCTATAGCACTCGCGAGCTCGTTCAGGATGGATAGTTCGTCAACCGCCCTCTTCAGGCGCTGGTTTTCGGCTAATAGTAATCTCATGTTATCCATGCCGTTCATAACAATCCTGTTCGGTTTGCTGCAAAGGGATCTTCCGTCGCGCATCGAATTTGGCATCGGAAGACAAGATTGACCACGACGGTTAGCGCGCCGAACCGTCGCTGCCTTAATTCCGGGGCTTTTGGCTTAATTCGCTATTCGATGGCAGGTTCGCCGTAATCTCGGCGGAAGAATGGTGGAGCTTCTCGGACTCATAAGGACAGTTCAGCCCTTCCGGAAGGAACTTTGGCAGAAAATCTACGGGAATCTAATGGAGCCTTCCTGAAAAATCAAATCCGGGGAGTGCGTTCACTCACACCTGAGCCGAATCTTTTTCCGGTGCAAGCCCACTGGAATCGGCTCCCGGGGACAGGATTTCAGTCCGCTTCGCCGCCTTGATCGAGGAGAACATGAACCGGGGAAACTATGGGGTCGATGTTACCCCATTGGCTGAGAAGTTTGCAGACAGTCTCTGTGAGTGTTGCGTTTCTCCTGAGAAGAAGCTGGCCGTTCTGTGTGACAAGGTCTTCGAGAAGGACCATGCCGACGCTCAGCCGCCTGACCGGCACCTTCGCGTCCGGCTTCCTGGCATCCGGTGTCGGTTTGCCTCCGAGAAGAATCTGCAACAGGTCGGCGTCGTAGACTTTATGCATCGTGTTCATCTTCTGCAGAACGTCCCGTCCCTTGAAATGGTCCGTGCTTTTCATCTCCATATCGAGAAGTATCTTGAGAATTCTCGATCCGAGCGGGATGTCCTTACCCCTCACCGAGTCAGCGACAGGGTCGCCCGTTCCGTCGAAATTTTTCCTTTGAAGACGTATGATCCTGGCCACCTCTTCGAATTGAGGAATACCGGAGAGCAGGTCGGCTGCGAGGACATTGTGCTTGGCGGCAAGCGGTATGTCGTTTGTCGCCCGCAATCCCTCTCTGCCGACTCTCATTTGTACGAGCGGGGGAAGAAGCGCCAGCCCGAGGTTGAAAAGCTCCAGTGAGCGCCGTATGTTCCAGGTTTCTTTCTCTGTCAGATCCGGCATTTGCTTTATGATCGCGTTTCCCAGGCTTTTTATCCTTACGTTTTGCGCCGCCACATCTTCCCCGATGGAGGCCACGACGTCGCTGAGGAGTTTTACGACGCCGCCTATTGTCCCTTCTAGCAGGAGTTCAAGTGTTTCGTTCTTGAGTTTGATTTCATCGAGGAGGTAGTGTCTTTCCTTAACGGCGTTGTAGCGGGAGACAAGTTCCTGCACGAGGCTCCGAAGGTTGGCGTCGTCCCATGGTTTCGAAACGTAGTTCATGATGCCGCCGAGATTGATCGCCTGCTGGATGGCTTCGATATCGGCGTAGCCGGTGACAAGCACACGCATTGTATCGGGGAACCTCTCCTTCACCCCGCTGAGGACTGCGACGCCGTCGGCGCCGGGCATCCTCTCGTCGGAGAGAACGGCGGCGAACGGCCCGTGCGTCGCCAGGTACTCGCTCACAAGAAGCGGATCGTTGAGAGTATGAACTTCGAGGTTTTGGTTCCTCATAAGCGACCGGAAGGAGAGGAGGATGCTCTCCTCGTCGTCGACGTACAGGATCTTTCTATTCTCCGCGAACTCGCTCATTTGTCACTCCCTGGTGTATTATTTATTTGTTGGCGTTCTCACCCAGCCTGGCACGCCATTCAGGCAGCAGGGCCCCGATCTCCGGGTCGTAACTGAATCCGTCGTCGCGGCCTTCAAGGAGCATCGCCAGCTGGACGATTTTGCAGAAGTCGTTGGGTGCCGATTCGGCATGGTGTTCGGCTACCGCGTTGACGATATCCTGAGGAAAGTTCCAGTGTTCCAGGATCGCGGCGCCGATTCTCTCGTGAGAATAGCTCCCGAATATTTTTGCCTCGCTTTCCCTGTCCGACAATCCCATGGTCTGTTTGACCCGCAGGAAGGCGCCGTATTGTTCCGGCCTCAAAGAGACTCTGGCGAATATACCTATGTCCTGAAGAAGAGAGGCGACATACGGGACATACCTGTTGCCCAGGCCCGGCCAGCGGGAGGCGATCTCTTTGGCGAATGTCGCCCGCCTTACGGCAGAGACGGTCATCTCCTCAATAACCGGTGCATACTGCGGCGGGACCTTCGCCGAGTACTCGCCGAATGCCTCCAGCGCAGTTACCATGGACGCGATATACTCAAGACCGATGAAGAACACGGCCTCTTTGACGCTTGAGACTCTCTTCCGGACACCCAGATGGACTGAATTTGCCACCCGAAGCAGCCTCGCCACAAGCGACGGGTTCAACTCGATCTCCTGGACAATCCTGCCGATCGGTGCGTCCATGCTCGCGAGCATTTCGTTCAGTTTCTGGTGGAATCTCGGAGGGGCCGGCAGATCTTCGAATTCGTAGAGCATATCGTTCTCGCCGCGTTTTCTGAAAGCCGACCGCGTCGTATTACATTTCGCAAGGAGATCCCTGAACTCCTCCTCCTCCCACGGCTTGTATACAAAATGGTTGATCATGCCGGCAGACAATGCGAGCAGGACTATCCCCTTGTCTTCGAATCCGCTCATAAGCACTCTTTCCGACAAAGGCGCAGACTTCTGGACCTCCTTCATGAACTCCAGCCCGTTCGTGTCCGGCATCCGGAGGTCCGAGATTACAACGTCGACTTCTGTCGTGCGAACGACCTGAATTGCCGCATGGGCCGTGGTGAACAAACGGAACTTGTAGGGGAATTTTCTGAAGAGACTCTTGATCGACGAGAGAATTGCCTCCTCATCGTCCAGAACCACCACCTGAAGTTCCTCGCCGAAACCGTTACCTGCTGCTGGCGTCACCATCGTCCTGCGCCTCCAGGCCGACCGGAAGGAGTACCGTCATTTTCGTGCCTTTTCCAGGTTCGCTTTCCACTTCTATTCTGCCGGAATGTTTCTGGATAATGGATGTGGAAACCCATAGTCCAAGACCGGTTCCCTTGCCGACAGGCTTTGTTGTAAAGAAAGGGTCGAATATCTTCGTCAGGTTTTCGGGGCTGATTCCGCTTCCCGTGTCAATAATGTCGACAAAAACAAACGAATTGCGCACGCCGGTTCGTATCGTTATTTCACCCTTCTCTTTTATGGACTGCGCGGCGTTTACCAGAAGATTCACGAATACCTGTTTTATCTCTCCCGGGTTGCAGACCACGGGCGGAGGAGAACCGTATTCCTTCTTAACAACCGCCTTGTATTTTATCTCGTTCCAGACAATTGACAGAGTATCGTCGACAGCCGAGTTAAGATCAGCTTCCGAAAAACCGTCGTTGGAAAGTCGGGTGAACCCGCGCAGCTGCTCGACAATTTTCCTGATCCTTTCCGCACCGTTTCTGGTGTGTGACATCAGGGTATTGAAGTCCTCGACGAGGGCCTTCAGCTCCGCCTTTTCCTCCCTTTCCCTGATTTTCGCTATCATATCCCGGCAGCTCAGCCGGCCCTCCTCCGTCATCATTGCGAGGCGTTCCCACTCGTCGGCCAGCTCAACGTACTCGTGAAAATACTCGTCGAACCGGTTAAGGTTGCTGTGAACGAAAGCGAGAGGGTTGTTAATCTCGTGGGCGACGCCGGCGACCAGCTGGCCGATCGATGCGAGCTTCTCGGACTGCACAAGTCCTTTCTGCATTTCCTTCATTTCGACGAGGGTCCGCTCAAGTTCCGCGTTGCGGCCCTGGAGCTCTTTTTGAAGTGTTGCCCTTTCTCTCTCGTGCATGACGTTTTCCGTGATGTCCTTCATGACAACCATCGTCTGCGTCCCCTTGTCGCCGAGCACGGCATTCACAGTCGCCTCTTTTATTCTCCATTTCCCCCCGCTTCCGCCGAACCGGAATCGGATCACGCGATAATAATAGTCGGCGACAACCTTCGTAAATACTCTCTTGACTTGGTCGACGTCTTCAGGATGAACATAGGTCAGAAATTCCTGCCCGATAATTTTGTCGGGATCCATGTTGTCTATATTGTAAGACGGGCTGGCGTAGACCCAGACATGATCGGAGTTGAGAACGGCAATCATATCAATGGCGTTCTCTGAGATCAGCCTGTACTTTTCCTCGCTCGCCCTAAGTCGAATCTCGACCTTCCGCCGGTCGGTGATGTCGAGGATAGTTTCGATTCCTCCTGTGATTTCTCCCTTGGAATTTCTGAGTGCGGTGGCGGTGACATGGAAATATGCTTCTCTTCCGTTCAGATTCGGAACAAACGCTTCTGCCGAGATAGAATTGCCCTCAGTTCTGAGCCCGGGATATTCTCTCATCAGTTCTGTTTTCCCCTGCATAATCATGTCAACGAGAACCGGCCTGCGTTCTCCATAAAACGGGAGGGCATATATGTAGTCTCCCTGTCCGATGACGTCGTCCGCAGGAATCCCCGTCAGTATTTCCAGGGCGTGGTTCCAGGCGACGACTGTGCCATCCTTGTCGACTATCATTGTGGGAGAGGGAAGAGACTGGAGGATTTCGGAGAGGCGTCTCTCGGATTCCTGCAGCCCCTCTTCGAACAGTTTTCGCGGGGTGATATCATGTGCAATACCGACAAGTCCAATGATTTCGCCGCGGTCGTTTTTCATCGGAACCTTGGAATTGAGGAACCATCGGGGCTTTCCCTTGCTGTCGTACACCTCCGTCTCCAAGTTCATGGATGGGACGCCGCTCCTGATGACCTCCAGATCGTCATTTTGAAAGCGGCTCGCCACTTCCTTCGGGAAGAGATCGAAGTCCGTCTTTCCAACAACCTCGCTTTCCGACCTGAGACCCAGGAGCTCCAGGTGGGCTTTGTTGGCAACGGTTCGGCGCGATTCCCTGTCCTTTATGTAAACTATGTCAGGAAGATTGTCTATCAATGTTCTCAGCACGATCCTTTCTTCACGAAGCGCTTCCTCTGCACTCTTGCGGCGGTCTATATCCGACGTTGAGCCGGCCATCCTGAGAGGCTTTCCCTCTGTGGAGAAGACGGCCTGACCACGGTCCTGGACCCACTTGTATTCCCCGCCCGCAGTGCGGATTCTGTATTCTTCCGAGAAGATCGGCACCTTGTGCCTGATGTAGTTTGCAAGCGAAGTCCGTACCCGCTGAAGGTCGTCCGGGTGGACAAAATGCGGCAGGTTCGCGAGGTGATTCACCGATCCGTCTCCCCTGTAACCTGTGATTGTGCACCATCGGTCCGAATAGAATATGGAATTCGAGACGATGTTCCAGTCCCAGATACCGTCGTCTGCCCCCCACACGACAAGCTGCCACCGCTCTTCACTTTCCCTCAGGGCGATTTCCATCTTCTTTTTGTTGTCTATGTTTCCGAACGACGCGCCGACGATGCTATTGGTCAAAGGAAAAATACTCACTGTGTACCAGCCCGGTTTGGCGATACCTCTGTCTATGTACATTTCGTCGAAATCCACCGGCTGCCCGGTACTGCAAACCGAAAGTATTGCTTCCGTGAATCCGTGTTCCTTCACCAGAGGAAACACCTCGGTGAGATCCTTTCCTCCGGCTGCTTTGATTGTGATGCCCGTAATCTCTGCTGACGCCTTGTTCCCCTCAAGGGCCCTGAGCTCCTTCTTTCCTCTGTTCTCCCTGACTTCAATGATTGAGATACCACGGGGGTAATTTCTGACGACCTTCCTGAAAAGCTCCATGGTGCGCTCAGATTCTGAGAGACGTTTCTGTTCCATGTAAAAGGTGATCGAAAGAAATACCAGAAGGAGCCCCCCGCCGAGGAGCGAGCCCACAACCGCTTGTGATTCTTCGTCGTCTAGTCTCCTCAAGGTAGCCTGAAGCTCGACCATCTTGTCGCTCATGGCCTGCTGCAAATCCAGGAGACTCCTGTAGGCGGATTCCGTTCGCGTCCCTCCCATGCTCCCTCCGCCGGCAAACTGATTGCGGAGTCCTGCGATGGCCGCGAATATCCTTTTGTAGGTCGAGTCGCGCTTCCCTCCGCCAATTGCAACCGCTTTCGAGATTTCCCTGGTGATTAGCGCCGCATGGGTACCGAGATCACTCTCTTCCGGATTACCGGTCAGCTCAGAAGCCAGGGCGCGGGCTTCGTTCCTTGCATCCTCCAGAGTATTTGCCTGGCTTTCCAGTTTATTTCCTTCGGCCGTCGTGTGATGAATGACCCCCAGTAGACCGACGGACATCGCATAAAGGATCCCTATCAGGATCCAGAGAATCCGTCTGTTTTTCCTGCTGCGCACGGCTACAGACTCCCTGAACCTGATTTCAGCGTATTAGTGGTATGAAAGCGATGATACTTATTTGTCGTCCTTGCAAGCATCTCTTTGTTTTCCTCTGGTGTTCAATGGTGCATCGCTCGACCTGACCTCAGCCGGGCTCACGTTCTCGATTCTCGTCCGTCAAAATCTCGCGTGCTAAATCCACTGTTAATATCGGATTTTACCGTTCGAGTCAGCAGGCGGAATTCCAGGGGCGCCGCTTTCATCTACGACTAAATCAACCCGGATATGATCCCCTGTTTGAGTTCACCCCCCCGAGATGCCCTAAATGCGCTTTTTGGCGGGGTTTCGAGGCCCTCTACATGCTGAACAACATGCAGCAGGCGGTTCACGGCAAAGAAACGAAAATTTCATCGTGACTTCACAACGATTTAACATCTTTTACTGTTATTAGTAGTGAGGAAAAGTGATAATGAACTACTTCTTTGCGCTTATAATCGGCTTCGGTCTGACCTATTACCTGCTGCTGCTTGTGGCCACGAAGTTCAAGCTTTCCTCAGCAAAGAAACGTGTCCTGCAAGAACATGCCGGCGATTTCCTCCCGCCGATTTCCATTCTGAAACCGGTTAACGGCGTAGACGGAAATCTTCAGGAAAATCTTCTATCCTTCGTCAACCAGGACTATCCCGAATATGAAATCGTGATAGGACTGCAGGACGAAGACGATCCTGCGATACCGCTCATCGAAGATCTGAAACTCAGTTTCCCCGAGAAGAAGATAAAATACGTCGTCAGTAATCACACGCTTGGCTTCAACCCGAAAGTCAATAATCTATACGGAATGATGCCGCTCGCCGAATACGACTATATGGTAATAAGCGACAGCAACGTGGTTGTCTCCCAAAATTATCTGCGGGAAAATATTAAATATTTTGAAGACCGACAGGTTGGTTTGGTGACGAACCTCATTAAGGGTGTGGGGGGAAAGAGTGCCGGCGCCCTGTTCGAGAATCTTCATCTCAATTCATTCGTAATCGGAAACGTCAGTCTGCTCGACTTCGCGGAGAGGGAAATCGTCGTCGGGAAATCCATCTTCTTCAGGAAGACCCAGTTCGACGATATCGGCGGCATATGGGAGTTACGTAACTACCTTGCCGAAGATTACCTGATGGGAAGAATGTACAAGAGGAATGGATACAAGGTGGTGGTTTCGCCGCAGGTGATCGGCACGACCAATCATTCGTGGACCTTCAGGCGTTTTCTGAATCGTCACACAAGGTGGGCGCAGTTGAGATGGAATCTCAACAAGCCCGCCTACATTGCCGAGCTGCTGACCAACTTCACGTTATGGTCGCTGGTGTTCGCAGCCGTATCCGGTTTTTCTATAGAAGCATCTTCGGTAGCCGCCTTTTCCTGGACGGTAAAAATCACGGGCGACGCGTTGATGAATGCCGCTCTGGGTACCGGTCTCGGCATCGGCGATTGCATCGCAGTTCCGGTCAAGGACCTGGTCATCGCATTCATGTGGCCCGTTCCGCTTGTCAACCGGAAGACCAACTGGCGCGGTACCCCCGTAAAAATCACACGGAATACTCTTCTTCTTCCTTCGAACAACTAACCCGCCGCATCGCTCCGGCTCCCAACCTGATTTACCGGCACCTGCCTAAGCATCCTGTGTTGTTGGCATGTCGCTGTAATCTTCAGATCCCTTCACAAGTCGATCCACATCGAAACTTCCGCTTTTGGGAAGAACTCGATGAGCCGTCTCTGCAAGCTCGAGCAAGCGGCCGCTTCGCCGGTTTTCGTCGAGCCATCGCGGCAAGTCTCCGATAGCGGGCATGTCGACGGCACACCTGTTCTCGATCAGGTAGTTTCTGTTCCCTGCCTCGTGAGCCCCGATCGGAGGCAGAAACAACATCGGAATTCCCAAAGCCGCATAGAAGACCATCTCGCTCGGCTTTGTTATAATCACGTCGGTAGATTTCAATGCCAGATTGAACCTGTCAAACGATCTGAAAAGATTCCGGTCGAAGATGATTTCCGTATACTCGCACTCCTCGAGCCCGTAGTTCACAAACAGATTCTCTGCGTTTCCGAGAGCGTGTTCGTTATCACCGCACGAAACGATGAGCCTGATCCTGCCTTCCCTGATATGATCGAGAAGCGTTTTCACAAGTTCCGCCAGTACGTTCGAGTAGGCTCCTGCGCCGCTGAAGGGAAACACTATCGTCAGCGGCAAAGTCGAATCTCCGGCGAGCCTGCGCCTTCTTACTTCGAAGTCGGAATCAAGTGTGCTAAGGTCCTCCGAGCCGGTGTTCACAAGCGGAAGAGGGAAGCCGGTGACGAATATCCGGTCGGCCTCTACGCCGTACGACATCAGCCTGTCCGCAGACCTGGCAATTGGAACCATGTAAGTGAGATTCGGCTCTTTCGGGTTGACCGGCACCCACACTCTATGAAAATCGGTGTCGCACAACAGGAGATAGTTCTTTCCCCGGTAGCGGTTGTATACTGAAATCATGGCGGGAAGATAGAATGTGTGAAGCAGCGGCGGATAGTCGTGATTCAGGGAGCCGAGAAAACGCTTCCCAACGCCCAGACCTCCTAGAAATTGAACAAACCTGGACCCGGTCAACGACGGCGGCTTCCGGTCCCCGTCTATGGACATCAGTCCCTCGAACCAGTTGTAAAGGAGCCTGTTCTTGCTTTCCGCATCTCTCGACGCGTAGGTGTGAATTCGCTGTGAGCCTTCCCAGACAAACCGGTCGATCCCGCCGACGAGCGGCTTTCGGTCCACCCTCAAGATGGGAGCGCCGCTCACTCCGGATATGTTATGTGCTGCCCGCAGGTGGCCGAACCCCATCAAGGCTGACGTGATCAGGTACTCGCTCCGACTCTTGTCTTCCGACGTGAACATAATCATTACACTTAATTAGGTTTAACGTGTGAATAAAGATTTAGGGGGGCAAGAGGATTCTTCAGGCGTAAATATATAAAAGCAAAGTGTTGCAAGCAAAATATCCGTGCGATTAGCCGCTAATTTGTGGGGACGGATTTTTCCATGTTCTGGTCGGTCCTGCTGCTGAAATACAGCTTAATGTTTTGTGCGGCCTTCATTCCCACAACCCGCGCAAGCTCCTCCAGGGAGGCCTGCTGCACCCCTTTCACGGAACCGAACTCCTTCAGCAGTTTGGCAGCCCTGGTCTGTCCGACTCCCTCGACTTCGGTAAGCTCAGTCGATATCACTCTCTTCTCGCGCAGCGATCTGTGAAACGTTATCGCGAACCTGTGAGCTTCGTCGCGGACGTGCTGCAACAGCTTCAACGCGGACGACGTTCTCGGAAGCAGAATCGACTCGGATTCGTCGGGGACGAATACTTCCTCCAGCCGCTTCGCCAGCCCGATTATCGGCTGGTTCGGCAGCCCGATAGTCCTCAGCACTTCGACTGCAGACGAGAGCTGTCCCTTGCCGCCGTCAACCACGACCAGGTCCGGAAGCTGCCCGCCTTCGCGCATCACCCTTGTGTACCTCCGCTCGATTATTTCTTCCATGCTCGCGAAATCGTCGGGTCCCACAACCGTCCGGATCTTGAATTTCCTGTAGTCGCTCTTCCTCGGCCTGCCGTCTACAAATACGACCATCGAAGCGACGGGATCGCTCCCCTGGATGTTGGAGTTGTCGAAACACTCGATCCTCCTCGGAGGCGCCGGCAGACGAAGGTCTCTTTGCAGAGCCTGGAGAGTGTGCGGGATCGTCTCCTTGCTCTTTTCCTTCTGAAGCTTCAGTTCATCGAGCATGTACTTTGCGTTGGCGCGGCACATCCTGACCAGTTTTAGGTCATCGCCATCCGCCGGCACAACGACGCCGACCTCGCCGCCCCTCTTCGTGCCCAGGAGCTTGCCGACGAGCTCCGGATCTGTGGGCTCGGCCGAGAGATATACCTCTGCCGGTACGTAGTCGGCTTTGATGTAATATCGCTCGATTAGTGTCTCGATCATTTCCGATTCCGACCGGCCTGCAACATTGGAAAGGTAGTAGTGCTGTTTGCCGATCAGCTTGCCGTCGCGCACCTTGAATATGACGCCGCATCCGTCGTCGTCTTCGCTGACGGCGGCGATGATATCCCGCTCGATGAGTTCGAGTGAAACCATCTTCTGTCTTTCGCTGTAGACTCTCACGGCATCGATCTTTTTCTTTGCATCCCCGGCCTTCTCGTACTCGAGCCGGTCCGAAGATTCCTGCATCTGTTCCGTGAGGTGCTCGATCAGCTCCCGCGTCCTGCCCTTCAGGAGCCTCTCAACCTGGGAGATCATCTCGTTGTATTCTTCCCTGGTGACAAGCCCCTCACACGGTCCGCCGCACTTGCCGATATGGTAATCGAGACATATCTTCCACTTCTTTTTCGCAATACTCTCCTCGGTAAGCGGAAGGCGGCAGCTTCTTATCTGGAAAATATCCCGGACAGATTTGAGTGCAAATCTCATCGTCTTGACGTCCGTATACGGCCCGTAATATCTCGACCCATCCTGCTTTATCTTCCTCGTAACGTAGACTCTCGGGAAGGGTTCGTTCGTCACGACAATGTACGGGTAACTCTTGTCGTCTCTCAGGTCGATATTGTAGCGCGGCTTGAGTTTTTTGATGAGGGTGTTTTCGAGTATGAGAGCTTCCATTTCGGTGTCGGTGACTATGACCTCGAGGTCCGCGGCTTTCGAGATCATCACCTTCGTCTTCGGATCGTGGTCGTGTCCCTTCTGGAAATACGAGCGGACCCGGTTGCGGAGTATTTTCGCCTTGCCGACATAAATGATTTTCCCTTCTTCGTTCTTGAACTGGTAAACCCCGGGCTGGCGCGGCAGGTTGTTCAGCTTCTCCCGCAACTCGAAGCCGACTTCCTGTATCTCTATGTCTTCGTAAATGCCTGGCAATGGTAATTCAAAATTCAAAAGTCAACTGTCAAAACGGAAGATGCATAGCGGAAATGAACCGTACCGGTTTTTGACTTTTGACCTTTTACTTTTGACCTTTCTTCTTCTCGCTCAACTCGACCAGCACGCCGCCTGTTGTTCTCGGATGTATGAAAGCAATCAGGTGCCCGTCCGCCCCCAGGCGCGGCTTCTCATCGATCAGCTGAAAGCCCTCCGTTTTCAGGCGGGCGAGCTCGGCCTTGATGTCTTCAACCTCGAAGCAAACGTGGTGAATTCCCTCTCCTCGTTTCTCGATGAACCTGGCAATCGTCGATGTCGGGTCGGTGGGACCCGCCAGCTCGAGACGCGACTCGCCGACCGGGAGCATCCCGACGCGAACTTTCTGATCGGGAACCTCTTCCACAACCTGCACCTTGTTGCCCGTGAGGGTCTCGAACGCTTTCCTGGCTACATCAAGGTTCTCGACGGCAATGGCAATGTGACTGATCTTCAGAAAACTCATTATTTACCTCCGGAAAAATTTAGGGAACTTGGAGACCAAAGTCTACGGAATAACACCTGTCAGAAGCGCGCGCTTGAACGGGTGGCGCGTGGACAACTATTCTGCCGGGTGCTTTGCAGCCAGATGACTTGAAGCTCTCGAACGACGTCTACAAATTCAGTTGTCATTATCGTCTGCCTCAAATCCGAAATGAGAATCAACGTGTTCAAAGCCGTCCTGCTTCTGCAGACGCTCCTGGTTGCCGGATGCGTGTCGTCTGAAACAATGCTGACACCGCCCCGCCGCGTAACGGGTGAAATCATGGTTGTCGGAAACGAGCCTTTCACCAGCCTCGCGGTAAGGGTGTCAAAAGACCGGCTCTATCTTCTAACGTGCGACAGAAGGATCAGGGAATTCCTGCTCGCAAAGCAGGGGAAAATCGCCGTGCTCAAGTACGACAGAGTCAGGAAGACCAGATTCGGCATGGAAATACATGTCGTAAACGCTAAGTTATACTCGCGTTAGATATTCACAATGTGGAAGCAGAAATGAAACTCGCCCTCATGTTCCTCCTGGCGTCGCTGGTTTCAGGACCGGCCTTGGGACAGTCCATTTACAAGGTACCCGTTAGAGACACTTCCTCGTCGAACAGCTACCCGATCGACGGCACTCCGCTTCTCGAGAAGCAATACAAAGCGGCCGCAGAATACACGGCTTCACACCCCGGAATGGCCGAGAAGATGCGCCTCGAGAAGGTAAGTTCCTGGGGATTTACTGTCGGAAGTACGCACAACTGGTACGTCTACAATTATTCGACGAAGAAATATTATCTGGACGCCTCGACTTGCAGGAGTGTCGGCTCTCACTGCTATATCTTCGTCGAAGATTCCCTCTGGCAAACCAGGGTAACCCAGGCCGCGGTCGACTCGATTGAAAACGACTTCGACAACAGAACGCCGGCAAACCCGAACGAGGGAATATATGAAATGGACGTCAACGCTTTCGGGAACCCGCCCGACGTCGACAACGATCCGAGAATCGTAATCCTCATCTGCAACATACAGGACGGATACAAGGGAACCGGAGGATACATCGCAGGATTTTTCGACCCGACGAACGAAACAAACACACAATACAGCAACAGGGCCGAGATATATTACGTCGACGCAGATCCGACCGATCTTTCGACGGCCGCCGGGATTGAAGTAGCCATGTCCACGACCGCGCACGAGTTCCAGCACATGATAAACTATAATTATCATCAATCGGTGCAGGAGCCGACCTTCGTGAACGAAGGCTGCTCAAAGCTGGCTGAAGTCTACTGCGGATACCCGACCGACGACCTGTCCTTATACGCGAACGAAACCAACATCTACCTTTTTACATGGCGCGGAAGCGACAACACTCTTGTCCTGAACGATTATGCCAGGGCACAGCGGTTCTTCATGTACATCTGGGACCGGCTCGGCATCGGAATCTTCAAGTATATCGTTCAAAGCCAGCAGAACACGGCACAGGGTATTATCAACGACGC
>JBJKPN010000032.1:0-7799 GCA_046706365.1 Candidatus Kryptoniota bacterium | reverse complement strand
CAGGATAGCGACACCGGGATTGACGGAGTTTCTTCAGATTTGCTACGCGAGTTTCTATGTCCTTTGGGTCATATTGGGTGTGGACCTTCTGAGAACCGGCAACAGGAAGGGATTCCTTTTCTTCTTCTTTGTTCTGATGTATGGGTTTTACCTTTCGTATGCGGGTTACCTGCTCGTACCGGCAATCGGACCGAGGTTTACACTGTATGATTTTGCGAAGCTGAACCAGCAGCTGCCGGGCCTTTACCTGACTCCGATTCTGAGAAACATAATCAACTCCGGCGAGTCGATCACGAACGTGGCGCAAGCGGCAATGGCCGCACAACGTGACTGCTTCCCGAGCGGGCATACCGAGATGACGATAATTACAATCGCGATGGCGATGAAGTTCAGAACGAAGTCAGCCATGATAATCATCCCGCTCGGGACAGGGCTGATCTTTGCCACGGTCTATATGCGGTATCATTACGGGATCGATGTCATAGCCGGGGCGTTGTTTGCGGTCTTTGTACTTGCCACCGCGAACTGGCTGGAATCCAAACTCCTCGGAAAGGCGAAGGGAGTTGCCGGAAACTCATTTCAAAGTTACCCGGTGAACCCGCGCATCCGGCAGAAAGCAGACGTGTAATAACGAAACTGCCGAAACCTTCGACCAGGTTTCGGCAGTCCATCGATTCTGTATTTCGGGCAGTTACAATCAGGAGTTCTTAAAAGCCTTAATGCCCGCGAATCTGGCGGATTTTCCAAGCTTTCTCTCGATTCTCATCAGCTGATTGAACTTCTCGATGCGCTCGCCTCTGGAGGCGCTGCCGGTCTTGAGCTGCCCTGCCCCGACGGCCACCGTTAGGTCGGATATGATCGTGTCGACGGTTTCACCGCTCCGGTGAGAGACAAACGCTTTGTAGCCATTCCTGAATGCGAGGTCAATAGTCTCAAGGGTCTCCGTCACCGTGCCGATCTGATTCAGCTTTATCAAAATCGAGTTCCCGATTCCCTTCTCTATGGCATCTGCAAGGATGGACTTGTTGGTGCAGAATATATCGTCACCGACCAGTTCGATTTTGGAGCCAAGGGTCTTTGTAAGGTTTTTCCAACCGTCCCAGTCGTTTTCCGCGAGGCCGTCTTCAAGAGAAAAGATGGGATATTGTTTCGCCCAGCTTTCCCATAGTTTGATCATGTCGTCGCTCGACTTGAGGTCCTTTGTGCTCTTGAAGAACCTGTACTTTCCGTTGTCCCACATTTCGCTGGAAGCGGGGTCCAGGCATATTGCGACGTCGGTTCCGGGCTTGTAGCCTGCTTTGGTGATTGCTTCGAGGATGACATCCACCGCCTCTTCGTTTGACTTCAGGTCCGGGGCAAAACCGCCTTCATCGCCGACCCCGGTGCTCATACCCTTGGAGTGAAGGACCGCCTTCAGGCTGTGAAACACCTCGGCGCCCATTCGGATCGACTCCGTGAAAGAGGGTGCGTTGAAGGGAGCTATCATGAACTCCTGAAAGTCCACGTTGTTGTCCGCGTGCTTTCCGCCGTTTATGATGTTCATACACGGGACCGGCAGGAGGTTCGCGTTCACCCCGCCGATGTACTGGTACAACGGAATGTCCGAGCTGGCGGCAGAAGCGCGCAGGTAAGCCATCGAGACGCCGAGTATGGCATTTGCTCCGAGCGCGGATTTGTTCGGCGTTCCGTCGAGCTCGATCATGAAGTAGTCCAGTTCTCTCTGGGACCCGAAATCTCGTTTTGTTATCTCCGGGGCGATCTTCTTCAGCACGTTCTCCACTGCCTTTCGGACGCCCTTTCCGCCGTATCTTTTCTTGTCTCCGTCGCGGAGTTCCGTAGCTTCCTTCTCGCCGGTTGACGCGCCGCTCGGCACCATGGCACGCGCCTGAACGCCGTTTTCCAGAAGGATATCGACTTCAACTGTCGGATTGCCTCTTGAATCAAGAATTTCGAGTGCATCTAGTGTTTTGATTTTCATGTTAATCTCCATATTTGAGAAGTTACCGTACTAAAATTACAAACGATTGTCAGAGCATCCAACGGACTTTACGCAGCCGGGAACTGTTAAAGGCCAACTGTTCTGCAGCTAAAGAGTGCTCAGAGTTCTACGTGCTTGAAGGTTTCGTATTCAAGTTGAGCCGTTACTGAAAATCGGTGACCGTAGGTATTTCAACCCCGACTCTGAAATAAAATGTCCAGGGCGTCGAAAGCGTCTGGAATCTCGTTTCTTTCCCGGGGTAGAATGCTTTGCCTGCACTGAAAACAATAGGGCCGATGGGAGTGTCGAAACCCAGTGAGCCCCCGATCCCCTGCTTCAGTGTTTTCAGAATTATGTTCTGTTGCTGTGCCCACACATCTCCGATGTCGAATCTTCCCGAAAGATACGTATCAAAGAATATCTTCACAGGCAGCCTGACCCGCAGCTCGAAACTCGCAAGAAACACCTGCCTCCCTCGCAGCGCGTCGTCGCGCAGGCCGAAGAAGAGGTCCTGCCCGCCAAGACTGAATTGACGTGTGAGCGGTAGAGTTGCGTCGCCGAACCCGAACTGATAATGCTGTTTGAATGTGAAAATCGAAAAAGCCGTCTGATATGTTTCGTACTCGAAGAATATCTTGGAAAACGAAGCTTCGCTGTTCAGCCCTCTCAGGGAGGTTTCGAAATAGATGTTGCTTAGTATTCCCGATTTTGGGAAAGCGTACTTGTCCCTCGTATCCACAAATGAGCCGATCCTAAGAGAGACAATCCTCGCAGAAAACTGCTGATCGAAGTTTCTCAAAGGCTTTATCTTGTCCCAACCGTAGTTCAGGCTTGCCTTGACGACTCCGAATCTTCTGATTTGAGTGCCGACTGAAAACTCGTAACCGTCGCGGATGATCCGGTATTCTCCTGATGATGCGAGATTCCACTCGTTGGGATTCGGAGAAGGCTGGTCGGTATAATAGTACACGTCCCTGAAACCCGTAAAGACCCGGAACCCATATGTCAAGTCTGTGTTCAGTATCCTTGTCGTACCTAGGAACATCTCTCCGAGACGGTTCCTCAGCCCGCCGGAAAATGAGAGACCTACCCTCGTACCGGTGCCCATCAAGTCTTCATCGGACAAAGAGGCGAAAATCTGACCGTTTCTCTCGTTGTCTGCGCGAAATCCGAATCTAATCAGTCGGGAACTCTTTTCAGTCACATCTATGGTGAGAGCGGGCAACGGATCATAGGTTGTCCAGAGAAGTACCTGGCTGAAGAGATTAGTGCTGTAAATATTATTTATGCCCTCGATCGCTCTGGAAGTGGTAAATAGCGCTCCCTTTCTCAGAGGGAATTCGCGTCTGATGAGGAAAGGCTTCGCCACAGTGTTCCCTCGGAGCGAAATGCTCGAGATTTCTCCCTGGTCAATGGAGATTTCAAGTGCGAAGCCGGACGAGTCATATTTCACGTCCGTGATTCGCGCCATTCCGAGACCGGCTTTCCTGAAAGTCCAGACGAGGTTCTCGCACGCATGATTAATCTGCACGGGTGTTACAAATTGTCCGGCAAAGCCGGCAAAGGGGGCCATGAGGGTTGAATCCGGGAGCCAGGTCGCTCCTGCAAGTTTCACATTCGATATAAACAGCCGTGAGTTCCAGTAATAGGGATACTCCAGGTTCAGAGTATCCTCCGTTTGCAGCGCCACCCGCGGGCCGGAAGGGTCTCGTTTCGCCGCCACCGATATCTCGTTCTTTTTTGTCAGAAGACGAGACCTGTATTCGTATATGGAGTCTATTTTGTGTATGCTGGCTTCGGCGGCAATCCTTCCCTGGGATATCAGTGTGTCGAGGTTGCTGAAGTCGGAAGCATACTGGTTGTCCAACTTCGGTGTTATCACCACGTCCGCCTTCTCGAGCTGGAGTCTGTCGGAAAGTTGTGCCATGATGCTCGTTACCTGGTCGAGCGCGTCCCACGGAGTATCCATGCTCGATTCCGAGCGGAGCGGACTGGTTGTATTGACCGCGATTACGATGTTGGCTCCGAGGTTTCGCGCCACGTCGACGGGAATATTAGACACAAGACCGCCATCCACAAGGCGGAGCGAATCAGTCCTGATGGGAGAGAATACGACCGGCACAGTGGAGCTGGCACGCAATGCCTGAGCGAGATCGCCCTGCGAAATCACGACTCTCTTTCCTGAAATCATGTCGGTGGCGACTGCCCTGAAAGGAATCTTTAAGTCGTCAAACGAGTGTATGACGCGGAAAGGAGCATTCAGAACGAGTTTTGTCAGCAGCGTTGTCAGACGTTGACCGCTGGACAACGAGGACGGGAGGACCGGAGTCAGCCCGTTCAGCCTAATCACAAGAAAACTCTGTTCGGCTACCTGCTTCTGCTGAAGGAAAAGGTCGCTCCGGCTCACAGCATCGGATAGAGCGAGCAGCTGGTTCCAGTTCTGCGAGAGAGCAACGGAGTCAAGTTCATCGGCATTGTAACCCGAGGCATAGAGCCCGCCGATAATGCTCCCCATACTTGTTCCGACAATCAGGTCAATCGGAATATGGGCCTGCTCCAGTGCCTGCAGCACGCCTATCTGTGCAACACCCCTGGCTCCCCCGCCCGACAGAACCAGGGCCACCTTCGGACCGCCCGCCTCCATGTAAGGAAAAAACTTTCCCGCGGGCTGCATCGGAGTCTGCTGGGCCCACCCAATATTAAGAAAGCATATCGCAAGCAGGAGGGGGATTCTCCTCACCATTCTTTTCATCACAATACAACGCTCGGTCTGCAAATAGGAATCAATGCTCAAATATACTAAAAAGGGGATCTTATGGAAAGTGAGGACATTCAGGATCCGAAGGCGTGCGTCCATCGAGATTAGTAGGAACGGATAATCACGGAGATGATATCCTTAATCGAGTAGGCCTTCGGCGACAAAGAAACCGATGATGAGTGAAATGAAGATGAATGTGATCCAGAAGATCCTTTCACGTACAACCCTCAATCTTTTCCGCGATGTGGCAAATCGTCTGAATAATATGAAGACAGCTGCATTGCAGCTGCTGCAGCGTTTGATTTTAATCAGTCGCAGAGAACTCAGTATTCTCTCCGTGAGGCAGCTTGGATAATCCGGCTGCAACTGGGCAACTTCCCGACAATCCGGACACAGCTTTTTCATTTCGACATCCCTTGTTACTGCAACTAGATTCGTGTTTAAATAAACAATCCGCGTTATCCGGGCGCATGACCGCACTTCCACGAGTGTGACTGATTCGGCGGAGCTGTTTACTCGGGGAGAATCAGCATGATTCCCCCTTGGAATCACGGTGACACGTTCTCCCATTCCCCTAACGGAATATGGGGCACTGCCGCCCGCCAATCGGAAGCTAAACGTAATAAATTGAATCTACGGTATTCGCCTTCCGCCTATCGTCCAGGCACTTCCCCCTCTTTCACCTGACCTTCCCGCGGTTGTGCTGTCTCAGTCGGACTATCACATCTGCAGCCGAGCCGTAATAGTGAGAGCCGTCCTTCAGGCTCTTTAAGACATAAGCACAATACATCTTGTGAGCACGGTGGGATTTTCCCAAAGGGATCCCTCGCGAACTCTTCGAGTTCGAGAGGGAGAACCCACATCAATGGATTATTCCCTGCTCCCTGAGCCACCGATAGCCCTCAATCGACTTAAAGAACTTCTCCCGCTTCAAAGCTTCGGCCTTCGTCGGGAATTCTTCGACGTAACGCAGTTCGTACGGTTTGTGCCCTTTCGTATACCTGACTTTCCCGCGGTTGTGCTGTCTCAGTCGGACTATCACATCTGCAGCCGAGCCGTAATAGTGAGAGCCGTCCTTCAGGCTCTTTAAGACATAAGCACAATACATCTTGTGAGCACGGTGGGATTTGAACCCACAACCTTTGGCTCCGGAGGCCAACGCTCTATCCAATTGAGCTACGTGCCCGCTTGGAAAATTTACCAGAAACCCGGGGAATTTCAAACACAAGAATTATTCCTCGAGTATGCCGTCCTGTATCTTGGCAACCCTGTGGGCAAGGCTTTTCAGGTGATCGTTGTGCGTCGCTATGATGAATGTCGTCCCGTGAGTCCTGGCCAATTGCAGAAGCAGGTCGTGAAGGGCCTCAGCATTCGAGGAATCCAGATTCCCGGAAGGTTCATCCGCCAAGATCACCTTCGGTCCGTTTATGAGCGCCCTGGCCACGGCAACCCGCTGCTGTTCACCCCCGCTCAGCTCAGATGGGCGATGGTCAACTCTGTCGGCAAGACCTACTTCGGAAAGGAGTTTCTCGGCCATCCCTTTCACTTCTGGGAGTCTCTTTCCGGAAATCAGGGCGGGCATGGCAACATTTTCAAGCGCGGTGAATTCCGGCAGAAGATGGTGAAACTGGAAGACAAAGCCAATCTGCAAGTTTCTGAAGCGCGCAATTTCCTCGTCGCTCAATGTGAAAACATCGACGCCGTCATATTTGACATTGCCGCTCGTGGGCCGGTCCAGCGTACCCAATATATGCAGAAGTGTACTCTTCCCCGCGCCGGATGCGCCTATTATCGCGATGATCTCTCCCTCGTTAATGCAGAGATCGATTCCTTTGAGTACTTTCAGCTCGCCTTTGCCGAGGAAGTAACTTTTGCAGACCTGCGAAGCTTCAATAATTGTCTTTGGCAATTCTATCTACTCCCATCTTATTGCATCTGCGGGGTCGACGCGTGCGGCACGCTTTGCGGGATAGAGTGCCGCGAACATGCATATTACCATCGCGATAATCCCGACGGTGATGAAGTCGCTCACATGCATCGAAACAGGCAGCGCGGGAATTATGTAAACATTCGTGTCGAGCTTGAAGAACTGATATTTGATTTGCGCCTCGCACACCGCGTACCCGATCGCCAGCCCGATAGCGCTCCCGAAAAGTCCCACCAAGATCCCGTCGAACAGATAAATCTTCAGAATTCCCTTTGCGGTTGCACCCATGGCCTTCAGCACTCCTATCTCTCTCCTTTTTTCGATAACCGTCATAGTGAGTGAGCCGAGGATGTTGAATGCCGCTATCATGACAATCAGGGACAGGACGATGTATGCGACGATCCGTTCTATTGTCATCATTCGATAAAGATCTTTATGCAGATCGTACCACGTCTCGATGCGAACGCCGCTCAGATTGTGTTCCAGCTTGGACCTTACTTCGTTTGACTTGCCGATATTCCACAGCTTGGCGTCAATGCCGTTCACCATCTCCGGAGACGGCGTGCTGTCTGGAGGTGCGAAAAGGTATTGTGCGGAAGGAAGATTCACGAACGCATAATACCCGTCGTAGTCCTTGTTGTTCGACTGATAGATTCCTGTTACGATGAATTTTGCAACTTTGGGCTCGTAAAACTGGGTAAGACTCCGCTCGATGCCCGCGGGACTGATTATCGCTATAGTATCTCCCACGACAGATCCGAGCGCGTCGGCAAGAGTCAGCCCGATCACAATCTGGTTGTTTCTCGATGCGCTGAGGAAATGTCCGAGGACTATTGATTTGGAAAGACTCGAGATTCTCTCGTTTCCCTTCGGGACTATTCCCGTTACATTTATTGCGCGGTTGACGCCGCCCGACACGATCATTGCCTTTCCGCTGAGGAACATTGTCGCCGATTTCACTTCCCTGAGGCTCTCCACCTCAGCAAGCACCTTTTCGGGATTCCTGATATATTGTCCCGACTCGGCAACCACCCGTATATGCGGGTCAAAGTTGACAAGGATGTTGGTGACGAGCCCCTGGAATCCGTTGAAGACTGAGATGACGATCACGAGTGCGGCCGTCCCCACAATGACAC
>JBJKPN010000031.1:0-55726 GCA_046706365.1 Candidatus Kryptoniota bacterium | reverse complement strand
TAACTTCGAGGCGTCCCAACTTCCAATCTTCCGCTGTCATTATCTCCCGACTCTCTGTGCCTCTGTGTCTCCCGTGGTTTGATTGACTCGGTCGGAATGACAGTTCGTCACGCGGCCTAATCTAAACACAGAGACACTGAGACACGGAGAAGCACGGAGTGAACGATTTGATCCTCCCTTCCTAACTTCCAAACTTCTTAGCTTCCTAGCTTCTTAACTTCGAGGCGTCCCAACTTCCAATCTTCCGCTGTCATTATCTCCCGACTCTCTGTGCCTCTGTGTCTCCCGTGGTTTGATTGACTCGGTCGGAATGAAGAATCGTCACGCGGCCTAATCTAAACACAGAGACACAGAGACACGGAGAAGCACGGAGTGAACGATTTGATCCTCCCTTCCTAACTTCCAGACTTCTTAGCTTCCTAACTTCGAAATTTCCCGATTTGAAGTCTTCCGCAGCCTTGCTAAGGCAACTAACGGTTTTCCTCAAGGCCTTCGCGAGGTAACTCCATCAGTCCTCGACGATCTTCGGCATACGTTCTATGCCGGGATCCGTGAATACATCGTTCTCATCCGAGTTCGTGCTGGAGAACTCCGAGACGACCGCTCCCTGCGGACCGGCCTGGAACCAGTGCTTCGTGTTCGACGGTATGGTGAATTGCTCGCCGGGATGAAGCTCTATCTCCTTGAACACGGTATAGTATTTCTCGTGTCCCTTCGGCACAACCGCCTTCGGTTTGTCGACAGGCTTCCCATCGACATAGAGCCAGACCATCCCCCGCCTGCAGCGAAACGTCTCCATCTTGCCGCGACGTTCGCCGACAGGCGGATGCCTGTGTTCGGGACAGGTCTGACCTGGAAAGAGCGCGAGCTCCTTCGCACAATAAATATCCGTGTTTATGTATGTCACCAGCTCAAGCCCCTGGTGCTCGAAATCCCCGAGCCCGAACTCCGCGATTTCTATGTTGTCTCTCTCCTGGGGGGTAAGCACGATTCCTGCTTCTTCATACATCTTTGCCGCCTTTGACTGGGCCTGTCTGACTTCGCTCCTCTTGATCATGACTTTTGATTCCCTCCTTTGTTCATTCCTTGAAATATATCTTCAACACTATGCCGATACCCGGTCGGCTTCCTGCACGGAGTCGCCCTTGGCGTGCCAGACGCCCTGTTTCTCATCGAAACTCCAACCGCCGACCGCAAAACAAAATGGACGCGTCTTCCACCCGGCCGAGATACGGTCCTGGACCTCCTGCCAGGTAGGTATACCGCTGGTCGCATCCGCCTTCTCGACGTTGAAAGCGCCCACCCCGGCCGCCGATCGCATCGTCTGCTCCGGAGATAGTCCGAACACGAGTCCGGCAAGGAAGCCCGCGATGGTACTGTCACCTGCGCCTGTCGTGCCGGCGACTTCGACTTCAAAGCAGGGTACGAGGAGTTCCCTGCCGATCCACCGGTCGAAGTACCTCGGAGTGGAATTCCCCATTCTCTTTACGCGCTCCTGGTCGCTGCTGGTTTTCAGGTAAAGACCGTCTTCACCCAGCTTGATTCCGATTACCGGGGCGCCCATCCGGATCAGCTCTTCTGCGAGACTTCCCAGCAGCTCCCCGTTTTCAAGCACATTTTCCCGTTTGACACTGCCGCTCATCAAGTCGTCGAATAGCCGCCGGTTCAGCATGAACAGGATTTCCTCGAAGCTCGGCAGGAATATATCTACCTGCGGCAGGACACGCTCGAGCAGGGCCTTCCAGTCGGCCCGGCCCGACTCGGATGCCGGATCGGGCATCGACATATCGAGACTCGTAGTCATCCCCTTCTGGCGCGCGCGCATGAAGATTCCTTCAAGCTCAACGCCGCCGTCGATGAACATCCTCCTCATGATCGGAGGGTACCCGAAATGAAAGAGCTTCGCGTCTCCGAGATTCGTGAACCCGATGTCTTCTATCCCGAACGTGTCGTTCGCGCCGGGACAGTGAAGGAACATCCTGTCCACACCGGGCGGACTTATGACGACACTATAGGAAGTGGTTTCCCCTTTGGCAACGATCATTCCCTGGGTGAACTTATTGCCCATGGTCCTGAGCGCGTCGATCAGCGCCCTTCCGTAGAGATCGTCCCCGACCTTTCCCATCAATACTGCAGGTAGGCCGAGCCGGTTAAGCGCAATGCCGGTGTTGGAGACCGAGCCGCCCGTCGAGATTGTGGCGGGGCCGACGACCGTCAGCTTGCCCGGCCTGAGCAATTCGTCGTACCTCACCTGTCCTTCAGGGAATTGCGGGATAATATCAACGCAGATGTGGCCCGCGACGATAATCTCGTTGCTGGTTGGCTTCACGTGCAAATCCTCAGTTTACTTTAACTGTTTGACCGGTCCGCTCCGACTCGAGCGCGGCAGTAAAGAGCTTGTGACTTTCCGCCGCTTCCTGGGGCGTGGCACAGCCGAAGGGCTGCTTCATGTCTTTCCCGTTCGTCAGCTCGTCGCAGAACGCCGCCCACATCTGGAGGATGGAATCGGAAAAGCCGAATTCGAATATGCCTCCCGTAATGGTCGGGTACGCAGTCGAGTAAGGTGTGTCGAGTACGTGCCAGGCCTGCTCGCCGCCCGGTGAATACGGGAGAGATGCGATAGTCTTCGGGGTCTTCGTCGAGAACCTGGCCGAAAAGGAAGTGCCGTTTATGTTGATGAACCATGTGTCCGCATTTCCCGGTGCTATGCGCTTCGTTGAAAGGAGCATCGGGAAAGTATCGCTTCCGGCTTCCGCCTCGCAGGCGAGAATTGCGTTGTCCCACGTCTCACATTTCACCGATTTGCCTTCGCGGTCCGGCCGCTCGGTAACGATATTCGAAAGCAGAGCCCTGACGTTTTTCGCCTTCCACCCGAAACGGAAAGGCATATGAACGACATGCAGGCCGAGGTCGCCCATGCAGCCGTATTCGCCGTTCATGCTGATCATCCTCTTCCAGTTTATCTGCTTCCTCGGATCAAGATCGCTGCTGTGCCAGAATCCCGCCTCGACGTCTATGATCTTGCCGAACTTCCCTTCCCTGACCCAGCGGAATATCTGGTATGCACCGGGAAAGAAAGGAAACTCCGATGAGCAGCGCACGAGCACCTTCGGGTTGGCAGCTATTGCCTCGTTTATCTTCTTGTTGGCGGCGAGGTCTATTCCGAACGGCTTCTCTCCGAGGAGGTGTTTCCCCGCTTTAATGATGTCTATGTAGATCCGTTCGTGCAGGTTATGCGGGACCGCGCAGTAGATTGCGTCGATAGCGGGGTTTTCCAGGAGCTCCTTGTAGTCTGAAGTGACCATTTCCACCGATGGGACATTATCCTTGAACCACTGGGTGGCGTTCGGGCTCGTATCGCAGACACCTATTATCCGCGGCTCGAAGTTGAGACCTGTCAGGTGCAGCCATCTTGCAGCGGCGCTTGCAAATTCACGCCCCATCAAACCGCACCCGATAATTCCGAATTTAATTTCATTTTTAACCACTTTTGTATTTCTCCTTATCTGGCTTCAAAATATCTGAGAGGCTTCCTGAGTATCAACAATTGAAGAACCTGCCCGCAAGACTGTCAGCTGGTCAAATGAAGTATTTCGAGAATTCGCCCGGCCTGCGAGTAATCGGGAACGATCATGTCTGCACCGGCCTTGATCAGGCGCGCGCGCTTCGATACGTTCAGTCCGTACCGGCGAATCTCATCGCTTGCGACCCCGACAGCAGTGCCGCCGAACCTCCTGGTTTCCCTCAATTCGACGGGCCCGTCGCCGAAGCAAATGAGGCTGCTTCCGGCCAGTTTGTTGTCGTCAATCAAATCGTGCAACACTTTTCTCTTCGTGTTGGTATTCTCTCCGCCGGTATAGCCGTATATCCTTCCTTCGAACAATCCGGCATAGCCGAGGCTCTCGGCCTCCCTGACCACATCTCCATGGTCGGTCCCGCTTGCAAGGTAAAGCTTGATTCCTCTGTCGTGCAGCGTCTCGAGAAATCCTATGACACCTTTGATCACGAAATCCGGGGGATCGAGCTCGCCCGAACGAAATTTTTCCAGCCGCATGTCGACATGCTTCATAAGCGCTTTGTTGTAAATCTCTTTGTAGCCGTCGGGATCCAAAATCTTCCCGGACGGAACGTAGCCGAACTCGCGCACCATGTCGACAAGCGCCTGCATCTGGACGATCGTCTCGATTCCCGTCGAACGGTCGATGTAGTCGGAAACTCTCTCAACAACCCGCCGGTAACTCTCTTCGTCGATGGTGTCGTAACTGTCTCCGAGAATCGACCTCACCATCACCGGCTGCATTATCGATTCCCATCCCTGCCGGAGTACCGATATAGTCCCGTCGTGGTCGAAGATGGCGTGTTCAACTCTGACCGTCTTCGGGACACCGGCGATTATCTCGATTTCCGATCGCTCAATGTACTTCGCGCGTCGTATGTCGTCGGCAAGCTCGGGATTGTAGACGTAATCGGCATTAGCCTGCATACCAAGGAGTTCTTCCGGAGAGGCCGTCCCGGTCTGTTGCAGTTTCTGAATGGTGACGGCGGCTGCGAGGTTGCCTACGGTTCCGGCGGTTGCGAAATCTCCTCCGGCAGCGAGAACGGCCGCTATCGCGGAGACTGTCGTATCTCCGGCCCCGACCGGGTCTATTCTCTTCAGAATCTGGATGCCCGGGATATCGGCGAATTTGTTTCCGTCGTAGAGGATTATTCCTCGGCCGCTGCGCGTGATGTAAAGCGGCTTCTGCATCTGCTTGAAAATGTGAACCGCATAATCTCTAAGCTCATCCACCTGAATAAATTCGGTAAACTTCTTTTCGTGCCCGCACATGCGCGCGGCCTCGGTAGCGTTCACCTTGCAGACAACATTCCCAAACTCCTCGCTCCGGTTGCGCGAATCGAGGAGGAATATTTTCGAGGGATTGTCGACTACAAACCTGTTGATGGCTGCGACCACTCCCGGGCTGTAGATTCCCCTCGGCAGCTGCTGGTTGATGATGAGGACATCGAGTTCGTGAAGCCGCTCGGAGAGCCGCCCGACGAGCATCTTTTCTGTCGACGCATCGAGCACGTTGAACCGGCCGAAGTCGATCCTGTTCTGCTCCTCCATCCCGATAAACGGCTTTGCGTATACAGGCGTGTCCCAGCCGTCTTCCTGGATTATCATGCCGTCCACGACGACCTTCAGCCGAGTGAGCTGTCTCAGCATCTCGTGCCCGAAGATGTCGCTGCTTATCACCCCGAAGGCGAATACACCGCCGACTTTGAGGTCGACGAGGTTGCAGACTACGTTGCCGGCTCCGCCGAGACTGTATTTCTGTTTCGTGACAGCCTGGGTCGGCTTACCCGTCTCGATGGAATCTTCAGCTGTTCCTGTGTCGAGAAGCCAGTAGGCATCGAGAGTGAAATCGCCGAGGACTCCGATTTTCGTCTTCTCTATCGATGTGAGGATCGATTTGAGCGCCTGTTCATCCATTAGCTGTCTGCCTCAATTGACTCAAGCGTTTGAACATCAACCCGGGGTCGCCAGGAGCCCTCTCTGAAATATTAAGCGAAAGCCCTTAAGGAGCCGGAATCAGGAATTAAAGAGAACGTCGCTGACGGTAACCGACCGGCCTGTCTCCGCCGCTCGTAGCATTGCCTCGATCACGGCCTGATTTCTGAGTCCGACAAGACCGTCGACTTCCGGCGGCCGCTGAGTAAGTATGGAATTTGCGAACTCCGCAATCTCTGCAAAATAACTCTCGCCGTCGATCTTCTCTGTAGCCGACAATATTTCCTTCGTCGTGCCTCCGCCTGCCGGCCTCTCGAGCAGTATCTCGCTGTCGCTGCAGGCGATCTTTCCCTTCGTACCGAATACCACAACCGTATAGGTGGACGGCGAGACGTAGTCGGACTGAATCGAGCCGATAACTCCGTTCTCGAAACTCAACACCGCGGCCACGCTGTCAGCGACCTTGTTTCCGAGCTTGTCTTTAAGTACGGCCGAACGCTGTACCGCCGATACCGATTCAATCTTGCCGACAAGGTACTCGAGCACGTCGATGAAGTGTATGCCCAACTGTGTCATTGGAAGCAGAGGGCATTTATCCTTCTGCTTTTTCCATTCGGGTACGTCTTTGGTCAGGCCAAAATCGAACGACATATTCGCATAAACGCTTACTATCTCGCCGAGCTGGCCTGTAGAGACGAGACGCTTCGCCTCTCTAAACACTCTTCTCATCCTGGTATTATGGCCGACCTGGATGATCCTGCCGCTTCTCCGGCCCGCATCGATAATAAGCTTTCCTTCGTGAACATTCAGCGCGAACGGCTTCTCGACAAACACGTGCTTGCCGGAGTCCAGCGCTTTCACGGCCTGTTCGAGGTGGACGAAATTGGGCGTAACGATTGCGACCGCATCCAGCTCTTTGTCGCCGACAAGCTCTTCGTAACTCGAAGCGAGTTTACATCCTGTCGATTCCGCCGTTTGAGCAGCCGCCTCCTTTTTGACATCGAAACACGATTTAAGAACGAGGCTTTCACATCCTCCTATCGCGCGGAGGATGGTCTGGCCATGATTTGCCACACCGGCAATTCCAATGTTGACTTTCTTATCTTTCATTCTCTAAAATTTTCCGTCAATATAATTCATAAGTTAACTGTTTCATTCTTCCCACTATTTCTTCTTTGCAGACTTGAGCGCCTCTTTGTAGATAGCGCCGTACACGGGGTCCCTCGGCGCGCAGCCGGCCGGGAACTGACCCAGCTCGTTATTCTTGGAGCGCATGAGGTTTGTGCAGTAGCTTACCCCGTAGCAGACTTTTTTGCTTTCCAGCTGGCCTTGTGAAAACAAATCGTTGACGTAATTCGGGTAAGCAATTGCGTTTCTTCCCACACCTACGATCGACACCCTTCCCCTCCGCAGGTTGGATTCTGCCGCGTACGCAAGGTACATCTGGAGCCAGCTGTACCCGGTTCCCATGACGGGCAATTTCGGAAAGGCCTTTTGAATCTGCTCGGTGATCTTAAAATGGCGGTCGACTCCGATCAACGGGTGTTCCGGAGAGAAATAGCCGTCTACCGGCGGCCTGTCGAACGGACGTCCGAGATGCATGTTGTAGTATGGACTTCCCATCGAGACGTTGAGGAGTCCAACTCCGGACCCGACCATCATCCTGACGAACTCCATGACTTCGGTAAGGTCATACTCAAGCGGGTTGTCTTTGCTCACGCCGAAGCTGTACTTGTACGGAAGCTCATAAGGCAGCGGCTTTCCGACCTTGGTTTCCGGGTCTTCGTAATACGGAACTCCGTCATAGGTGTTGATCCTGGATGCGAGGATTACGGAATCACCCAGTTCGCCCCTGATTTTTCCCAATATGTTCCTCACCAGCCTCGTGCGGTTTTCGAAGCTTCCTCCGTACTTTCCCGGCCGCGTCCTGGCACCCAGCAGCTCGTTCAGCAGGTAAGTATGGCACTGTTTGATGTCGATGAAGTCGAACCCGATCTTTGCCGCCATCTTCGCGGCCGCAAGGAAGGCATCTTCCAGCCTCTCCAGATAATCGTCGGTAACGACGGGATAGTCGTTCGTGACTCTGATTCCCTTTGCCTTGTCTGCGAACGTCACACTGTCCACTTCCGGGTGATGATACGCGATGATCGGCCTGGGGTAGCTGTAGCGTCCGGAATGCGTCAGCTGAATGCCTATCATGAGGTCGTCGGCAGTGCCGTTAACCTCGATGTGCTTCTTGCGCGCGCCGTTCAGGAGCTTCTCGAAATCCGAGAGGTTCTCCTCGCTGAGGAACAGCTGTCTCGGGTTTGCCCGGCCTTCCTTTACAACTGCCGTGGCTTCTCCCCAGATCAGTTTCGCGCCGCCTTCCCCGAAGCGATCCCACCTTCGATAGGTCAGCTCATCCGGCCGGCCGTCGAGAGTGCCGTCGCATCCTTCCATCGGGTGGATCGCCAGGGAGTTTCCTATCTTCCTCCCCCCGATAACGACTTCCCGTTTCACGGCCTCGATATTCTCTTCGAACGTTATGTCCACGCCGAGTTCGGCAACATCTTTTCTAACATCATCCAGAGATTTGTATGTGAAGTATTTTTCGATCATGATATTCCTGTCTGTTGAAGAAGAATAAACCGGGATTCTCTCATCCGGAATGATACTCGCTTATCTCGTTCAGCATGCCCTTGAGAGTCTCAACATTCTGCCGCGACTTTTCAACGAGCGGCAGGCAGTGAGTCTCTATAGTAACATGTTCGACCGGCTTGTCCCGGACGAGCGCCCGCAGCTGCCCTTTCCAGTCTATCAACCCTTCGCCGACCGGAACGCACTCGACGAGTCCGCCTTTCCGCGTATCTTTTACGTGAACGTTCGCAATGAATTTCTTCAGTTGCTCGTAGCCGTCGGGGAAAGGCTTTTCGTCCAGTCCGAAGGCATTGCACGGGTCCCAGTTTGCCATCAGAGCGGGCGACGCGACTTTTTCCAGAACGAGCGAGGTATTCTTTCCGGTGTCGCACCAGAAGCCGGGCTCGTTCTCGACGAGAAGCCTGATGCCGGCACTCTTTCCCATCTCCGCGGCCCGGCCGAGATATTCCACAACCTTATCCAGCCCTGCGGGTGTCCCTTCGCCCTGCCGCTGAAATCCGAAAACGATAATGCGATCGGTGCCGAGTCGCGAAGCAAGCTTAATTGTTCTGGGAAGCACATCTTCAAGCTGTCGCTCCGCCTCGGCTTCGTTCGATACGGGGATCTTGAACAGACCCGGAGAAAGGGCGGTAATCCGCAAGCCGTGTCGTTTGATGATGCCGGCTACTTCCCCGATCTCGCTTTCCTGGACGTCGGGCACCCGTCCCGTCTTGAGTACCCTGATTTCGTACTTTTTGATTCCCCAACTCAACCCATGCTCCACGGCAAGGGAAAAGTCGGGGGAAATTTCGTCGCTTACGATTCCTAACTGCATATTCTTCCTTGAATTAACTGACTTGTATGCGCCTGCCCTGTGTGAACCGCCTTTCCCGATTCACGTCCCATCCTGAACCGGGAAGAAGTCTCTTGCAGGGTGAATGAGATAAATATCTGGTTCGGAATTGTGCGACGGAAACCCGGGCCTTATAAATCGCCCCTGTACCCGAGCCTTTTGGATATGTCGTAACCCTCTTCCTGAAGAATCTTCACAAGTGATGCAACAAGCTTCTTGTTTCTTCTCGCACTTGCAGAGTGCAGGGCGGTCATCAACGAGGCAACGATCTTTCCCTGATAATCTCTTATTCCGACCGCCAGCGCGTATAAATCCGGCTTGAAGTCGCCGTCTGCCACGGCGTAACCAAGTCGTCTGACCTCGGCAAGTTTTTTCTTCAACACCTTACCGCTGGTGATCGTTTTCGGTGTAAACCGCGCCAGACCTTTTGTCCCGACTATCTCATCTATCTCGGAATCCGGCAATTCAGCAATCATCGACAGGCCGCTCGCCGTGCAATGTACCGGCGAACGAAGACCGAGCCGAGTGACAATCTGCCAGATATCGGGAGTGTCCGCTCGGTCGACGAGCAGGACTTCCGAATCGTTGAGAAGTGCGAGGTAGAAGCTCTGTCCGGTCTGAGCGGCGAGGCGTACGAGATAAGGGTGAACTATATCCTTGACATCGAGCCTTTCGAGAGTGGCACTTCCCCATTCGACGAGTTTTATGCCCAGGCAAAAGGTCTCTCTCTCGGAATCCACCGTCACGAGAGAATGATGCCTGAGCGTCATCAGGATCCTGAAAAGCGAGCTCTTCGGAATCTGCGTTTCAACCGCGAGTTTGGCCAGGGATATCCCTGTTGGATGATGAACCAACGACTGAAGGACCTTCACGGTCCGGTCGACAGCCGGTACTATATAATTTGGAGCCATAGATTTGCCTCACCGCCTTTTACGCGTGACTTGATTATTGTCAGGCTAATCGCCTCCCTAAAAAGCCCCCTGCCAAAACCTGCCGTTCAACGGCAGTCCCGGGCTCAAACCCGGAACAGCGGAGTGGCGCCCCGCGTCACTCCGCATTCTTTACCGACATCCTCCACCCGACCTGCTCCAGCTCGAAGGACATGTTTTCGTTCACTCGTACTCCTCGGGCCGTAGAGCCTCACCATCGGGACTTACCGAATATCGATACCGCCTACGACAACTTCCTACCGGACGGAACGCACCTCAGCTCGCGACCAGGTCGTCCATTTTGATACCCTTGGGACGCGATTCCGCCAGAATGGATTCGGGATAGGCGAGGACTCTCTTCAAATGTTCGGGATCGTTCTTGGTCAACTCATCGACCCAACGCTTGCCTATTTGAACATGGGTCACTTCGTCCATCAATATAAACTCGATCAACCTTGCGGACTCTTCATCTCCGGTCGCGCGGGCTGTTTCAATCCAATTACTCATGTGTTTGCAGGCCTCGCTTTCGAATGTCATGTTCGAGATCGCAAGTCTCTCGAGCGGGTCCGGACGATTGACGTCCGCTTCCCAACCCCAGTAATTTACGGGATATTGGCCTACTTTTCCACCGAGCTCTTTTAGTCTCCTGATTTGAGACTCAGCGTGCCTGGATTCGTCCCACGCCTGTTTCGTAAGCTGCAGCTTCATTTCCCATGGGAAGTCGGGGAATTCGGCAAGCATCTTGCCAAGTCTTTCAATGCTGCAGAGCTCGCCGTCCACCAGATCGTGGAGCAGTCTTCTCTTTCCTTCTACATTGTCGAAAGTGTTGTTCTTCTCGTTGTAGTCGCCGGCATCCGCAACAATCTTCCATTCCTTCGGCCTCGTCGGGGCTTTGCTGTATCCAAATTCTTTCTTGAACGGAACTCCGGGATCATCCGACGACATGAATCCGCCTGCCTGGGCGAACTTAGCTTTGAGTGTCTCCTTCAGTTTGTCCGTGAGCGTCTCGCCGTGAGGATCCAGCTGGACGATCATGCTGTTTGCCAGGCTGATTCTCTCGTAGTCATCGCTCATTATCCTTCTTAAAATCTCTTCAGTCCCTGTGTCTTCCGGGACCGATGTCCTATCGAGATGTTCGCGGATCGTATCCACGATCAACGATCGAAGAAGGACGTCGACTGTATACAGCTTGACGACCGTAGGGTTGGCGTTGTGCCAGAGGTCTTCAAGGTAAGCGATGAACTTCTTGTCCGGATAGGTCATCTGTTTCGCATCCGTCCTTGCGCCGAGATACGTAAGCCTTTGGCGCAGGAGGTCCGAGTGTTGGGCATCGGCATACATCTGTCGCCCGTATTGTATCTTGACTTCGATTTCGGGCAGTGAGAGAGCCCATCCGCCCATGATTTCAAAGAGCTGATTCTTCACAAATCGATAGCGTTTCAGTCTGTCGATCACTTCCGCTTTCGATAAGTACTTCATTTTCTCCTCCTATGTACTTTATTTTTGCAGCTTCACTGTATAGATAGAACGGGCACCGACTTCGAAATCCGTCTGCCCGCTCCTGAACTGAAGTCCGGTGAGCGCCTTCTCCTCAAGGTCAGCCGATTCAGCTGCTTTTATCGGCAGACCGACCGAAAGGCTCCCTCCAGACCGCCTGTCTGCTAAATTATAACACCTGAAGACAATTCCCGTTCCATCCTCGGATTCCTTCAACGTACTGAAGGCCAGAGCGTCGCCTTTCAACTCCATATAAGACTCCTCCGGCCGGATGCTTACGGGATGTTTTCTGCCGGTCCAAACTACATCAGAGTTGAAATCCTCCGCAATGCGGTTGATCTCGCTGAAATCTTCTGTCGGGCTGTGGACAACGACACTGTACTCGAATTCGTGGGGGCCGAGGCATTGGGCACCCGGGGTTTCGTTTTTCCATCCCGCGTCTCCGCCCGGACGCGTTTTCAGGTTCGAGCTCGAGAGATTGCCGACAGACCTCAAAAGTGTGATCGCCAGAACGCCCGGCTGGTCAAGCCGCATTTCATACTCCGGTAAACCTTTCGTCAGAACCGTGATTGCACGCTTGCCCTTCTGAACAGTTACAAATCTCTGAAGTATTTCCAGGTTCTGAGGCAATTCAAACCTGAACCCGGTCATCTCATACTTGCGGTGCTTGCGCTTGATTACACAGAACTGTGAATCGGCGTATGAGATGTCGGTGTCGATTCCGCTTGGAAAGATTGCCCGAAGTCTGTGGTCGCGGGCATTATTCTCAATCCTGGTTTTAATGTCGACTCGCCTGGAGTCATGAACGAGGCGAACTGTTGTCACAAGCTTGAGGTCCTTGAGACTGTCACTCCGCTTCGTCCTGTCCTTCGCCAATTCAGCCGGGACTTTCATCGGCACGCGTATCTCGAGGGCGCCTCTCAGCGGCCCCTTTTCAATGACTTTAATGACGGCCTTCAATTTTTTCGAGAGGACGACTGTATCTTTGTCAGGCGGGCAGAACGTGTACTCGTCGCCTTTGTCGCCCGAATCCTCGAAGCTGTTCAAACCAGGTAAGACTTCTCCGGTCGCTTTGTCCGTAACGGTCAAAGTACCGTTGCTCGCGACTGCAACCTTCACGAGGTCGTTTTCCAGTGAAGTCTTGCCGACCTTCAGGCTCGTTCGTGCCGGGGTCGCAGGTTCGTCCCTCACCACTGAATATCCCCTGTAGCCCATCGCCGGAAGCCGGTCGGCTGAAACGAGGATTTTCCACCTGTCCACCCAGGTCTGGTGAGGATAGGAGTATTTGGTATAGGTTATGCCGTAGCCGTCGTCTCGTTTTATCAGCTGGTACGGGACTTCCGAACCGTCGGGGGCGAGCAGTTTAAAACTCTTGCAGCGCGGCTCGTCAGGGTATACTCTGACGTCCGGATTGACACCGATTATCACATCCCGCAGGAAGAATTCCACGTCGCATTCGACAACGCCGCTTCTCTCATGCGGAAGGAGATTCATCAGGAAAATGTGCTGATCGTCTCTGTATTTTGCACCGTCGTAGGGAATGATATCCTTGAGTATTTGTGTCGACGCCTGGCGGGCAATCTCTTTCACCTTGGCATACCGAACCATCGTCTCTTCATAGACGCTGTCGACACTCGATCCGCAGATGACGTCATGGTCCTGCGACTGCAGCACATATTTCCACGCGTTCCTGATGAGCCCTGCCCTGCTCTTCTTGCCCAGAGCTACGGCGATGGCATTCAACGGCTCGAGCATATGCTCCAGCTTTGTCTCACACTCGTAGTTTGCCTGCTTGGCATACATCCTGCTGGACGCCGTCCCTCCGATGACAGCAAAGGCGTACCTGATGCCGAATCTCATCTCGCCTTCGACGACGGGGAGGGAATCCATATTCACTTCCTGCTTCAGCTTCGACATATAGTCGCCGAGATTAGTCAGGACTATGTCGACGCCGAGCTGTTCCCTGATGATCCTTGCCGCCTTTGTGACATTCGGATCCGCCCAGTGGTGATCTCCACCGTTTAGAACCAGTCTCTGAGACGTTTGCGCCCGGGGATCAACTTCCTCCATTACTCTCTTGAACCTGTTGGTAAACTCCTCTTCGCTGTCGGCACCGAAATATCCGAAGCTATAGCCGTCCTTCGGCAGGTGAGACATAAGAACTGCAGTCCCGTCCGGAGCGATCCATTTATATTCTGAGGACTCCTGGCCGGGCTCGCCGCCGAAACCGCGGTAGATCACGGCCGTGTCGATGCCGAACCCTTTCAGAATCTGCGGCATCTGGGCGATGTGGCCGAACTGGTCCGGGACATACCCGACCATCATCGGCTCCCCGAGTTCACGGGAGAAGGCCAGGCCGAAGAGAAGATTCCTGATATGCGATTCGCCGCTCGGAAGGAATTGATCGGTTAGAATGTACCACGGCCCGATTATCAGCTTCTTTTTCTTCACGTAATCTTTGAATTTCTCGAGTCTTTCCTTCCTGACTTCGAGATAGTCCATCGGCATAGCCACCTGACCGTCGAACAGGAATGAATTAAAATCGGGATCGCCGTCTATCCTGTCGAAAAGCTCGTCAACCATGTCGATAAGCCAGGTCCTGTATTCTTCGAAACTCAGATACCACTCCCTGTCCCAGTGGGCGTGGGTCACAACATTGTATGTGGGTTTCCTGCTCATTACCTATTTATTTCTCCGTAAGTTTATGCATAATCATTTTTCTAATAAAGACGTTCGCTCACTACTGATGTCACAAGCTCGTACCGGAAAGTATACCCTGCATGTTCGTTCCAAGGATGCGGACTTTGTCTTCCTCAGGGAGGCGCGCGTAGCCAACCCATCCAATCTGCGGCGCAGCGTCTCTCATTGGCTGGTCGGTGCCGAACAGAACTTTCCCGGCCCCAACCTTTTCCACCATGAATTCGATGACGCCGTCAACCACGTCGGTGAACGTAAGCTCCAGGTAGACGTTGGTGTGCTTCTTCGCAACTTCGATAACGTCTGCCGCATGCTTGAAGCTTAACCCGGAATGTGCAAGGAGAAGCCTCAGGCCTGGGTACCTGACCGCTATTTCCTCCATTTCCGCCACGAAGTTGTCCGAAGGATGAAGCAGCACGAAGAGGTTATGCTTGTCGCCGAATGAAAACAGCGGATCCCATTTCATGCTGTTGTAAGGCACTTCATTGCGCGGATAGTAAGGTTTAATTCCCACGAAATGCCGCTGCACGTACCACACATTCAGAAGGCTTTCCCAGTCTTCCACAAAGTTAGGGTCGAATGTGCCGTACCCGACAAAGTGTTCCGGGAAACGGGTCATCGCGTCGTAGGTCGCATCGTTTCCGCGGTCATGATCCAGCCAGATGCCGAGCCACTCGCTGATGCAGGCCTTGCGTATCCCGAGCCTCGCATCACTTTTCACCATGTCGCCTGCGCCGGAATAGAGAATCGGAGAATATGCCACGTGCTCGCCTTCCGGAACGATGTGCGCGTGGGCATCGATAACGTTGAATTCGCCGAGCGGCTTCCCGGATTTCATCGCCGTCACGATCCTGTCGTCGGTACCTGAAGGCTCCACTTCCACAGGCAGATCGACCTTCAACATCTCTGCGAGATTGAGGCCGGCAATCAAACGCTTGTCGTCCTCTTTGACAGGCGAATAGTCGAGAAACGCCCGGGCGGCGCCGATGCTCATAACCGGAAACTGAGTGCCGAAGAGGAGACGCTTCGCGCCGAAATTGTCGAGGAAGAACTCTATGCCGTGATTCACCTGCTGGGACGAAAACTCCAGCATTATGTTGGGGTGCTTTTTCATCACAAAGAAGACTTCGCGCATCCCGTCCCACCGAGAACCCTGAAGGACAATTTTAAGTTTCGGGTGAGCGGAACACACTCTGTCCAGCTCATCTAAAGTTGCCTGGTTGAATGTGGGCACAAACCTCCTCCCGCCTTCGATGAAGAGCGGTATCTCGCGGCGTTCCAGGACTTCGAATATTTTCCCGCAGGTAAACTGCTCGAAGGCGTACATCTGGGTTTTAGGGTATATCCTTGCCGCTTTGACGTCATTCTCGCGAACATACTTCTCGACGTCGGGAAATTCTCCGAGATCGTCGGGACGAAGGACAAAACATGGGAAGAAGTTCTTCCGCCCGCCGATTTCATCCCGGAGGACTTTATTGCCGACCACGGGATCATAATCCCTTGCGAGCGTATGAGTGAGAAGCGCGCCGGAAATGCCGCACCGCCGCATTTCCGACTCGACATCTTCAAACTTGTAAATGCCGTTCTGCGGGCTTCCCATTCTCTTGCCGACGAAGGCAAAGCTGTCAAAGTAAACGATTCTGCTCATGTCTTCGGTGTCAGTCTCCTACGGTCTTCTTCAGTGCACGTTCGAAGCGCTCGAGTGTCTCGTCTATGTCCGCTTCCTTGTGCGAAAAGGAAATGAACCATCTGTCGTAGACAAATACCTTCTCCTTGTAAAGCTGGCGATTGAGCTCGACGTGAAGTTTCTTGTTCTTTTCGGCGTCTTTGTAATCGAAAAGGAAGTACGAGGCAACCGGGAAACCGCCTATCCTGACCTCGACTCCCGCGCGTTTCGCTATCGATGTAAATCCGTCCATGAGGCGGCGGCCCATTTTGAAGATGTGGTCATGGACCTTCTCTTCTTCCATCACCTTGAGCGTGGCGATAGCTGCCGCGATCGAGAGCGTTTCGCCTGCGTAAGTCGCGGTAAGGACGAAATCGTTCAGCTTGTTCATGAGCTCGCTTTTGCCGCCGTAAACCGACAGCGGGTAACCGTTCGCAACGGCCTTTGCAAATGAGCTCAGGTCGGGCCGCACGCCGAAATACTCCTGTGCTCCGCCGATCGAAAGCCGGAAACCGGTCAGCACTTCATCGAAGATGAGGACCACTCCGTATTCGTCGGCCAGCTTCCTGAGAGCGCGCGGATAGTTCCCGGAAATATCTTCGTTGAAATCGTAGGGGCCGCTGAGTATGCATGCAATATTTGAAGCGTCGCGCTTCAGTATTTTCTCCACCTGCTCAACGTCGCCGTATCTTACCTCATAGACATAGTCCGCCATGAATTTGGGTACGCCGTTCCCTTCGATGCCTGTCGAGAACCAGTCGTGGTAGCCGTTGTATCCGCAGCGAATGATCTTGTCCCTGCCGGTGAATGCCCGAGCGAGTCGAACGTTGCTTGCATTTGCGTCTACACCGTTCTTGCCGAACCGTACCATCTGCATCGACGGCACAAGGCGGCTGATGGATTCGGCCAGATCTATCTCAATCGGGCTGGCCATGCTGAAGAGGACGCCCTTTTCCAGCTGCTTTTTCACCGCCTCGTCTACTTGCGGGTAACCGTAGCCGAGGATCACAGGCCCTAGTGAAAGACGGTAGTCTATGTACTCGTCGCCGTCCACGTCCCAGAACCTGCATCCTTTTGCGCGCTCGATATAGAACGGCATTGTGCCCGCGTATTCCAGGATGGGTCTCTTCGCATTTGTCTGTGTCCCCCACGGGATACGCTTCAGGGCTCTCCGGTATAATTCTTCCGAAACAGTCATAATATTCCTGTGTTTTTACAAATATGCGACGGCAGCTGCCGCTCGAAGTTTAATCCTGGTATGAAACCGAATAGAGCTGTGCTCCGTTCAGTATCTCGTACTTCCAGCTCTTCCCGCCGTCCACGCTCTTGTACACTCCGCCCGGAATGGTTCCGATGAATATCTCGTCCGGGTTCTTAGGATTAACGGCGATGCTGTGAAGCGTCGTGCAGTCCATTCCCTCGGTGTAAGAATGCCAGGTTTTTCCGCCGTCGGTCGATTTCAGCATGCCGGTTTCATAACCGCCTGCGTAGACCACGTTGTCGTCGCCCGGCTGGAAGGCCACATCGTAGACCGCCAGAGTATCCATCCTGTCCTGCTTTACCTGCGTCCAGCTCTTTCCGGCATTGTGCGAAATAAAGATTCCCCCGTTCTCGGTTCCGGCAACGAGAAAATTCGGATGCTGCTCACTGCGCACCATGGATCTGACTCCCCAGCCCTTCAGCGCGAACATCTTCCATGAATTGCCGCCGTTCGTGCTCTTGTAGATTCCGTTCTCCGTTCCGATCAGGAGATGGTTGTTGCTCTTCTCGCCGAAGAGTATCGGGCCGATGAATGTCGACGACGTTGTCCCGGTCTGCTTCGGATTGATTCCGTCGGTTTTCTGGGTCCAGTGCCAGCCGGCGTCGGTGGATTTGAAAACGCCGTACGGTGTCGCGATGTACAGTATGTCGTGGTTGGATGGATCGATAACGAGTCTGCTTACCTCTGTCTCGCGCCAGTTCGTCATGATGCGCCAGCTCTTGCCGGCATCAGTAGACTTGAGGACGCCGTTGCCCGCAGCCAGGTACATTATCTTGCCGTGGGAACCGGGGTCGACGGTAAGTGAGTATGCTATTATGTTTGACCAGCCCAGATGCTCCCAGTTGGCGCCGCTGTCCGTCGTGTAGAAGATTCCGGCCGCCGGATTATGTCCGCCGACAACCATGGTCTGATACAGGTGGACCACTGCGTAAACTCTCTGCTGTGCAACTGATAGCGACGAACAGAGAAGTATTGCCAATAATGCTCTTTTAATCATCTTAACCTCGAAGGTGTTAGTGAAAGGGTTCTATTTAATAACTTGTTGAGTCACTGTGAAATTGTTGAAATCCAGAGTCCTTACCATATCCCCATATGTGATCTTGAGTACCCTGCTGTTCACCGCTGAATGGAGATACGGGCTGTCGAACAGAGGATAGTCCAGGACAACTTTCTTTCCGTTCAGCCTGCGGTCGCCCGGATACCGAAAATACATCCTGTAGCCGTTAATGGTACGGTAAGACACGCTGACATTGGTGCTGTCGAAGTCCACTTTGGTCTTCTCGACCTTTTTCATGAAGCTGCCGAAACTCCCGTATTCCGCGGCCGAACCTGCCTGCAGGATACATCCGTTCGCAGTTGAAAAGCTCCTCAGTCTCAGATCGACCGGACGTTTGGTGAGGTTTTCGATCCCGAACGATCCCTCATCGCCTCCGAGCAGCTGCAGGGAATCCGTATCTTTCTCCAGCCTGTATTTCTGAAGGGGATAGTAAGCGAAGTACGCACTGTCCATCCTTCCGAAGATCCACCCGCTTTCACTGACGATGAATTGATCCAACGTGAGCGGGAAGAATGCGTCGATCTGGTGCCAGAGCTCGGTGGGATTCAGGTTGAGATCGTACAGGTCTATGAGTGTATTGAGATGCTGGAAGGTACGCTCGTGAGGCGAGCTTGACGACCACTTGTCGACATGCCCGTAGTAACCGTGCGAATGAGCGACGAAGCCGTAGATCGGGAGCGGTTCTTCGGGAAAGAACAGACCTAACTCCATCGGAGACCTGTAGGGATTCAGCGCGAACACCGTATTGTAAGGCCGGTGCGTCGCGAAGGTAACGTCCCACACGTGTTCCTGAATGGGCTGGAGAATTCCGCCCTGCATGCTGCCGAGACAGTAGTACTTCGTCATGTAGGTGTACTTGTAAACCGGCGGCGTCCTCTCCGGGCCGTACCTGATAATGAACCGCACTCTCTTTCTCTGCCTGGAAACGTATGGATGGGAGCGGTCCGTCGCGATATCGCGTATAATCGGGGGCAGCTTGAAGCTGCTCATCGCCGGGAAGATTACCGAAATCGCCTCGCGAATCCTTGGGTCGAAATCGGTATTGCCGAAGTAGAGATACCCGAATATTCTCGATTGTGCGTTCTGGGGATTCACGGAGATATACGGATAGTCCCTGCTGTGCGCGCCGCAATAGCAGCCGTCAAGATTCTCGATGCCGTAATCTACGAACATATACTCCAGCATCATCTCGGCCTTCTTCCGCATCAGAGGATCCTTTGCAAACTGGTAGAGCAGTATCAGCGGATCCACATATGTGATGAAATACGTGGGCGAGTTGAATTCACCCTGGCCCAGTGAAGTTGTGAGGGCAATCCAGTGATCCAGATAATCTCCGGCGTCCTTCAGCATCTCTTCCGAGCTCTTCCCGTTCGACCAGCGAGGGACGTTCCACTCCTGCGCGGCAAGATACCATCCTGTATAATACTGGAGAAAGTGGTTCTCAGTATCGCCGCGGTAGATCGTAGTTGTTTCCAGATTGTCTCTCACTTTGTCGCCGAAACCGGGCGGCAGAGACTTCCTGCCGAAGAGATACGTCCCCATGAGCTCGTAAATGTAGAACATGTTTCCCACAGGGTGGGCCATTAGCGTGTCCATGGCCCTGATTGCAGTCGGCACATCCTTCCCGGCCGCGAGCTTTGCGACAATGATGTCGAAGTTCGGCCGCGAATAATCGGGTGCGTCCTTGCTGAAGGAGATGTTTACCGAGTCGGCATAGAACTGCAGTATCCGCTGCCTTCTTGCTTCGAAGTCCAGGTTCCCGTTGGTTTGTGCGGCGGCATATGCGCCTCCCAGCGAGAAGACTGCGATGAACACCGGAAGCAGGAAGATTTTCGAATAATTGATTATTCCGGGGGCAGTTCCCTGGATTTGATCAGCCAAGATTTTCGAAATACCTCTTCTCTCCAAGATTTTCGTCCTTTCTGTGAATTTTTCCATGCGATTGAATGCTATCTCATTCCTCCCTGGTCAAGAGCCGCGCACAACGCAGCAATGTCTCCGATTTTCTCACCGAGCTGGGCAGGAACAATCTCGCATACAGCTCTCGCCTCGCGAAGAGATTCTTTTTCGAATACTTCCATGGCGCTCTTCATTAGGAAAGGACCCATTCTGACGCCGAGGGCGCCGAGCACTATCATTTCAGGATTGATTAGGTCGGCAATGATCGCCAGCCCGCGGCCAAGATACCTGCCGGAGGTGTTGAACACTTCAATCGCCTGAGCGTCTCCATCCTTCGCGAGGCCGCCGAGCTCGCGCGTCGAAATCGGCACGGGCCATCTCTGCGGATACAACATCGTTGCAAGCTTTTCGATTCCGTTGCCGCTGCAATATCCTTCCAGAGAGCCTCTCTTTCCATAACTCTCCGGCCCGTCGTCCGCAATTCTGATATGGCCGATCTCACCCGCGACGAAGCTTGTGCCGCGGTAAAGCCGCCCGTCCAATATCAGACCTGCTCCAAGACCGGTTCCCAGCGTCAGAAAGACCACGCTCCTCTTCCCTTTCCCGGCCCCGAAGTAATACTCGGCAAGGGCACCTGCATTCCCGTCATGCTCCACGTAAACGGGAAGGCCGAACCGAGTCTTAAGGAGCTGCTTCAACGGAATATTGTCCCAGCCGGGCAGGTTGGGAGGAGACATTATTATGCCTTGCAGGACATCGAGCGGACCTCCTATCGAAACACTTATCGCCTTTGGAGGCTCTTCCATGGATTTGAGGTTATCAGAGACCGCTTCGCAGAGTCTTTCGAATTGATCTTCGAACGGCTGCTCGGTCATAGTCGGGAACACGGTTCTGGACAGTATTTCGCCTTCAGTGGTCCCGTGTACGACTGCCGATTTCGTACCCCCGATATCGAGTCCTAATATGTGCTTTGTTGGCATCTGCTCCTCATAGGGAATTATTTCGTTCTCTGTTCAGTCAACGCTTTTCAAGGCTGTCGCCAACTTCTCCCAATACATCATGACCAGGTTTGCCGGAAAATCGCCGCGTGAGTTTTCAAAATTCTCGTGAATCATTCCTTCCGTCCTCGCTATTTGCGGACCGCATTGTCGATCCATTTGGCGAGCTCTCTCATGGGATTGTTGTGTGTGCCGATTTCCGAGAACGGGATAGGCTTGAAGCCGTATTTGAGAGCAGCTTTTGATATTTCCAGTTTCCCGCCGACGATTCGGGCCACATCCGGGTTCGACATATAGATGTTACCAGGAAGTTCTTCCCGGGCTTTCTTGTTGTCTCTGCTGAGAATTACGTAGCCGCTGTCGGTTTCCAGATTAAGGTAGTATGGATCCCAGCCGATCTGGTTTCCGATCCTTCTTCTAAGAATCTTCGGATCCGCCACTACATTATCCTTCTCGTGGATGATGCTCAGCTTGAAGGTACCGTAGTCGTGAATATCCATCCATCTCCCGTCGCAGGAGATATTATTCATAATCTCATTTCCGAGCGGTGCAGCCGGATCGGTTTTGGTGAAGGTTGCCAGGAGCGGATAGGCCTTCTTGTAGGGGTTTCGGGCATAATTCATGGCAATCATTTCATCGAACAGCTGAGCACCATCCCCGCCGTTGAAGTAGTAGCTTCCCCAGCTGAAGCCCCTTCCGTCGATGCTGACAGACGGCGAGCACCCGATAAACACGTTATTCTTGACAATATTATCCCGCCCTCCTCCGATAAATACCGCGTGGTCGGCATGATCGAACACGTTTCCATATACGGTGAAACCGCATGTCCAGTCGTCGAGGTAGACACCCATAACGCCGTGGAGTCCCGGCCCTTTGAGATCATGGAAGTAATTGTACTTGACGACATTGCCACGCCATGTCCAGTCGCGCCCGGTATGCATGGCTCCCGCATCTCCGGACTGCCTGCAGATATCGTGGAAGTTGTTATATGCAACAAGCTGGTTGTTGCCCGAAATGTAAAGCCCCTCGAACGGTGCATCGAAGATATCGTTGTGCTCGACATAGTCTCCGACGCCCGAAGTTACGATACCATGCATCGTCTGGACCCACGCCCCGAAATGCTTCACGTCGTTATTCCGTACATAGTCGTGCCCCGGAGTAAGAGTCTTCCTGTCCCCGCCGGCAACGACGATGGCGTCAAGACCGATGTCCGAAACGATGGAGCTTCGAATTCCGTTGTCAAATCCTCCGTTCACCACGACAGCATGACCGCCGATATTTCTCAGAACGCAGCCTTCGACAGCATTACCTCTTCCTCCGTCTATAACGACTCCGTTGCCGCGCGCAATGTCGAAATATATGCCGCTAATCGAGACGTGAGAACAATCGGACAGGTGCAGCAGTGGCGCTTCCGCAATCGATACTTCCGCTGCTGCCGACTCGATTCCATCGGTGGGCCAGAAATAAAGGTTGCCGCTTGCCTTATCGACATACCATTCGCCTGCCGTATCGAGCTCTTCCGGAACATTCAGAAAATAAAAGCGCTGATTCTTGGTGTAGCCATACGGGTCTTCCGCCGGTGAAAGGTGCATCGTGTGAGCAGCGAAGTCGAACGAGGAAACTCGCTTGTAAGAATCGAACCAGTCCCACGTCCAGTATCCATGAACGTAGACTTCGTCGCTCCTGCTCCACGAGTCGGGTCGATTGCCTGGATACTCTATCTTTCCAAAATTTCTTCCAACCGGCACGCCGTCGTACCGCCTTTCGCGCTCCAAACCGAACTTGTACATTAGCTTCCCGGATTGAGGAACTCCGGCTATTGTCAGCCATCCCTTGTTCGGATATCTGGCAATAGTCATGAGCGAATCATGAAAGAAGAGCTGCATGGGCGGATGGCCGCGCTGTGTTATCTCACCGAAGTTATCTACCCCGGCATCTTTCAGATTGCAAACATAAACATCCTTTGCGAACTCCGGCCTGATTGGAGATTTCACATTCGATTCTGAGAGAAGCTTGAAATGCGATAGTTTCAACCCACCGGTAATTGTAACAAACTCACCCGGGTAATTACCGATGAGAAGACTCGAACTTTTCTGAGAAACGAAGTGCAAATGAAGGCCGTCGGGGACGTAGTAAACACCTTGCCTGATAAGCACTTCGAACCGAACATTGGCTCGTCCCGGATCTTCCGAAAGCGATGTTATTCTATCCAGGGCCGACTGGATAGTACGCAACGGACCGTTCGTTCGATCCGCATTCGGTTGAGGGAGCGAACCTGACCAGGAATCGTTTCCATCAGGAGACACGTAAACAGCGACTGAATCGGCTTGAGCAGGGACTGCGGCAAAAGCGGATCCAGCCGGGTACAGCAAAACGAAACAACTAGCTACCAACAAACTCAAGTACCGGACTATCCGGCACCGGAACATGCTTGAGCCCGCGAGGGTGAAATACCCTGTAAATCGGGCACTTATGCTTCTGTGCTTAATTCTCATAAATGCCTCATCCAAATCTTCTTGCCCGCCCTATCGAGCCCGATGACTGTGATCTCAGAACTGTCGGGAGAGAAGGTAGTCCACGACACAAAGACCACGTTTCCTGCCTCGCTCGCAGCAATGCTGGGGTGAGTCTCCCCTCCCGCTGTTCCGATAGGTTCTCCGGATTTACCCCATTTCAGGTGATTGTCAGGTCCTGTTCGCTGGGCAAATACTTCGGTCTTGTCGCCGGCGTACTTGAGCCAGACAGTGACGACTCCTCTCCTTCCGTCGGCAGCGCTGGTTGCCCAAAGCTGGGCCAGAGACGGATCCGTGATGCTGACTTCCGGATTCAGCTTAATCGATCCTGACAGCTCCATCTGTTGTTGGAACATGCCGGCACCCTTTCCATATTGGAGCCATGTCACTGCAGCTTTTGAAGAACCGGTTGCACAAATCGTGGGGCTGTACTGCGGCCCTGCCGACCGGGTTACGGACAAACCGTTGGAAGGCGGCACTTCCATTCCATCAGCGTTGAGAAGCTGAAGGAAAACTCTTGCAACCCTGCTTCTGTAGTCGCTCCAGGTAATCAGGAATCTCCCGCCACTCGTCGAAATTACCGATGGCATATCAGGCTGATACAGTCCGGTGCACACGGGCAAACCGTCAGCACGCCACTCGAGGCTGTCGTGCGCATTCACGAACTCCGCATAGATACCCGGCTCGTCATATCGGTGATCGATCCACACCACGCATGCACCGCCCGATGGCGTCGGGGCGACAGCGAGGTGCATCTGGTCTTCTTTCCTTGTGCAGACTGCGAACGTATGAATTACCTTTCCTGCGGCGTCCATATGGCAGCCGTAAATATCTGCGTTGCCTTCCCTGTAGTCTGTCCAAAACGCATAAGCGCCTCCATGCTGATCGACAACGGCCTGAGGAAGAATCTGCTGATGTCCTGCCGTACAAACCGGAACCCCGTCACTTGACCAGAGCATTTTGCCGTCTGCGTCAATTCTCTGCGCATAAATGTTGGTGTTGTACTTACCTTCCCTGGAATCTTCCCAGAAAATTATCAGTCCGCCGTGCGCGTCCGTCACCGCGGAAAAATGGACATCGTCGACAGGCTGACTGCAGACCTCGACACCATCCTTCCACAGATTCCGACCTTGCGCATCCAACTTCTGGGCAAATACAGCAGAACCATCAGAGGTCAGCGAACGCCACACAACAATCACATCGCCGTTGCCCCCCGAAACGAGGGCCGAGGCATCGTGGTGGACGCCGCCTTCATTAACGGCTTCCGACGCCGGCTGTGCTTTGGCCGAGTTCCAGAGAAGGAACTGCCAGACCAGCACGGGCAGCAGGAGCAAGCTTATCAAGTTTCGATTATTCATAGTATCCTGAAATCTGATTGTGACAGGTTAAATGTATTCGTAACAATCAACAACCGTCGCACCTAATCGTGTTTCAGCGAAGTTCAAGTTCCTTGCCCGGATAGTCGGGTATTCTCAGGGCGAATTCCCAGCCACCGATTCCCTGAGATATCTCCAGAGTAAGCGTATTCCATCCTTTGCGGAGGGTAACGAGAACGCGGTCTTCATCCTTTGTCAGGCCGCGCGCCACCATGTGAGTCCAGACGACCTCACCGTTCAGATAAGTCCTTATGCCATCGTCGGACCCAGCGAAGAGGAACACTTTCCGCTCGACCGGCGAGAACACTTTTGTGCCGGCATAGGCAATCGTGTATTCGTGATCCTTGAACGCCTTGACGAGGTCGACCACACCTGCGGAGTCCGACTCAACAGGCTTCCAGGTTATCTTGTTGCCGTCTTTCCCGGTATAAGTTCCGGTGAAGTCGAGGTCCTTCTCAGGGCCGAACAGAGAATCGTTGTGGAGAAAACCGGAGTCATCAAATGGACCCACGAGTTCCCACCTCCTGACAAACTCTCCGGTAGGTTCAGGTTTCAGGTCGTATGAGGTCAACAGTATCCGGTCGCCCGACGACATTTCATTCCTTCCGGCAGCAGATATCGATATCGTGTCACTGCCCGCGCTCAGGTACGAAACAAAATGCAAATTCTGACCCGGGTCAAAGTTGGGGCTGTACGAATCCACGACAGGGGTAAGAGGTTTGCCGTTCATCTTGACCGCAAACTTGCCACTTGAAGGGGAATTCGAGTACTGAATATCCAGTGAGTATTCTCCAGTAATGGGAGGATTGAGGACAAAACCTATCCTGCCGGAAGCGTTTTGAGGTTCGAATGAGACATCCGAGATTCCGCTCCAGTCCGGGGACAGCTCACTCCAGGGCACAACGGTGAGGTGACCGTCGTGAGGAAGGAGGGAACCAGCTCTATCGGAGAAATAGTCGACGCCTTCCTGCTTCCAGACGCTTCTCATCGGGACCGAGAGTGCAGATGCCGACAATCGCTCATATGCGGCGCTCGATGTCGACGACTGGTACCAGTAGGCTACTGTCGAGTAGTATACGCCCGGGCGATCGTTAGTTCCGCCATGTTCTATGAACATTTTGAACCCATCCTTAAACGGTATCATGTCGGTCACCTGGAACCGGTACGCGGAAATGCTGCCGGCCCAGGGGGTCTTTTCCAGACACCCGTTGAATGGAAGATCGAAGGGACCGTATCTGAAATACCATCCGCCGTCATAGTAATCTTCCGTGCCGGTGCCGTGCCAGCTGAATGCCGTGTCGCCGTTTACATAGACGGTCTCGTCGCCCTCGAGGTAGTCTATGCGCGATCTCCCGCTCTCCGGATTGTACAGCTTTCCAGGGAAGGATTGCATCGTCTGGCGTGTACCGACGAAATGCCCCGCTCCATTAGTCTGGAGAATTGTCACAGGAATGTGTTCGACAGTTGTATCCTGTTGAAACTGCGCGTGGAAATAAAGCAGGTTCGACCGGTTTTCTGCCGGCAGCTTCTTTGTGCTCACGTGGCAGCCTACATCGACAGGAGAATTGTTCCCGTTCTGAATTTCGATTCTCGCCGATTTCCTGAAAGGCATCGGGAATCGGCAGTAGAAATCGCCATGAGCGAGACCGGTGCAAAGCGATGTATAAGGTGCGGCCCTGAAACCGTCTCCGAAAAAGTCCAGGAGAGACGACTCCACCGACGGCTCGCTCGATCCGTCCCAATAGATTCTTACCACCAATTTCTTCAGCACCTCGGCAGATAAATCGTTCAAATGCATATACAGGCCGTCGATATACTTCTGCCCCTCGGCCGACCAGACTGTCGCTGTTTTTCCCGACGGCACGGTCGTGGTTACATAATGCCCTTGTGGTATGCCGCCGCCGTCATTTGCAAGGATGCGCCCTGCAGAGGCCAGCTCGGCTTTTTCCCCGCCGCTCAGCGGGAGCGAGAAGGTCTTAATGTCTTTGCCCGAATCGAAAACGCGGTAAATGATATGATAGTATCTGGCAATCCCGGTTGTCGTGATCTTGCATGACTTATGATAGGGCATCGGAAGGAAGCAAACGAAGCCGCCTGAAGATAAAGTGTCGTCGTATGAGAACGGGGTCACAAAGGGATAGTGCGTCCCGTTGAACAAATCGTGTATATCAAGGTCAATCTGGGGGTGCTTGGCGCCGTCAAAATAAAAGTGAATGTGCCCGGCAGTCGACAGATCGGTAAACCAGATCTGGACGATGGCTCCCGGTTTGTCCGATTCCATTACGACGTACTCACCGTGACTGTCGATTCTCAAATAAGAATATTTCCCTGAATAGCCGTCGTTGTTTCCGCCCGACCTGTCGTAGCTCGAAATCTCCATTGTTTGTCCCGGCTGCCTGTACATCAGCCATTCCAGATGGGCCAGGTCTCTCGGGTTCAGTCCCGCCGGTTCTCCGGCAATTGAGACGAATGCTTCCGCAAAGATAAGAAACGCGGCAATGGCAGCAGATCTCAACATAGCAGTCTCTCCAGAATTTTCGTTGCAGATTCCACCTGGGAAAGCTCCACAGACTCCCTGGAAGTGTGTGCATCCTTGATATCCCCGGGTCCGAAAACGATTGACGGGAGCCCGGCTTCATTGAAAATACCCGCGTCTGTGGCGTAGTTCGCGCCCTCCACAATCACCTCACCCAAAGTCTCCTCCACCGCCCGCGAAAGCTTGACGACTATTTCCGACTCAGGGTCGACGTTGACCGACGGGGCAACCAGGTACGGCTCCTCAACTTGGAGAGAGTTGAGACCGTTCAAAAGCGACGTAACCGCCTGCCATGCACTCTCCCTCGTCTCGCCCGGGATGAGGCGACGATCTATCTCGATCGTACATTTGTCCGGTACGATGTTTACAGTGTGCCCGCCGTTGATAACACCGACGCTTAACGACGGTGCGCCGAGCAATTCGTGCGGCGACTGGGTCCGCAGCTTCGCCGCATATGATGCGATACGATTGACTGCCTTTGCCATCGTGTATATCGCATTTTGCCCGAGCTCAGGATAGGCCGAGTGTGCCGCCTTACCCGTCGAGTTGATCCTCCATCTTATTACCCCCTTGTGCGCCCTCACGATCCGAAGACATGTCGGTTCGCCGATTATGGCGAAGTCGGCCTTCAAGCCGCGGGCTACAGCTGCACGCGCACCGGTGAAGCCGTACTCTTCATCGCAGGTTGCAAGGAGCAAAATATTGTATTTCGGCTTCCTATTCCCCAGCAGCAAGTTTACAACGGTTCCGAAGAAGACCGCAAGTGGCGCCTTTGCATCGCACGCTCCTCGTCCATAGAGCCTGTTATCGGAAATAACGGGTTTAAAAGGCTCTATCTCCATGTTGTCCGCAGGCACGGTGTCGAGGTGTGCCTCGAGCATCAGCGTTTTTTCCGCACCGACATCCACGAGCCCCATCACGTTCCCGCGTCCGGGGGCCGAGTCGAAGCTTTCACATTCGACTCCGTTCTTCCGCAGAAAGGAGACCAGGAAATCCGCGAGCTGACTCTCCGAAAATTCGGTGCCGGAGCGACCGCTTCCCATCGGGTTCATGCTCGGGATCGCGACGAGATCTTCGAGGAGTTTGATGACATTAATCATATCAGATCGGCTCCGATATTCCCGATCAATCTACCTTCTGAAACACGTAGACGACAGGACTCCCGTTCACCCTGGTGTCCCTCGTGGTAGTCACAGTCAGGGTCTTCCCGTCGGGAGACAGTTGAAACACGCTGTGCATTTTCACTTTGTAAGTACCCTGGGATACGACAGCAGTGAAGGTATATGTCGCTTCAAATGATGATTTGTCTGCACCCTGGACGGCCTTTGTTTCCACAGACTGGTCTTTTCCGATGGCGACGGCTTCATAACCATAATAAGGTATGTCGCCCTGCGCCCAGGTAGAAACAGTCTCGGGGCCGTTCAGATCGATATTCGTGATACCCACCACTCTTGCGTACTCGGTTGTAGTGGCCTGTTCTATGGTCATTTTGTTGCCGTCCAGCGGAGAAATTCTCAAAACTATGGTTCTCTGGTCAAAGAAATCGGCATGCTTACTCTTTGCGAAATCCAGTTTCCAGGTCCCGGAGTAGTCCTGGGCGCTTCCTTTTTGGGGTAGCGAGACGACGAGGAATGCGGAAATCATGATCATCCAGGCGAAAGTAATCCTCTGTTTCATTCTACAGCCTCTGAGTTTGTCGCGTTATGTGATAGTTTCAATCCAAGTATTTACCATCTAACAACCGGGTCGTGAGCCGGCATTCTCCCGGCGGAAAAAGCAAGGCTCCCGGCGAATCCCCTACCCGCCCGGGATGCCAATTCCCCGGGCGGGCGGAGATCGATCTCTATTCTAAGCTCAGTCTACTCTCTGGAAAACATAGACTGCAGGCTCGTCCTCGACCCGGGAATTCCTGGTCGAAGTTATCGTGAGGGTCTTGCCGTCGTTCGAAAGCTGGTAGTGATCGTGCTGTACGATGTTATAAGTCCCTTGAGAAACCAGAACCGTGTAATTCATCGTTACATCGAATTCGGACTTGTTGCTGCCCTGGACCGCTTTCGCCATGATTGTCTGATCCGGCCCGATTGCGACTGCCTCGAAGCTGAACTGGTACAAATCGCCTCTCGGGTAAGTCGACGTGGTTTCCGGTCCGTTGATGTCTATGTTTAGCGTCTTCCTGTTCCAGCCGGCCTCGGTACTGGTCAGGTGCTCGATGACCATTTTCCCGTTTCCTTCGGAAGAGATCTTCAGCATGTATCGAATTTCACCCGACTCGAAGAAAGCGCCGACATTCTTGCTGGCCTTGTTGTCATATTTCCACGTGCCGGCAAAGCTCTGGGCATTAGTGCTGCAGCCGGGCAATGAAGCCGATAGCAGCACGATAGCCGCAATAGTCCAACTATGGATTATATATTTTTTCATATTCAAACCTTCAGACTTTATTTCGTGAACTGATATTGTGTTTTGAACGTCGGGTCCATCCCTGCGAGTTTAAGAAATACGTCCAGAGGCACGATTTTGAAATCCGGACCGAGCGGCTTCATGATATCCATTACTCCCTTGACATCGGTATACTCGCGTACGTGGAAGCAAATGAAATAGGGCCGTTTGGGATTCATCTTCGCCAGCTCTTCCAGGTCTGCGTCAGCCTCCTTCACCGTCCTGGTCGGCGGCAGGTAGTAGTCGAACGACATGAACGGTCTTCCGTCCTGAACCGCAAATGTATGTGCGGGACCATAACCGTTTACGAACCCGATTGCATTGGGCATGTACTTGAAATATTCGTCAACAATGTTCTTGGGCAAGTCTCTTGTCAGCGAATCCGAAGCGTCGAAGATCTCGAACATATTGATATCCAGATCCTTGATTAGCTTCGCCGCCATCTTGAAAGCGGTTGGCCTGTACTTGTCCGGAATTGCTTTCGGGTACATGTAGCTCGGGCCGCCGAGGGTTCCGATGAACTCGTCGTTCGGCGTCGCCTGCGAGTAATAGTACTGAAGTATAGCCGGCGCATAGTGGTACCAGTACATATTCACTTCCCAGGCATAAGGAATCTTTCCACGTCCCGGCTTCAGCCATGCCCCGATTCCGAGACCGTCGCTCTGGATGAAAGACACATAGATCTTCTTTTCAAGTTTAAGATTCTTCAGGTCGGCATGATGGGCTTTGAATTTGTATCCGGAAGGAAGTTTGATCCAGCGATGGAAGCTCATGTTGGGAAGCGTATTGAGACCCTCCACTCTCAGAGCATAGTGCGACGCCAATGTCACGGATGAATGCTCGGTGTCCTTCATGTAAGAGTGCCAGCCGAAGATGAAAGAAAAAGGCTTCATTTTGCTGTAAAGCATCTTGGCAAGCTGGTATTGAGTCCCTCCGGTCAGCGGGTCCGTGGAGAGATCGAAGAAGAACGCGCGGTTCGCAACTCCCATATCGGCGATCGCGGGCTTCATGTAATTGCCTTCGACGCCGCCCAGGTAGATCAACTCCTTGTGAGAGCACTTGTTCCAGAAATGGTCATACGCCCACTGGTATATCTGGGTTGTGTCCATGTTCTCGAACTTGCCGTTGTAGTTGGCCAGCTCTTTGAAACCGAGTTTCTTCATCATTGCAACCTGGTCCGGAGCGACAACGACGCCGTCCATAATTCCCGCCGCTGTGAACGAAAGGACTATCGAGTCCCTGATCTTCTGATCGTAAACGATATACCCCTTCACATATTTGCGGAACTTGACCAGGGCATCGGGGATCGTCTTGATCATGGTGTAGTCCACATGATGGTCGGCGTGGTAGTAATCCAGAAGTGCCTGTACGTTGCCGTAATCGTAATCGCTTCCGTACAGCAGGTACAGATTCGGACCGGTCCTGTTTACCAGACCTTGAAGGCTGATAAGCAGAGCCTCTCGCGGCAGGTCGCCTGTAATTTTCCAGTCGCCTGCCACATTCATAACCGAACAATGAATCGTTTGTTCTGCGTCTTTTGCCATTGCCGGACCGCGAGCCATCAACAACCCGACGGCGGCAAGAAGAGAATACATAGTAATTCTCATCAGCAGTGATTTAATGGGCTTCATCTTTTACTCCTATTTTTTTCATGCTTCTCTTTATAAATGTTACCGGATTAAGTCCTCTACAAGTGCAAGGACCCGCGAAGGAGATCCGTCGGCTCCCTTTATGGGAAGCGGCGCGGTAATGAGCTTCACCATGCCGGCTTCCAGCTTGCTTGTGTTGTTCAAATTTGTGATAAGAGGTATGCCTTGCTTGAGCAGAACTTTGTGAACATCCAAAGTGTAGGGCGTGTCGGATGCGAGGAATGGGATCTTCATCCGGAGCAGGTACTCCGCTGCATCCGTATCTATGGGAGGATACGTTTTGTAGTAATCCGGGCTCCCGAATCGCAAATCCCATCCGGTCTTAACTATCACACCTACACCGGCCTTTATCCCCTTCTTTTCAAATTCAACTTTAGTGATTTTCTGGGCGTCAGCACGAGGTGTAAAATCGAGCACCTGTGCATCTGCGTAAAACAGATTCAGGTCGTACTGGTCGATTGAGTGCATCCCCTCGAAAATATGCATCGGGGCATCGACATGAGTGCCGGAGTGGGTTCCTATGCTCAGACGGTGGACGACGCACTGGTTCTCGGAATAGGTGGCGGTCTGTTCGATTTCGGTGGGCGGATGCCACGGAAAATAAACGGGTATCCGGTCCGTAATCGGATGAGTGAGGTCAATTATTTTCATATATTCGAATCTTCCAGATATTCGTCCGACTTGGAAGCGCAACGTTCATCGGAGCGGTCGGGGACCCATACGAACGCATCGGTCGGGCAGGCCTCGAAACAAAGTCCGCAGCCCGTGCAGTTGTCGGGGTCGACAAGCGCCACTTTCTTGTACTTATGCTCCGGTTTCGCGATCATCTCGAGTGCGTCGAAAAAACAAAGCGGGATGCACCTGTCACAGCCGATGCAGTACTCTTCCACTACCAACGCGAGCGGCGCACACTTCGCGGCAAAATCAGGCGGCATCGGGTTCAGACCAACATATTCTCTTTTAGTCCCACTCATTGCGCGGTCCTTCTTTCGGCTCACCACTCCACCGGATTATCTGGTCTGGAGGTGTCAGTTCCTTGTTCGCCTTTCCTCTAATCTGATCGAGGGAGGCGATCTTCTTCCGCTTCATATATGATGCTATACCTGCGTTCATCTCCGGTATCACGTCCCAGCCGTTGACCATTATCGCCGAGAGAACCTGCAGGGTGCTCGCGCCGAGGAGGACGTATGCAATGGCGTCCTCGGCCCTCATAATTCCGCTCGTCGCACTAATGGGAATTTTTACTGCGCGTGCTGCCTCGGCAACGTTGAGATAATTGTAATATTTGGCCCAGGGTCCACCGATTCCCGCGTAGTAACCGTGCAGGATAGGACGCTGGCTCTCTATATCTACATCGAGGCCTCTGATGCGGTTGCACAGGGTTAGAGCCGCTGCTCCACACTGTTCCGCCGCGATGCTCTGGCTGACTACATCTGGACCCGACGCAAGCTTCACCCAAACAGGAATCTTCACCGCATTGACGACCGATTTGATGGCCGCTACGAATGTCGTCTCGAAGGCCAGGCTCCCCGGCCTGTGAGGAGAAGATATATCCAACTCGACGGCATCCGCCCCGTTCTCCTCGATGCGCGTGGCCAGATCCACCCAGTCTTCGGTCGAATCTGCAAAAGCACTTCCCACGATTGCGATTCCCGACTTCTCTTTGCTTATGCGAACAAAATCCCAGTAGGCCTGCATCGTGCCGCTGTAGCCCTGCTCGTACGAATAAAGGGTGAATTGTTTCGACCTTCCGCCGATCTGTTTATCCCAGTCGAGAAGCTTGTAGCGAGGTCGGGGCCAGAACCTCATATGATCATACTTCTCTGAGCAGACGGTTTTGAGAACAACCCCTCCGGCCCCCTTTTCTTCCGCAAGCCTGATTTGCTTCACGTCGTGGCTCGCGGGACCTGACGCCACTATGATGGGGCTTCGAAGATTCAGCCCGGCGAAAGTCGTCGGAATGCTGGCAGTGCCTTTCGAAGGTTTCAATCTGACTTTCCTGGTTGTTTAGGTGACGCTTTCCCGGAGGGTAATCGTGGAAATAAATACGGACTTCGGAAGCTCTGAAGATCAGGGCCGGGAAAAGACAAGCTCTCTTGTCTTGTATTTATGCACCGCTTCCACGTCGAGATCGTAGGAAGCGTAGTCTGAGACGTCGAAAATACCGTTTTTGACGCTGAGACGAGGTTTCACTATATCGTCGTTGAACCAGCGCCCGGAAGACTCCACGTCGGTAGGATAAGTGAATCCCGGGAGAGATGAAAGGAAGAGTGCGTGGATTCCTCCTATCCCGAGCTCCGGCATGGTTCCGGCCCATACGGGAATGCGGGAGCCGGCACACACATCATGGATGGCCTTTGCATTAGCAAAGCCGCCGACCCGTTGGATCTTAATATTGACTATCTTACAACTCCCGAGCTCGACAGCCCGTCTCACACTTCCAACATCTTCGGCAGATTCGTCCAGACACACCGGAGTCGAAATGGAGCTCTGAAGAATCGCGTGACCTTCCAGATCATCCTTCTTCAGAGGTTGTTCTATCATCATTAGATCGAATTCATCCAGCATCTTCAGGTGTTCGATGTCGTTTCTATCGTACGCGCAATTTGCATCGACCATCAACGGAATGTCGCCGAAAGTCCCCCGAACCGCGCGCAGAGGTTCAACGTCCCATCCCTTCTGAATCTTGATCTTTACTCTCTTGTATCCTTCCTTGAGGTAGTCTTCGATTCTCTCGAGAAGGATTTGAATCGACGGGAATATTCCGACCGCCAGGCCGGATTCGACGCTCTGATTGCGGCCACCGAGGAGCGACTGTATGCTCTTACCTGAGGTTTTTGCCTCAAGATCCCACACGGCAGTTTCCAGCCCCGCCCTCGCGAACGGACTGCCGCCGAGCGTGTCCAACAAAGAATTCAATTTGTCGATTGATTCGATCCCCACTTCGAGCGCTCGTGGGATAAGCTTTTCCGTCAGATGCTTCCAGACGGATTCCGGCGTATCCTCGGAGTAGAAAGAGCCGGCCATCGGCGAGGCCTCGCCGTATCCGACAATACCATCGGAGTGCAGTGCGATAATTATCCCGTCCTTCTCCGAGACCGAGCCGCTGCTAATCCTAAACGGCTCGAGCAGCGGAACTCTGACATGAGTTATTACGACTCTGTCAATTTTCATCTGCCGGCGAATCGGACCCTGTTCTTCATCTCACCTATTTTCTCAATCCTGGTCGTTATGACGTCACCGGATGTAATCTCGCCTATGCCTTCGGGCGTTCCGGTTGATATGACGTCTCCCGGCTCAAGGGTGATGTGCCTGGTAATGAACTCGATTATGGTCTGTATATTGAACACCATCTCTTTCGTATTTGCCTTTTGCCTTGGGCGGCCGTTCACCCTGCATTCGATTGTAAGGTTGACGGGAGGTGTTATCTCGTCCCTCAGTACCATCCAGGGTCCCATCGGCATGAAGGTATCGAAGCTCTTCGAGCGGAACCATGGGTTCTTAAGTGCAAGGTCGGCATTTTGCAGGTCGCGTGCGGTGATGTCCTGCGCGATAGTGTACCCGGCAATATACTGAAACGCCTCCTTCTTCTTTACCCTTCTGGCCCGTTTGCTGATAATGACCGCAAGTTCTGCTTCGTGGTCCATACGTCCATATTCGCGCGGTATGCGGACCGTATCGGTCGGGCCGATCACGCACGAGCCTGCCTTCGCAAAGATTATCGGCTCGTCGGGAACAGGCATCTTAGACTCCTTAGCGTGCAGGACGTAGTTCCTTCCGAGCGCTATGACTTTGGGCGGCTTGAGGATCGGGGCCTTCAGTGTCGATTCTTTTCCGACCTCGAGATAATGGATAAGGCTGTGAACCAGCATGAATGTCGCGACCTTTTTGAACCGCAAGATGTCGAATTTCTGTTCCGAAAGGAGCTGCTGAATTGTTGTTACAGGCACGCTTTCGGTCCGCTCGACCACTTCGCTGTATACTTTCATACCGGTAGTGAAGTTGACCCACCGCGCCTTCAGCCACACGCCGATGAAGTATCCCGTTTCGTCTTCGAATTGAGCAAGTCTCATGTTATCACCTCGTTATGATGGTTCGACTGAATAGTCAAAGATAACACTCATTTGTCGGCATCCTCAACCCCGGCGCCCGCGTTTCTTATCTCCGACTTTTTGCCGAAGTACCACATCAATACACCAAACGTCACCATGATAGCCACCATTATACCGAGTATCGGCTGCTCATTAGCAGGCACACCGGATAAGAATATCAGGCTCATAAGGAGTCCCATCACTATGGTCGTACCTCCGACGAGCGGGAAGGTCGAAATTTGTTTCTTCCCGGCTCCGAAGACTTCACGCGCAACATCTACCGGAGTGTCGAGTTTCTTGAAGAAATCCTCGAGGACCTTCTTTTGCTGCGGGCTTTCAGAAGAGAAAAGCTTCGAGAAGATGATCAGGCTTATCCCGAGCGAGGCAACCGTAACAATCGTAATCGTCATGAGAACGCCTGAAAGCGGGTGCGCGGCCGAGATCACGGAGAGAAAGAAGAGTACAACGCTCATAACAACGGCAATCCCGACGATCGCCCCCTTGTTCTTTTTGTACAATTTCCCGAGGGAACTTGACGCGATGAATATGAGGAACGTCAGAATAGCCTGGGCATAGATCTGGTATCCCATTTCCCAACCGAGGACGTATCTCGCCGTCACGCCAATAATCAGGCCCCAGACAACGACCGCCACCGCCGCCCACCTCGACGCCTTTCGAAGCAGCAGTCCGCTCGCTATCGGCAACACCACCGGTATGTTGAGAAGCGTGAAGAATATCTGCATCATGTTGAATATTCCGAGCTTGCTGCTTTCGAATACAACGGCAAGGCCTATTACAATGATGCCTATGGAAACGGACGACCATCTGCCGACGTTAAGGAGCTGCTGGTCTGTGGCCGAGGTGTTTATCAGTCCCTGGTAAACATCGCGTGCCAGTATGGAAGACACAAGGTTGTAGACCGTGCTCAGCGTGCTCATCGTGGCAGCGAGCATGGCAGCAAGGAAGACTCCGATCAGGCCGTTCGGTAGGAGTTTCAGACAAAGGCCGACGAATACGAGATCCTGAGGGTTATGCCCGATATATGGTTTGAAAAACGGCACCGCTGCGAGATTCGGCCAGATAACACGCGCAACGAGCGGCGGTATCCCGAACACGAACGGAACCGTCAGGAAGAGGAATCCCGCCAGCCTGCCGACGCGTTTCGCATCCTTTTCATCCTTTACACTGTAGAATCGCTGGGCCTGCCCCGCTGCCGTACCGAGCGACATTATCACGAATATGCCTATGAGCCAGTTCCCGTCATAGTGCAGCCCGTTGTACACGTGGCTCATGCTCAGCGACGGCAAGGCATTCCAAAGGTGCGAGAAGCCGCCTACCAGCCCGAGGCTCAACGGCATCACGATGAACGTGATGCTCAGCAGGATAACTCCCTGCACAACGTCCGTGATGGAGACTGCCCAAAGGCCTCCCATGAAAGTGTAGAGGAGGATGACGACGCCCGTTACCAGAATCACCATCATTATATTCAGTCGCATCACGGGTGCGAGAAGTTCGCATGTTGCTGCAAGCTGCACGCCGGCCGCCAGGACGTAGTTCGCGGACATGACCCATCCAAGGAACTGCTGGGTGACGACATTGAAACGCGTGTAAGTGTACTCGACGGGCGAAATCGAACGTGTCCTCCTCCACCGGGAGGCAGTCAGCTGGGACCCGACGAAGTATGACAGCGACCATGTTCCGAAATAGAGTATTGCGAAGAGACCGGTGCCATAAGCAAATCCTGCCGCGCCTGTGAAAGTCCAGGCGCTGAAGTTTGCCATGTAAAGCGTCATGCCCGACACCCACCACGGGATCATGCTCCCGCCGGCAAAATATTCTTTCGCACCCTTGTTTACTCGCCGGAAGTAAAAACCGATTCCCAGCATGAAAAGAAAATACGCCGCTACTACAGCGTAGTCGAGGAAGTTGATGGACTTCATTCCCATCCTTTCTTGGCTTTACGTGGCGTGTTTAAATGTGAATACAAATTTTCGAGGTCCTGATTGTCACGGCTGATGCTCTTGTGCATAGCGCATCAGCGCCTTCAGATTGTCCGGCGGAGTAAGCGGGGATACCTCACACCCCGAGTTTACGATGTGCATCTTTCCGCTTACTTCATGACAGTGCTGCGCGGCCTTATAAACGCTTTCGGGAGTACCTTCCAGCAAGTCGTAAACTGTGGACACGTTTCCGCTGATGATCTTCTCGGGGCCGAGCTTCTCGCGCGCATTCACGAGATCGGCGGGAAAATCCAGCTCGAATATGTCGACAGGAAGCTCCTTCATCTTCGGTATCAGCACATCCGTGTTGCCGCACATGTGGAGGCGAGTGATGGTCTTCGGGTGTTTCTCTTTAATGGCCGCGAGGACGCGTTTCTGCCTTGGCTGCAGGAACCTTTCGTACAATCTCGGGCCGATGACGCTGGCCGCGGCGTCGCTCATACCTATCGTATCGGCGCCCGCTTCTATCTGCGGTGTCGCGTAGAGTATCGCCACGTCGGCACAAAAATCGAGAAGGTCGTCGACGAACGGCGCATCCTGCATGAGATCCAGCATGATATTGTTTATGCCTCTAAGCTCCGCAGCCAGTGCGAGCGGGCCTTCTATCCATCCGACGATGGACACCTCACCTTTCACGTGCTGGTACATTATTTCGATGCCCTTTATTCGGTCATGCATCCTCCCGCCCCCGAGAGGATCGGGCAGCTTGAACGTCTTCAGTCGGGCCTTATCTGTCAGCGCGGCTCGCTCCTCGTTGATTGCGGGCCCCTGGTCCGAGAACCAATCGATCGAACCATCGCCGGCGATGTCGATCACTTCCCTGGCCGGATCCGAGCAGGTCAGGAGACAGTCGATGCCGAAGTCTTCGACAACCCTCAGCTGAGACTCGGCCATCAATCGCCCGTCTTTCGTGTAGTCTATGAACTCGATGCCGGCATGCTTGGAAGCAAACATCATCAGCATCGGCTGTGCCGGTAAATGATCCACCGGCTTTCCGGCGATCACATTACGCACTCGGTCAATAGATCGCATTTTTCACCCCTTCCTTCATTGTGGTGGTGCAGTCATTCACTGTTTTATATTTATGTCAATCTTGAAACTGCCTCCAGGCTGATAGGGTAATTTAAGCTCTCCGTTGTGGAGCGCGACACTTCTGTTGTTGACCTTTGCCGTATCGTTTTCACCGGACCTGGTCAACGTCAAATTCAGATCCATTTCCCTGACCTTCACACGAGATTTGACCGAATCGATTCCGCCGCCGAGCCTTGGCCTGATTGCCAGCTTGTCCAGCTCCGGTCTCACTCCGATCAGATGTTCGACGACGAAGCGCAAATTCTCCGCCCAGTTCCATCCGACTATGCCCACTGTCGGGTGCCCCTCCGGGTAGTATTCGAACCAACCGCCTGACAACCCTCCGTTTATGTCCGTGAGCCAGTCGATGACACGCATGGCCTTTTCGAAGTTGCCCGTCTCCAGGTAAGCCTCGGCAATGAGAGTGGAAGCGACCGGCCATGGACCCGGCGGTTCCGGTTCGCTCGAGCTGTTGTAACGCTCGTAGCCGCCGATCGTCCATCTTTCGTTCCACAGCGGTTCGACCCACTCCATCGTCTTGAGTGCAAGCTCACTTTTCGGGTCGACCATTCCGTACATGATAGGAAATATCTCACTCGAATCCGGTTCGGTCAAAGGAGTCTTCTCCACTGCAATGGGAGTCCCTGCCGGCATGCTGTTCCTGTTCGGGGGAATCATAGTCTTCTGCCACTCGCCGTCCAGAGTTCTCCGCTTTATGAAATGGCCGTCCTCGATCAGCCTGAACTTCGGATTATGCAAAAAAGCGTCCTTCATCTTGCGGGATGCCGCCGCCCATTTGGCCGCGTAACGCGGGTGGCCCAGCTTTTCCGCAACCTCGGCGCCCTTTTCAAGCCCGAGGATAACCCAAAACTGATACGCCAGTTCGTACCCCGGTTTGACTCCGAACGAGTCGGACCTCTCCCAGTATTCTCTGGTGTTGCTGAGTAATCCTGAGTCTTTCTGCCAGAACATCGGACGAAGAGGCAGATCGGCAAGCGGAACTATCTTGCCCCAATATTTTCGGACGGTAGCATAGTCTCCGGTCCAGCACATATATGCCCAGGCACCGTAAAGGAGCTCGCCGTTTTGATCGAGCTCCGTGAATTGAAACGGAAAGACCTGGCTCGATTCGACCGTCCGGCCGTCATCGGTAACAAACTTGGTAAACATTCGGTCGAGTAGGACCTTTGCTTCGTGGAAGAACCCGCTCTGCAGGAACGCGGTCATCACCATCACATCGTCCCTTACCCACTCCATACCGTATTCCCAAATTCCCGAGTCTCTTTTACCGTTCTTCGCTACATTTGCTTTGAGACCTGTTTTTGAAAGGTCCCATACGCGGTCGAGACTTTCCTTACCGCTTGAAAAAGCATTGCGCTCCTTCCAATAAGCGGCAGTTTCCGACCAGAGCGTCTTAACATCCTTTTTCTTGAGAAGCGCTTCGCCCCCTTCAAAGTAGTAAGCGAAAGTCGCTTCAGTTTCGGCGCCGGGTGCGATCATGCCCTGCTCGGCCCTGACAGTATAACGTCCGAGAGTCTGGATATTCTTCTCATAACAAAACAGCCGAAGCGTCGTGAATCCTTCCGCATTTGCAGTCCTGTTCTTTTCGTCGGTGTAAACGGTATCGAACAGGGCTATGTTCGGGTAAAGCGTAAGTCCGGCTTCAATCTTGTGGGCGGAGGTATCCATGTTCTTGACGCGCAGGCGTCTGAAAAGAACCGGCCCTTCACTTGGCACGAAAAGTTCCTCTTCAATCTCGCAATTCTTTTCGCTCCAGACCACGCTGACCACCGGTACATCGTCCACATATTTCCAGCCAATGGACTTGAAGTTCTTGTCGTTCACAACGTAAAAATTTCCGTCCACCCCTATCCCGGCAAGAGTATTTCCAAAACCACGGCCCGCGCTGTAGAGAAACGTAGTCCACTTCTGACTGAAATGTTCGGCATTCATGATCGTAAATCCGAAGAACGAACTCCCCGGCGCTTCTTTGTTGTCCCTGCAGTACTGCACAACTCCCTGGATTTCTCCGTTTCCCATCATGAAGTACTCGACTCCGGGAAGAAACGAAATGTAATCAGCATTTAGTCGCTCATTGGAAGGCGCTTCCTTCGACCAGGTCGAGAGGTACGAATTCAGGTCCTGTTCTTCACCGGCAGCTGATTTTCGGCCGACGTTTCGGTAGAGTATCCGCGGGAGAGGTCCCTTCAACTGGCTCACCGCAATTGCGCTGAGAGCCGACTTCATCATAAACTCACGTCTTTTCATGAACTAGTTCATCCTTTGAATATTGATTTGAACATTCATTTCTTTGCGGCGCGTATAAGGAACAGCAATCATGCCATTCTCGAATTTCACGCTCTTCGAATTTACACTCGCCGAATTCGCTGAAGAAGTTGCCTTGATACTCAGGTCGATATTTGTACCTCTGACTTTTATTTTCGCGTGCACATCGTTCATTTCCGGCGACAATCTCGGCCGGATAACAAGTCTATCGAGCCCGGGCCTGACACCTAAAATGTGGTCCACTACCAGCCGGACACATTCCATCCACGCCCACTCTATGAACCCGATGCTCGGATGTCCTTCGGGGTAGTACTCGAACCAGCTTCCCGACATGTGTCCATTGATTTCATTCAGCCAGTCCACCACCATCATACTCTTCTCGTAATTGCCGGCCTCCCAGTAGGCCTCCGCGATGAGCAAAGACGCTATCGGCCACGGTCCGGGCGGCTCAGGCTCGCTCGAGCTGTTGTATCGTTCGTATCCTCCGATTTTCCAGCGCTGGTTCCATAACCCTTCGAGCCAATCGAGGGTCCTGAGCGACAGCGGACTTGTCGGGTCGATCATCTCGAAAATTATCGGAAATGCTTCACTCGCATCAGGCTCGACAAGAGGATATTTCTCCGTAGCGATCGGAGTCCCCTCCGGCATCGCTGCCCGGTCCGGAGGGATGAAGGTTCTCTGCCATTTCCCATCGAGCGTCCGCCGCTTAATCAAGTGCCCGTCTTCGACGAGTTTGAACTCCGGGTTGTGAAGAAAAGAGTTTCTTATCGATTCCCCCGCGCTTCTCCAGCGTACCGCCTCGGCCTTCTGCCCGAGTTTCCTTGCCAATTCCGCAATCTTCTCAAGTCCAAGAGCCACCCAAAACTGGTAAGCCAATTCAAATCCCGGTTTAACACCGAACGCGCTGGACCGCTCCCAGAATTCCCTTTCGTTCGCAAGAAGACCCGAAGTCTTTTTCCAGAAATACGGGTTCAACGGCAGTTCCGCGACAGCCCGTATTTTTTCCCATCTATCCCTGATGCTTTGATAATCGCCCGTCCATGCAGCGTATGTCCAGATTCCGTACAGGATCATCCCATTCTGCTCTATTTCAGTGAATTGAAACGGAAATACCTGGCTCGACTCTACGGTTCTCCCGTCTGCAACGACGAGTTTGTCCAGAGTGCGGTGTAGCAGCACTTTTGCTTCATCGTAGAAACCGGCCATGAGTGCAGCCATCAATGCCATAATATCGTCGCCCGCCCATTCCATTGCATACTCCCACATGCCGCCGTCCCGCTTCCCATTGCGCGCAACGTGTGCCCTCATCCCCGTCCTCGCTATACTCCAGAGATGGTCTATGTGGCCATTGCCTGTCACTACCCTGTTCTTTTCTTTCCAATACGACGAGGTGGCTGACCAAAGAGAAACGAAGTCTTTCTTTTTCAAAGGCCTGTCGATGTCGGCAATGCGGTAGGCAAAGTCGGCGACGGTTTGCTCACCGGGCGCCAGCTTTCCGGCATGAACTCTTACATGATATCTGCCGAGGGTTGTAGTGTTCTTCTCGAGACTCATGAGCTGAAGCTTCGCGAATCCTTCCGCGTTGGCAGTTCCATTCTTCGGATCAGTATAGATATCGTCGAACAAGGCCACGTTTGGATAAATCATCAGTCCGGTAGTCACATCATGCGGAGACGTGTCGGTGTTTCTAACTTTTCCTCGCCGGAAAAGTGTAGCGCCACTATTGGGAACAAAGATCTCTTCCTCAACCTCAAAGGTGTCCGTCTTCCATTTTAGCCTCACAAGCGGAATGCCATCGACGTGCTCCCATCCGATGTCGACAAGACTCGTATCATCCACACCCTGGAAACTGCCGTCTATGCCCACCCACATCCTTGTGTTCGCGAAGCCGTATGAAGGGCTGAACAAAAATGTAGTGTATTTCTGGGATAAATGTGAAGGGTCGATCAGGGTTAGACCGAAAAGCGAGCTGTTCCCCGCCAGGTTGTGATCTTTGCAGTACTGCACAACCGCCTGAATGTCTCCATTGCCTAGAAGAAAATACTCGACCCCGGGCAGAAAAGTGATGAAGTCATAATTCATCGATTGGTTGGAAGGAGCCTCCTTCGACCATTCATCGACCAGGGAATCGTCTTCCTCACCCGGAAGATCCTTGTCCTTCATCGAACCACCTGGCAATCGCAGCGACATAGGGTATCCGAGCGCCGTCATGGCCGCGGCGCTCAGGGCAGATTTAAGTACGAAGTCCCGTCTCTTCATGCGTTGCTCTGTTTTATCGATTTATCGTACATCAGTCTGCATATTCTATTTCCACAACGGATTTTTTCACAACGTTCAGCGCGGCATTCACATATGGACTGTTCCCGATCTTTGTATTCTGGAACCGGACGCTTTTCCGGTTGACCTTCACGGACTTGGCCCGCGCGCCGGCAGGGAGAAGTAGATGAAGAGCTGCAGCCGACTTGCCGGCAATCTCAAGCTCGATCTTTTTATTTGCCCTGTCATGACTGTAATCATATTCAAACCAGCTTCCAGATGCGTCGTAGGTGCAACGAATTGAAGCTTCATCACTTCCTGCCGCTTCCCATCGGGGACTCAGGCTGACGCTCCTGTAAAGCTTTGCAGTATCCACAACTCCGGCCAGACCTTCGACAAGGGCGTACAGCATCGCCGATGAGCCCCAGGTATCTCCGGGTGAAGCATCGGGGCTCGTACTGGTCTCCACCGTTGCGTGAGTTCCATTCGGGAAATACCAGAGGAACGATTCGCCGCCCGATGTCAGTTCAGCATACTTCAAGAGAGTGTCGACGCCGTATTTTTCAAATCCGTGCTCGAATGCGGCCCTGGCAAGCTCGCCCCCGACGAGCGGCATAATACCGCCGTTGCTGTATGCACCTTCAATAATCTTTTCATCTCCGAATATTCCAGCCGGAAAAGCCGGGTCGATGCTGAACCATTCGGCAAAGGCCGTCCCTTTCTTCGCTCGAGCCTGATATTCTTTCAGGATGGAAACGGACATCTCGTGCGTCGGCATCCCCCGGTTGATGTCCATCGGGTTACTCAGGCTGAGTTGCTCGCTTTCGTCTACTCCCTCTATCTTAACCGGGACGAGGTGAACATGATGAGTGTAGAACCGGCCGTTGAAGCAAACCTTGTTGGCCTTTGCCCGGAGCTTCGAGGCAAACGCACTCCAGTAACTCGCCCTTCTGGGATTCTTGACACATCTATACATGGAACTCATGAGGAGGAAGGCTTCGTAGTAGCCGGAGTTGTCTCCGTGCATTATCCCCCAGAAGGTATGCTCGTTCAGCTGAAAATTGAGCCACTCGTGACGGCCGGCAGTGTAATCGAAGTCCCAAGTGTCTATTGTGTACGAACGCTTCACGAGGCCGGTCTTCTTGTCCCATCGCCACGGATCGGTGACGATATACTGGAGCGCACGTTCCATCACCGGGAGCATCTTCTTCAGCCAGGCATCGTCTCCCGTCGCCTGCCAGACGAGATACACTGCCTTCACGAAACGGAACTCCACGTCCGCCTCGTTAGGCACCCTTACGAACTTCGCCCAGTTCTCCTTCTCACACGGAACCTTTTCGGGAGTCATGGTAAAATAGTCGTAAAGCCACCCGGCAGAGGTCTGCGTGTCGGCGAAGATCTCGACAATACTCTTCAGGTCCTTTTCCCAGTACTTGTACGCGCGGAGAGAATCCGCGACCCCGCGGATCCAGACGCTCGGCGCGTCCGGATCCCGGTAGCCGTGGGTTTGTTTTCCCATCACGTTGTAGTCTACTACGTTTATACCAAAGAACCGTTTTATCCGCGGGTAAAGAGCGTCAAGAGACGCATTCCCCGTTTTCAAGAACATTTCACTCATTGGTTTATTCTCTATTCTAGTTTCCTTCTATGCGCCGAGCTCTTTACGGACAATCTTCGTCCCGTCCACCATCGCCTTGAGTTTTGCAAAGGCCCGGTCACGCGGCATAAACTTCATCCCGCAATCCGTGCTGAGCCACACCTTCTCTTTCGGTATCACTTTCAGCGCGCGGCGAATGCGATCGGCCACGACCTCTGCAGTCTCGACCTCTTCGTTCTTGACGTCGATTACGCCGACCGCAACTTCCATATCGGTCTTGTATTTCTTGAACAAATCGAGCGGCTCCATATCGGTGACTGCGAATTCGAGGCTGAGCTGGGACGCATTGACTTTAAGTATCTCGGGAAACAAGTCGGCATAGGTCCCGGTAAAGAGTTTCTTCAATTTGTAGTTTCCGTAACAAACGTGGAGAGCGATCTTCGCCTTGACTCCGTCGACCATCTTGTTGAAGGCCTCCACCAGCCACGGCATATCTTCCGGGTATCCGACCCATACCGGTTCGTCGACCTGGACAAACTCACAGCCGGCGTCCACGGTTTCCTTGAGCTCCGCGTTGAGGACATCGGCGAGATCGAAAATCAGCTGCTTTTCGTCTTTGTAATACTCGTTCGTCGCGCGCTTGGCGAGCATCTGCGGCCCGGTTATAGTCACCTTCGGATGTGCGGCCGCATATTTCTTCAGAAAGGCAAAATGCTTCGCAATCCCGATACTCTCTCCCCGCTTGACCTTGTCCACTATCACGGGATCCGGCATCTGAATGCTGGGATCCAGATTGCCGATTGCTTTCATCCTCCCGCTGTTGTCGAAACCGTGTATCCGCTTCGAAAAGAAATAGACCATCGTCTCGCGTCTGAGCTCACCGTCCGTAATCACATCAAGACCGGCAGCTTCCTGATCCTTGATGCACGATTTCACCGCGTTGTCATGGGCTTCTTCGATTTCAGCGGCAGACAGCTTTCCCGCCTGGCCGAGGCCGCGCACCGATTCAAGCCAGTGCGGGAGCGAGTAGCTCCCCACAAAAGTAGTCGGTAAAATTGGAAATTTCATAAGTCCTCCTCCCATTTGATTGTATTTAGAAACTCGTTCGCCTTCTCAAGTCCGCTCCCCCGCTTCAAAATCTCGTGATTCGCCGTACGACCTTTTGCCGCGCTTCACGCCGGAGCAGGACGCCGGTTCCACGGTAAGACGCTGACCACCGTTTGAAGGACAGCTCAGGTAACGGTCGGTACTGCCGTCTCTTTCACACCCGTGGAACCGCCGGCATCTGCGCAATTCCCGTTTATTCGTTCAAAGGCGGATAATGTTTCGGCATGCGCCACATGTAGTTCGGGTCAATGTAAGGCACATCGTTCACATGCTGCTCCATCAGTGCGAGTCGTTTTTGGAGAAGCTTTCCGAAGTTCTCGCCATAGACGTTCATGTTCTCGCCCACTGTGGACACGCCCATAATTTCCACCGGACTTGTATTCCACAATTTCAGCAGGTCCTTCGTGTTTTGAATTTCCATCTCGACGCAGGACTTAGTTTTTGTCTGGTATTCGGCCTTCTCCTGCGGCGTCTTCGCTTCCATATAACCGTGAACGCCTTCGATCCATGCCACCATGTCTCTCATCGTAACGCTGTAGCACCTGTAAGTCTCGAGGTTGGCCAGCAGATCAGTGAAGACCGTCTCGGCGTGCGTGCCCTTGGACAGTCTTGCCAACTCGCCCTTGACGACTGCAATCGCGCGATCTATCTGGGGCAGGCAATTTTCATCGAAGCCCTTCCGCTTTTCAGCCGCCTGTTCCACAGTCAGGAAGTTCCACAACATGTCATTATTGAAGTCTACCCGCGTCGGATTGTTGAAAGTGGCAAGCATAAACTTCTCGTAGTAAGCACGGTCACTGTCGGGTATCGCACCTATATTGGGAACAAACGGTCTTACCCACATCCTGTACCACGGAAATCCGAAAGTGGCGTTCGGTATTCCAGAAGGAAAGCCGCTGACCGCGGAATCAGCAGTCATCCATGCGTCTACCAACCGGGGGGCATCTTTCTTCCCGACCCAGCGGTCTGCGGCGGACTTGAGAATATCGCCAAGTGACTCATGCGGATCCATTTGAAACGCTCTGACAACCTGACCATTGATATCATAGGGTACAAGCGATGTCGGGATGGTTTCGCTCAGGATATAGCGATAATCCCCTTTGTAAGCCTGAGCCAGCTCGTCATAGATGACTTTCGGAAAGGGAACACCGATCGAGTTGTCATTTGCGGCGCTGAGGTAAAGCTGGGTTTGCGACCCCCCTGCCTGCCATTCCTTCTGCCACTTGTCGTTGAATGAAAACTGATCCTGCCACTGTCCCGACCAGTCACCGACATCGAGGTTCGGACCGAGCGCTGGAATAATATACTTCAGTTCAAGCGGCGTGAACGACCCCAGATCGACGATGACTCTGAACTTCGGGTTGAATTTCCGGGCTTCGTTCAGGATAAGATGGTAATAGTTCACAACGTTTGCTGCCATCTTCCGGGCCACATAGTCATCGCTTTTCCACTCACGGACCAGGTAGGGACCGCCGTTTCTGCCGGCATACAGCCTGTTAGCAAATTCGAATCCGGAGCCACTGTCGTTCGACCATATCTCGATGTAGCTGAGATCCGGTACGGCCGTCATCAGGTTTGCAACGAGTTCGCGATAGGATTCCTGTACGGCCGGATGTTCCAGGGTCAGGGTATATCTCGGCTCATAACTTTCGCGAGGGTGATCGACCCTTGCACCGCGAAGGAATGGGTACTTTTCCCAGAAATCCGGGGGCATTGTCCTGGGAGAGCAGATTACCAGCCCCGGCGCGAGGCCGTATTCTTTGGCGAGCTTCGCCCTGCGCTTGAGGAAGTTGAGATTCGCAGTGAGATAGTACGGCGGGTAATATCCCTTAAGAAGCTTGCTTGTTACGAACTCGTCGAGGTCGGGTGTATAATCATAGAACTCCGAATACTTGTCGCCGGGAGGGCCCTGATCGAACGGATGAGGAACCCCGAGCCCGTTCACCGTGATATGTGTGAACCCTTCGCTTGCGACCTGCTTCACATATTCGGAAGGGCTGAAGCCGCGCGAGTACCGGCGCGTACCCACGAGAAAGTCGCTGTAGTTCCTCAGCCACTTGAAGGCGGGGGTCAACGTTTTCCCGTTCATAAACTCGTCGATGTTTTGATCCTTCCAGAGTTTCACCTGGCAGTACATCGCGTATAGAAGATGTTCGTCGGAAACAACCAGTTCACCGGACCCTTGTTTGTCGATTTTGAAATACATCCACTCGTGATTGTCTGTTTTCAGTTGGTCTTCTGAAGGAACCGGTGCGAAGTTTTCGTCGGCAATCGAGACGACGAATAGGCCGGCTTTGTCCAGCGATTCAATGCTTTTGTATTTGACCACGTGCGCCTGGGGGGCCAGTTCGCGCATGATCGCGTTCGCGACGGTACAGTCGACTTCCTTCCCGTTCGCGGGATAGGCAATGACCTTCACGCTTCTCATAGCCTCGTTGAGAGTCGATGCGTGAATCGATCCGCCTCCTATGGCGAGGCAGAAGCTGACTGCAACCAACAGGCAATTTCCGAGTACGCTTTTCTTCATTAAGCTTGCTCCTTTGATTTGCATGATATTGCTCTTCACAGCCCGTAGCTCGCGGGCAGGAAAAGATGACCGTATACTGCGCTCATGGATTCGATCAGCGCGTTCTCCTCGGCAGGAAGAGCTCCCAACTCGCGGTCGACGCGATCCAGCCACGTAGTTTCTTTCTTGGTGAGGCTCAGCTCTCCGCTTTTGATGGAATCCCGGATGATCGACACGGCTTCTTGAGCCGCAGCCACAGTCATCCGGTAATGGCTGTTTTCTTTGACGATCGCCGAAGCAATTCTCATAGTCGACTCAGGCGAGAGGACAAGAGCCTGGGGGCTGAGATGCACATCGGACTCCACCAGGAGATTTTGATAACTCTGTTCAGAACCGCCTTCCAGTGCCTTGTTGAATATCCTGCAATCGTACGCGAGCAGCTCCATATACGCCTCCGGCGCAGGCCCGGACAGAAGTCGAACGTTCTGAACCGACTCGTTGCTCCACAAATCACACATCGAGGCGGCAACGTTGCCCACCGGACTGAAATGTGCACAGCTGGCGGATTTTCCCTCCATGGCAATAGGTGCACCTGTAATCGCCTTGATGACCGGACCTTCATACGCACAGTCCTTCGACGGACCGTACGCCCCGCGCTCATAGGCAACAAGGCTGCGGACGGTGCTTGCCGCCCTCACAACCGCGGCAAAAACTTCCGGCAGCATGCTTTGAGAGGAGAGCTGCATCGCAGTGTTTGCAAAACCGCACGCCGAGTCGCCGCCCGGAACGATATTGTGTTTCGTGGATACTCGGACGATCTCGTCCCACAAGAATTCCATGTCTCTGGGTGCGAGTATTCCGAGACCGAAGATCATGCCTGCCACGTGTCCCTTAAGCATGGCCTCGTCGTTCACTTCTTTCCCGCCGACCGACTCTATGGAAAGGATATCGGCACCTGCTGCGGCGCATTGTTCGAGCGAGGCACAAAGTGCATCCCACTCCCTGCCTGACCGCAGGACGGGCGGCCGGTTTGCATCGCGTATGTCCGTCGGGGTCGCACGGAGAGCACACGGGAGTCCGTACTCTTCGTGGGCGCGCTTCAACGCTTCATGCAGGATTGCCGTAATCTCGGCTCCCCACTCGGGTTTCTCTGTCATGGGCGGAAGGAGCTCAAACTCGACCATCAACCCGGGGAGGTGCAGTCGCTTGGCCGACCTCACGAGCATCTCGCTGATTTCCTGATACTGTTCTATGACCGCAGGCCAGGTCTTTTCCTCTATCAGCATTGTCGGAAGAGTGAAATTGATCTCAGGATAGACCTGTCCGCCGCCGACATTGAGCTGATAGCCGCATGAGGCCGGCTTCGGAGCCTTGCCGAACATGAGCTCAGATGCGCTTCTGACGGCAAGCCTTGGAAAATTTCTGATTGTCTTTGTGTTATTCATCTTGTCTCGCCTCATCCCGCTATCGCGAGCATTTCTTTTACCTTGTCGACCGCTCTGACGGCGTTCTGGGCATAGCCGTCCGCGCCGATCTCGTCCGCGAACCTCTGACTTACAGGCGCGCCGCCGACAATAATCTTTGTCTTCGAGCGAAGTCCCGCGTTGCTGATGGCCTCGATGGTTGTCTTCATATTCAACATGGTGGTTGTCAACATTGCGGAGATCGCAAGAAGCGCAGGGTTATGCTGATTGATGGCATCCACGAATTTTGCGGGTGCCACGTTCACACCAAGGTCGACAATCTCGAACCCGGCTCCCTGAAGCAGAATTCCCACAAGGTTCTTTCCTATGTCGTGGACGTCTCCCTTGACGGTTCCCATTACAATCTTGCCGAGCGGCTGGATGCCTCCCTGAGCGAGAAGGGGTTTGAGAATCTTGAGGGATGCGTGCATCGCGGTCGCAGATTGGAGAACTTCGGGCAGGTACATCTCCCCGGTCCTCATCTTCTCACCGACCACGCCCATGCCGACAATAAGTCCTTTGTTAAGTATCGTCTGTGCCGACATTCCGGAATCCACGAGCTGCTGAGTCAGGCCGGCGACACCGTTAACGTCCCCCTCTTCCAACATTAATGCTAGTTTCTCAAGTTCTTCCATCGTTTTATACCTCTGTTGTTATCCTTGTTCTGTTGTTGATTCACGATTCCACGGAAACTCAAACCACTCCATGCGGCACAATCGGGCAGCGGGTGTCCGCCATTTCGATTCATAACCATAGTTCGTTCTTCGGGATCGTATATTACTTTCAGTGCGGAATGGGTGCTTGCAGTTCCGTTCTTCGGAAGGCTCAGGCATCGCTTGGCCCGGACGGCCCTCCGGCTTGATTGACTTCTATCTATATATAAACCTTCGTCTGACCTCATCAGGAGAAATGGGGTTTTACCCCGCTGCTCCTGTATTCGGACAGGGCTTCTCGGATGGCCGCCAGTTTTTCCAGCGGTGTGCCGTAGGGTACCACCGCCGTTCCCATAATATATCCGGGATAGCCTTCCGATTCACCAAGAGCCTTCAGGGCCCTGGAGTGCAATTCATCAGGCGAAGCTGTAAGAAAGTCAGATGAATCCATGTTCCTCCGGAATGATCTCCCGGCCTTTGAACATTCGGTCAGGAAGCTGCGAACGTCGGCGGAAAAATCGCAAAGCAGATTATTGCCTCCAGATTCCAGATAAGAATCAAGAATCTTCGTAGTATTGCCTCCTATGATGAGAGGGACATGCTTGACGCCAAGAAGGTGAAAATGATTGATCAAAGAACGGGTGGCCGGTAGGACAAATTCGCGGTACATCTTAGGCGACAACAATTCCGGCGAAGCCTGTGAATCGAAGACCACCACACCACAGCCCCTCCTGACGAAGGCTGCACCGTATTGCTTGCCTACGTTTGATGCAAATGCCAGCAATTCTTTGACGAATGTGGGGTTTGTGACTGTCAACATAAACAGACGCTCGGGACCGACGAGGTTGGCTGCCATCGAGAACGGTCCAGAAACTGCGCCCCTGATAGGAACTTCCTTGCTCAACACGCTCATCGCACGCTTTGCCGCTTCCAGATTCACCGGCATTCGGCCGTCATTTTCCGGGTCAGGAAGATCCATCGCGGAGAAATCGTCTTCATCTGAGAATGCGGCTCCCTCAGCGCTTATCGCCGGGATGGACGTGTCATCGTTCTCATAATAAATGACTTCGCAGCCGAGCGCTTCGGCCTCAACATTATATACGTCGACGCCCACGGTTAGGGCATCTGGCCTCACAGATTCGTATTCTGCAATCAGAGCCTTCTCCAGCAAATCGGCGTTTCTTGCTACTTCGGAAGGAGTAGAGTTAATGAACCACCCTTTGTGCTCATAAATTGCCGGGATAAAAGGCACCCTGTCGCCTTTCACACACTCCTGCGCCTTCACCAGCCTGTCATTCATCATGCCCAATACCAGACACCTCCCCGTGCGTATGATTTCATCGGACTATTGAATCAATGCCTCCGAAGTACCATTTGCTCTGAGCGAAAGAATTCGGCGTTGTCCTTTGTCGGTTGCAAGAACAACTTTCCTTCCTCGCCCAAGCAGCTCGGCCACTTCGATCCGGAGACCGTTGTTCTTCTTCTCCACCGAAATTACGCGGCAGCCATCGATCCCGAAGCCGACTCCTCTTTCGGTATCAAGATAAACTCCTCCAAATCTGTTTTCAACAAGAGCCGCAGCCGAAAGGGCACCTGCCTCGCCCCAGTCGGAATCCGACCTTGCAAAGGTACCATTGTAACCCGCATGGGCGAAATTCTCGGGGCACAATCCGGCAGGAAGAGCGTTCCACGTGTCGGGACTGACTTCTTTGTTCTCAGGGATGGCCATCAAAGTGAAGGAAGCTCTCAAGGCTGCTACTCCTCGGCGAAAGTACTCCGCCTCGCCGGAGAGCCGATAGGCGTCAAGGTATACCGGCGCGAACACTGCCTGCCTCGCATCGTTCCATTCTCCGTCGGTATTCATGACCCCGAAGCCTCCGAAAGCATATAGACTGAGCCAGGGAGGATTCCACACTTGCTGGTAGAAGTTCAGCACGTCGAGAGCCCTCAACGCGTTGTCGAGATACTTCTTAAGGTTCGTAGCTTCATATGCCCTCAACAGCGTGTGAACCGTCCAATAAGCCGAGAAAGTGTTCTGAGGCAGTATGCGGGTATAAGGATCCCTGAAGTCGAGCGGTTTCCATGAACACGACCAGAAAGTCTCGAAGTCCCAGTACTTCATTTCCGAAATCACTTCCCTGATCAGGAAGTCACTTGCTCGCGATAACGCCGGGGTGTATTGGGATTCCTTCTCCTGAACCGCAAGCTCTCCCAGCAGCATTGCTGCCCCGGCAGTTTCAGCCGATTCCTTTAATGTTTCTACAGCTACCGGACGTCCCGCGCCGCGTTGGGGTAAATCGAACCAGCCGGGTATCGCCCCTGACGGAAGCTGAGCTTCCACAAAAAAATCCGCCAAACGTCTGACATAGCTCGTTGCGGCCTTGTCTTCGCCGAAGTCCTTGTTCCACCATAAGAGCCACATAGAAGTCCAGGCTGCATTGACACACTGAATTCTGTCCCGCCCTCCGTTCAAACGAGGGATAGACCCCCACCATTCGTTCTTTTCAAAATCGTACATTGCCGGGAACAGTCCATCTCGCTGAGGGGCAGACAGAGTCAATCGCCTTATTTGCCCGGCCCGCTCCTGCCACAAACGATTGTTGGATTTTCTTCCGAAGTGAAACAGCCCGTAGCTGCTTCGCATATTGTTGTACCAAGCCTGATTTAGTATGACATTCTCCGGCCTTCTGAAATAGCCTCCGTCGTTTAGTGCTTTGAATCCTCCCGCTTTCATCCCGTCTGATTCGATCTCTTTGAATTCCCCAATCTTAAAAAGCGTCGGATAACTATAGTCGCCGTAGGCGGCAAACGGGACTGTTTGCGGCAGAACGCTCCCTTCATACCTGGAGGCGTATCTGTTCCATATATATGAATTAACGCGGCGAGTTACTTCTGCAACATCTCCGCCGGTGCCCGCCAGCATCTCATAGGTATACCCTATTTTTCCGGGGGGACGAGTAAACAGCATCGATCCCCAGTGCCGGTAATATGTGTGTGACACCGGTTGGTACGCCTTCAGACCATAAGCAAAAATCGGCAACTCTTCCGATTCCAGATCGAGGTCGACAGACATTCTATCGCCTTTCCTGACCGACGCCAGTGCTTCAAGGTCCGGAAGCAGCGCAGCCCACGCTCCGTTCTTCATCAGTATCGTAGATGGCGCCCGAAAGACATGATCTCCGACAACCAGATCTTCTTCCGGCCGAAGGTTGGGTGTCCATGCAAAGTCCAGGGGAGCCACCCCGAGGAAGGTCCAATAATCCTGAAACCATTCAAGCAGCTCGTCGCCAAGGAGATCCATGTAGGAGCTCACTCGCACCCGTGCCGGCCCCTTCAGGATCTCGAGCCTTCTTTCAATAGCACGGCCACCCACTTCCGTATTCAGGACCATGCCGTGATTCGTCCGCTTCATCACCCAGCTGGCGCGTTCCATTGGAAATGGATACTGAGTCGGAAATAGCTTCACGTCAAGCAGGCCGTGAGCGTCGAGCTCACATACTTCTTTCCAGGAAGTGTCCGATTTCGCGAGTAAAATGAGCCTCGGCTCATTTCCGCCTTCCCATTCGAGACGCAGATTGTCGAGCTCCGATGTTTCACCTGGTGCGACTGCTTTTCGCGCCTCCCTTCCCTTTCTAACCGCGGGGAGACTATTGCCCAAGCCTCGGCGATGCAGAGCGAGTCCGGTTGCCGAAAGGCCTAAAGTTTTTACGAATGCTCTTCTTTTCAAGCGGGAGAATTACTTGGGGGATTAAGTTAAGGTTCCGTACGGGGTCGCCAGAGAATTTGAGGTGCAAAACAAAGGTACCTGGGAAGAAGAAAAAAGAAGTGCCCCGTCAAGGAGCGACGAGGCACTTTTATGCTGGCTGTTTATTTACCCCAGTTAAAACTCAATGTAAACTGGTGTACGTTGTTCAGGATACTCATCTGGGTGAAGGAGTAATCGAATCTCAGGTTGTAGCTTGCAAGTTTCACATTTGCACCTACGCCTGCGGAGAAGCCTTCGATCGTTGTGGAGATCGGGCCTCTCAGCGCATTTCCTGCATCCTTTGTTCCAGAATAGTTGAACTTGTAACCGGCCCTTACGTCGAAAACCTTTATGAGGTTGACATCGACACCGGTGTAGATCAACTGGCCGAGATCCTGGGGTTGTACCACATCAAGATCCAACGCTCCGGCAACCGCATCTGAGAAGTTGGTATGGAATGAAGTACCGACAGAAAATGTCAGCGGTATCGGGGACGAGATATCGTAATACTTGATATCCGAGCCGAGATTGACGAGGCGCGCCCCGATATCCCAGAAGCTGGTGACCTTGTAGATCGAGCCGAGGTCTATCGCGAACGCGTTTGCCGACATGTTGTCGATCGTTTCGTTGAGGTACTTCACATTCAGTCCCAACGTCAGCTGGTCCGTAACGTGTCTTGCGTACGAAAGTATGAGAGCCATGTCTCTGTAATTATACGTGGATGAAGTCTGGTTGTCGATCTGCAAGCTTGCCAGATCCGCGGGAAGCAGGTCCCGATCCGCGGGTATGTTGTTTACCCCGAAGCTCGTGAAACCAACTCCGAACGTTCCGGATTCGCCCATGTTGTATGTGACTACTCCGGATTCCTGGTTCAGACCGAGCAGCCAGCTGTTGTAAGAGACGCTGGCCCCGAATTTTGAAGAATTGTTGATGATACCGGCAGGGTTCCAGAAGATCTGGTCCGGATCGCCGCTCAAGGTTGTCGCAGCCGACCCGAGCGCAACTTGTTTTGCGCCGATGCCGATATTTAGAAATGCCAATGCGTTAAGACCGGATTTCGCAACTTGACCGTAACCCGTCACAGCGTACAGCATTGACATCAGAGTTACTACTGCTAACTTTTTCATAGTTTAAACTCCTCTGTTTTGCGTTACCTTAGGATCGAGAAATATCCGGTCTGTTGACCGCCGTTGTACTGTACGACGTAGATGTACAGGCCGTTGGCGACCTCCTGCCCGTCCTTGGAGTACATATCCCAGAAGAACGTACCGTTCGTCGGGCTGGGGGAGGTATAGTGGATCTGATCGATTATTTGTCCGGATACATCAAGAATGGTAATCGTACACTGGCTGGGCAGGTTGAAGAACATGATCTTGTGCTCCAGTCCAACGTCGAAAAATGCTTCTTTCTTGTATGGGTTCGGTTTTACGCCGACATGCACCGATCCGTTTGCCAGTGACTGAGTCGCAATCGGCGG
>JBJKPN010000030.1:0-13083 GCA_046706365.1 Candidatus Kryptoniota bacterium | reverse complement strand
GAGGCATGATTGAGCGTGAAGGACCAGGCGTCTCCCTGATTGTCCACGAAGTCCTGGAGTATGCCTATCACGACGGGTTCAGCACCCCGTCGGTTGTATTCCAGGCTGCCGTCGAATGATGGCACGTTGGGGAAAGAAACGGCTTCGGTAAGGAATCGTCCGATCTCGAGATCCGGATTGATCCCTTCGTCGAGCCTCCTGTAGAGCTTCATGAGTAAATCATTTCCGAATATTATCGACGTATTGCTCTGTTCGGCCTTCAGCAGCCTCGATGATAGCCGGGTAATGTCGCCGGCCGGTTTCTTCCGGAGATTACGCCCGGCATACGGGAGGAGTTCCCCCTGCCTCCCGCGAATCTTTTGTTTTCTGACAATGAGCGACAGCAGGTGCTTCTGGAACTCCTCATTGTGCGTGGCATCGTAAAGCACACCCTGCCCGTTCCTGACATTCAGCATTGCAACAATCGCCTGCGGAGAGTTTGCGAGCGACTGGGCCTCGTCACCGCTTGCGAACGCGAGAGGGAGCAGGTAGGTTTCGCTCGAGCCTTCCGCGTACCGAACGTCCATGAATACTAGTATTGCCGAATTGGAATTCGAATGCATCGGGATTTGCTCGGTGATCCTGACCTGTTGGAGCGTCCTTGCTTTTCCTCCGAACCATCTCACTGTTTCCAGGTAAACCGGAAGCACCTCCCGCTCCAGCCGCTCCCTGCACTTCCCTTCGAGCACGTTCTCCCAGGACCCGTCAGGGGAAAGTACCGGAAGGTCCTCCTGCCTGCGCACGGGGAGTTTCTTTTCCTCTTTCTGGAGCGAAAACCAATAGTAATCATAGAAACCGAGCGTGAACAGGTACGGCGCACCGGTAATCACGGGAAACTTGTTTCCGCTGACCACTTCTTCGGGAACATAACCTTCGAACCGTGATATGTCGAGTTCTATAGCCTGAGAAAATCGAGAGAGGTTGGCGACTACCAGGATGGTCTCGTCTTCAAACTGCCGTATAAAGGCGAGGACTTTGGGGTTGCCGGAATTCAGGAATTCAAGTGATCCTCTGCCGAAAGCCTTGAACCTTTTGCGCATCGAGACTACCCTTTTCATCCACCAGTAGAGCGACGACTGGTTGCGCTGCTGGTTCTCGACGTTTAGCGCCTCGAAGTGATAGTCAGGGTCGATTATGACCGGCAGGAAAAGCTTTTGAGGGTTGGCCCTTGAGAAGCCCGCGTTGCGGTCCCCGTTCCACTGCATCGGCGTACGGACCCCGTTTCTGTCTCCGAGATAATGATTGTCCCCCATGCCGATCTCGTCGCCATAATAAAGCACCGGAGTACCCGGGAGCGAAAAGAGAAGAACGTTCATCAGCTCGATCTTGCGCCTGTTATTGCCGAGAAGAGGCGCGAGCCTTCTGCGAATTCCGAGGTTGATGCGCGTCGTAGGGTCTTTCGCAAAGACTCTGTACATGTAGTCGCGCTCCTCGTCGCTCACCATTTCCAGAGTCAGCTCGTCGTGGTTCCGCAGGAAGAGCGCCCACTGACATTGTTCCGGAATCTCGGGAGTCTGTTCGAATATGTCCACGATCGGGAATCTGTCTTCCATCCAGGATGCCATGAACAGCCGGGGCATTACCGGGAAGTGAAACGCCATGTGGCAACGATTGCCGGTCCCAAAATACGCCACCGCGTCCTCCGGCCACTGGTTTGCTTCGGCGAGGAGCATCTTCCCCTGAAATTTTTTATCTACATGAGAGCGGAGCTTTTCGATGAATGCGTACGTCTCCGGCAGGTTCTCGCAATTCGTCCCTTCGCGTTCGAAAAGGTAGGGGACCGCATCGAGACGCAGACCGTCGACTCCTATTTCAAACCAATGGTCCATGGCGCGGATGACGGCCCTCTGGACGGCCGGGTTGTCGAAATTCAGATCAGGCTGGTGGGAGTAGAAGCGGTGCCAAAAATACGCCTTGGCGACGGGGTCCCATGACCAGTTGGATTGTTCGAAGTCCCTGAAGATGATTCGCACGTCCCGGTACTTGTCGGGCGTATCGCTCCAGACGTAGAATTTTCTCCAGGGAGAGCCGGGCTTCGCACGGCGTGATTTTTTGAACCATTCGTGCTGGTCGGAGGTATGATTGATTACCAGCTCGGTAATAATCCGGATTCCCCGCTGGTGGGCCTCTTTCACCAGAAGCTTGAAGTCACTCAACGTTCCGTAATCCGGATTGATTCCGTAGTAGTCGGCAATGTCGTAGCCATCGTCCTTCTGTGGAGACGTGTAAAACGGGAGGAGCCAGACGGCGGTAACACCCAGGCCTTGAATGTAATCGAGCTTTTGTACGAGGCCGCGGAAATCGCCGATCCCGTCACCGTTGCTGTCGTAGAAACTCTTTACATGGACCTCGTAGATCACCGCGTCCTTGTACCAATCCGGATCAGGCGAAAGCGTGGGGTCGTCCTTCGGTTTCCTGTGCTTCTTAGAAGTAGTAGTCAAAATCGGTCTCCTTTCTCAGTCGCTTTCGGACCTGGAATATGTGCGCGGGAAGAACGGACGGGTCAAGCTGAACGTAGTTTCGCCTCCCATGCCAGATATACTTACTGTCTGACAGAAGTTCGTGGACCATGTACGGCTGGTCGGCTGCGAGACCCAGGTCGTCGAGGGGAATGTCCACCCAGCCCGAATGTGCGTGCGCCGTATCGAGGTTCACGACAACGAGGATGATGTTCGATCGGTCCGGGTTCGTCTTCCCGTAGAACAGCAGATATTCATTATCGACAGGATAGAATTTGAGATTCCACGTGGTCTGGAGCGCAGGATTTTCCCGCCGGATCTCATTGACGCGTGCAATAAAATCCCTGAGGTTTCCGGAGCGGTCCCAGTCCCAGTTGACGAGCTGGTATTTTTCGGAGTCGAGGTATTCTTCTTTGCCGGGTTCGGCGTCACGGACGGCGAGCTCGAACGCGGGACCGTATATCCCGTAACTCGACGACATTGTCGCTGCAAGCACCAGTCTCATCATGTAGGCCGGACGCCCGCCGTATTGAAGATGCTCCGGGAGAATGTCCGGCGTGTTCGGCCAGAAATTCGGCCGGAAGAACTCCCGCACCGAGGTGTTGAGGAGGTGGAGAATGTAATCCGTTATCTCCGGCTTCGTATTGCGCCAGGTGAAATAAGTATACGACTGGGTAAAGCCCGACTTCGCCAGATAATACATGACGTTCGGCCTGGTAAACGCCTCGGCGAGAAAGATGAGATCAGGATATTTCTTCCGCGATTCCCTGATGAGCCATTCCCAGAAGCGGAACGGTTTAGTGTGAGGGTTGTCGACTCGGAAAATTCGGACGCCCTGTCCCGCCCAGTAAAGCACAACGCTTTTTAGCTCCTCCCACAGCTCTTCCCATTTTTCCGTCTCGAAGTTTATCGGCAGAACATCTTCGTACTTTTTCGGCGGGTTCTCCGCATGCTGTACTGTCCCGTCCGGCAGCCACTTAAACCAATCGGGGTGTTCCTTCACGTACGGGTGGTCGGGCGAACATTGAAAAGCCAGGTCGAGCGCAATTTCGATGCCCTGCTCCCGCGCCTTTGAAATGAGCTCCTTGAAATCCTCAAGGGTGCCAAGCTCCGGGTGGATCGCTTTATGGCCTCCTTCTTTCGCACCTATCGCCCACGGACTTCCGACATCTCCGGCGGCCGCCCTCGGTGAGTTGTTCTTCCCTTTCCGGTTTGTCCTCCCTATGGGATGGATCGGCGGAAGGTACCAGACATCGAAGCCCATCCTTGCAATCTCAGGGAGGATCGCAATGCAATCTTTGAAAGTCCCGTGTTTCCCCGGGACCGGAGAGCAGGAACGAGGGAACCTCTCATACCAGGTACTGAAAAGCGATTTCCGGCGTTCGACCACGACAACGAGCTCCCGCGATGCGCGAACTGCACCTGTCCTGTTCGGGTAGGCGGAAAGGAGCTCGGAGACCGCTTCTCCGAGAGCAAGATCGACTGCCTCCGTCATACTTCCGGGATTTTTGAAGACAGCTGCAATCTCGGCGAGCTTTTTCTTATCCCCCTTTCCGGCCTGCCGTGAAGCATCCTCAGTAAATTGAGCTCCGATGAGAAGCTGCACGCGGAGGTCCTGTCCGGCTTCATGACGCTTTCGCAGATCTCTCTGCCACGTTTGAAAATGATCCACCCACGCCTCGACTGTGTACCGGTACTCTCCGATCTCGGTGACTTCGAAGTCGGCTGTCCACACATCGTTCCCGATATGTCCCATACGAATCTCGGACCAGTCATTGTCGTTCGGCCCGCGCACAAGCAGGCAGGAGCTAATGGCTTCGTGCGCGTCGCAGAACACGGTGGCCCTCACCGCAACGCTCTCACCCACCGCGCGCTTGATCGGAAACTGTCCGTTGTCGATCTGCGGTAGAACGTTTTCTATTACGACCCTTGTCCGACCTTCCTCCATTCACCCTCCTCCCTATCATTTAAGACTCACGCTCTGACCATTGATGAAGAGCCTTGTCGGCTCCGCACCATTCGTGCATAAATGAGAATATTAAATAATAGCGACGTCCATTCTGAACTGCAAACGCATAGGCCAACGAAGACTTCGATTCCCCGGATCATTCCGCGAACTACCCGGCCGCCAACCCGGGACGATGTTTCGAGTCGACGCGCTGATCGCGCCGAACCCGTTTTCAAATGCCAGTTCTAAATATGAGAATCAGGAAGGTTAACAACGGTCTGACAGCCGGCGCCGGAGGACTGTCGGCAAGGGTCGAAGTAACCTCTAAAGTCAGTGAAGTCGATTTCGGCCCGAAACTACAGCTATGCCTCTTCCGTCCCAAGGCCGGCGTTGGTGCCGACGAGGACTGCAATCGGAAAAGACTTCAAGAGGTTTGCGACTGCGACTTCACCGTCCATCTGTACGTTCTCACCGGTAAATACATTCGACATGCCGCCTCCTCGCGGAAGTCCCGGCAGCGCGATTCTAGTATCCTGCCAGACCTGTTTTCCGACGGCGAATTCTCCCGGCTTCACAATACTCACCGGAAAACACGGGACCACTACAAGCAGGCTCTTCCCCTCGATTTTCCGGCTGAAGGCAGTGGCTTTCGTCCTGTGTACCCCTTTTATGATTACAGATTTGTAATCGCCTTCTTCAAACAGATCGGCATACTCTTCCCTGAGAGTGAGCAGTTTGCGTATCAAAAACATTTTCAAACGGCCGTCTGCCGCGGATCTGAGAAAAGCACTCACATCTACGCCGACCTTCGTCACGTGTTCCAGAATACTCCTGCGTGTTCCGAAATCGACGGGACTGCGGTTGTCAGGATCGACAAGGGAAAAATCCCAGAGTTCGGTCCCCTGGTAGAAATCCGGTACTCCGGGCAAGGTCAGCTTCAAAACAAGCTGCGAGATCGAGTTCAGCATGCCGAACCATGACACGCTCTGCACGAATCCACGGAGGTCATTAATGAAGGCATGATTTCTCGACTCATCCAGGCAGCCTCTTACGAAATGCAAAACCGCTCTCTCGTATTCTTCGTCCGGTTTTATCCAGGCTGTGTGAACCTTTGCCTCACGCACCGCTTTCACCATGTAATTCCCCACGCGTTCGATATACGTCTGGTCTATCGCACCGCCGGACGGGAAGGTGGCCACGAGGGTCTGATAAAACATGTACTGATCGTTCCGGTCGGGGGAATCCTGTCGACCCAACCCCTTCACGAGATCCCTGTTCAGGTTTGTCCAAAGAGCCAGCTTTCTGCCCCATTCCGAAGGCATTCCCGTCAGTGCCAGAAGTCTTGCCCTTGTATCTTCGCCGCGTTTGGTGTCATGTGTCGCGGTGGCGTTCATTGCAGCGGGGTGGGTTTTGGCGCGCTCTTTTATGAAGCCATTGAACTCTCTCCAGCTTATTCCGAAACGGTCGGGCCAGCCTCCCACTTCATTGAGTGCGAGGTTTCTGTTATAGACATAGAAAAGAGTGTCTTCGAATCCCTTTGCCATCAATGGTCCTGTGAACTGCTGAAACCTCATAACGGCACTCCGCCAGGCCTCGTCGAAATCCGCTTCGTGCTCTACTTCACCCCTGACCATCAAGAACCTCTCGATGAAGTCAAACTCGACGGCCAGGCCAGCGAGCGTCTCACGTGAACGCCTGAGAGCTACGGCAATATCGGCGGCATCGTCCTCGGTAAACATCTTCGTGGTAACGTACGTTCTGTAGACAGGAAAATGCGTCAGCACTTCGACGAGTGCCCTGCGAAGACCGTATAGGGTTATATCTCTTCCCATCAGATCGACTCCGGCTATCCGCATGACAAGCCGTGCGAGATTGTCGATGTCCCCTGCCATATGCTTCCCGATGATGAGCCGCTTCTTGTCGATTTGGAGTTCGGACAGGTTGACTTTTTCGCCGATGAATTTCGCATACAGCCTGTCGAAGCGCTTTTCGGCAGCGCGGTCGCAGAACGAGTAACTTAAATGGTTCAGAAAGTCATAACCGGTCGTCCCTTGAATCGGCCAGTCTGCAGGCAGGCGCTCCACTCGATCCAGAATTTTTTCCACTACGATGTAAGCGTGCGGAGCCCTGGCACGAAGCCTTTTCAGATAGGCTGCCGGGTCGAACAGTCCGTCGATATGGTCGATCCGCAGCCCGTCGATGAGCCCCTTCTCCACATAACCGAGGATAAGCGAGTGAGTTTCCTCGAAAACGTGCTCATATTCGACGCGGACACAAATGAGGTCGCTCACCGTGAAGAATCTCCTGTAGTTGAGCTCTTCTGCAGCCACTTTCCAGAACGCCAGCCTGAAGTTCTGTTTCGACATGAGGGAATCGAAAAGTGCGTTCGCCGCAGGCGTGCCTGTATGGAATTCCCTCGTGCGCTCTTCGATATGCGCGCGGACCGCCGGGAACTGTTCGAAGATTCTGCGTACCACGGACTTTGCCATCGAGCATTGAGCTGCCCTCTCGTCGGTCGGTTTGGAAGCCGGAAGGTTCCTCAGCGTGTGAAGTGCACCTAAAAGACTAGTGTAGTCGTCGATGTGGAAGCCATCCACTGATTGCAGCTTTTCGATTCCCTGGCCGATTACTTCCCAGTATGATTCCGGCGAAAGCGGATAGCGCCTGTCGAAGTAAGCCGCCCACAGTCCGCCGTTCTCGAACACTATGCCGAGCTCCCCGTCCATAACACACTGGCCGAAGGGCTTTCCAAGAAAGGGTGCGAGCAGGCGGCCCCGCAGGCTTTCCTGCTGGTGGTCCCACGTGATATCGAAGAAGTCCGAATATCGCGAAGCATTACCGTGTTCTAGCACATCCAGCAGATAAGGATTTTCGTGAGAATATGCCATATGGTTTGGAACGATATCCTGCAGCCAGCCCATCCCCATTTTAGCCGCTTCCGCAAGCAGCTCGTTGAATTCGTCGGGCGTCCCAAGTTCGGGATTTATCGCTTTCGGATCGCACACATCGTAGCCGTGAGTACTGCCTTTGCGCGCACGCATCACCGGCGAGGCGTAGATGTGGCTTATGCCGAGACTCCGGAAATAAGGAAGCAGATCGAGCGCGTTCCTGAACCGGAATTCAGGCGTGAACTGCAGCCGATATGTTGCGCGTGGTATATGCAGCTTCTCCATCGGACAGGGCTCACTCTGTGTTATTTCTCAGTTGATTTAGAAATATAAACCGCACTTTGGTACGGTTCCAAGCGCAGGCCGTCACCGTCCCCCAATACGTCCGGCAGAGACGAGCTCTCCGGAGTCCGGCCAAATGAAATGGAATCGAAACGTTTGTTCCATCGCCCGGCAAAGTTCCAGGGTATACTCGCCGGCTCTTTCCCGAAGTTCAAAAGGCAGACGGCCGGCTCGACATCGTCGAGGTAGTGTATCGAGATTACCGAAGTGCCGCCGCAGCGGTCGACTTCCAGCTTCTCTCTCCCACAAGGGGCGATAGCCGGGCACGATCTTCTTACACGGATCAGTTCCTTATAGAAGGCGAATGTATATGAATACGGCTCTTTCGTCCGCTTGTCCCGATCGATTTGGGATTTCTCGAAAGTCAGGAGCGCGAACGGATCTGGAGGCTCTCCGCTCTCATGAAACTCTGCAAACTCCCGTCTGCGTCCTTCCCGGACGGCCTTCTTCAGCGATTCGTCGGTGTGATCGGCGAAGTAGATGAACGGATTGTCCTCTCCGTGCTCCTCTCCCATGAACAAGAGAGGGATATATGGCGAGAGGATAACGGCAGCTGCGGCAAGCCATGTCCTCCGGGTGTCCGTCAGAGTGACGAGCCGTTCGCCGAGCATGCGGTTTCCGACCTGGTCGTGGTTCTGGGAACAAACCACAAAACGTCCCGTGTGCATTTGGGAGACGTCGTTGCCGTGGCTGCGTTTGCGTGCCTTCGAGTAATCGCCGGAATAACAGAAGCCTCGCTTCAGAGTCCGAATCATATCTTCAATACCGCCGAAGTCGGAATAGTATCCGCGCGACTCTCCGGTCAGCAGCGTATGGACGGAGTGGTGAAAGTCGTCGCTCCACTGGGCATGGATACCGAACCCTCCCTGGTCGCGGCCGCGGATGATTCGTGAATCGTTCAGGTCGCTTTCTGCGATCAGGTACTTCTGCAATCCGGAGCGTCGGGACTCGGCCTCAACGGCTTCAGCAAGACGCAACAGGAACGGGCGGGCTCCGGTGTCTGTGATGGCATGCACCGCATCGATCCGCAGTGCATCGACGTGAAACTCCCGCAACCAGTAGATGGCATTTTGAATGAAGTAGTCACACACCGCGTCGCTGTACGGCCCGTCGAAGTTTATGCTCTCGCCCCACGGGGTTCTGTACCTGTCGGTGAAGTAAGGGCCGAAATCCGGGAGATAATTGCCTTCAGGCCCGAGATGGTTATACACGACGTCCAGGACGACAGCAATGTTTTCCCTGTGAGTCGCATTAACAAATGCCTTCAGACCGTCAAACCCGCCATACGAATTCTGCACGGCGAAAGGGTAAACTCCGTCATAGCCCCAATTCCGTTTCCCGGGAAATTGTGCGACCGGCATGATTTCCACAGCATTGACGCCGAGCTCGCTCAATTCGTGAAGGCGCGCAGATGCCGACGCGAAAGTACCTTCGCGGGTAAATGTGCCCACATGCATTTCATATATGATGTATTCCTCCAGCTTCCACCCGGGCGAAACATCGTCCCATCGGAACCGGCTCTGGTCCACGACCATAGATGGCCCGTGAACTCCCAGCGGCTGACTCGGCGACGCGGGGTCGGCACGCTCAATCGAGTCGTCCAGCCGGTAACGGTAGAGATCACCGTGGGACACACCCTCCACTCTTGCGACCCAGTACCCTTCATCGTCCCGCGACATCGGCACGAGTCTATCTACAGGTTCCAGAATGTGCAACTGCACCTTCTCACAGAAAGGCGCCCATACGGTAAACGAACAGTATCCGGCGTCGAGGTGTTGGCCTATCGCTTTCATGGTGACTTTTTCCTGGGTGATATGAACACAGCAATCGACCGTCCGCCAAGCGCGTAAGAGATCGGTTTATTCTCCCCGGCATCGGGGCAAGCGCCGTCGGGCAGGTTCGTGTCGAGAAGAGGATACCATCGCTCCACGTGCGCCCTCGGCATGACAAACTCTATCGCCTCCCAATGAGCGTTTAGCAGGATGAGAAAATTATCGTCGATCAACCTGTTGCCGTGAAGATCGACATCCGGTATTGCACTCCCGACGAGCATCATTCCTATAGACTTGGCGAACGATTGTTTCCATTCTCTTACCCTCATCTCCTTGCCATCGGGTTTGATCCAGAAGATGTCTTTCACTCCCCGTCCGGCAAGCTTCTGGCCGAGAAAAAAACTCTTGCGGCGAAGAACGGGATGCTCCTTCCTTATCATGATGAGGCGTCTAACGAACTCGAGGATGTCTCTACCTGCCTCGCCAATCTCCCAGTCGATCCACGAAAGCTCGTTGTCCTGACAATAAGTGTTGTTGTTGCCGTTCTGAGTCCTTCCGAACTCGTCGCCGCCGAGGAGCATCGGTGTACCCTGAGACAGGAAGAGCGTCGTCAATATATTCTTCATCTGGCGAATCCGAAGCTTGCGGACTTGCTCGTCGGCGGCTGGACCTTCGGCCCCACAGTTCCAGCTGTCGTTGTAATCGGCCCCGTCCCGGTTCTCTTCCTGGTTTGCCTCGTTGTGCTTGCGGTCGTATGAAACCAGATCACGGAGCGTGAATCCATCGTGACTGGTAACGAAGTTGATGCTCGCGTGCGGATTTCGTTTTGATTGCCTGTAAAGGTCGCTCGAGCCGGTGAGACGGTAGCCCAGTTCCGACAACTGGCCGTCGTCGCCTTTCCAAAACCGGCGGACAGTGTCGCGGTATCTCCCGTTCCATTCGCTCCAGAGTTCCGGAAAATTGCCCACCTGGTATCCTCCAGGCCCGATGTCCCACGGTTCCGCTATGAGCTTGACTTGCGAAATCACCGGGTCCTGGCAAATGATATCGAAGAATGTCGAGAGCCGGTCGACCTCGAAGAACTCCCGCGCCAGCGTGGCTGCAAGATCGAAGCGGAAGCCGTCGACGTGCATCTCCGTGATCCAGTACCTGAGACTATCCATGATGAACTGGAGGACGCGCGGATGTCCCATGTTGAAGCAGCCCCCGCATCCGGTGAAGTCCATGTAGTACCTCGGGTTTTTTGGGGTCAGGCAGTAGTACGATGCGTTGTCGATTCCTTTAAAGCAGAGTGTCGGCCCCATCTCGTTTCCCTCAGCGGTATGATTATAAACGACATCCATGATCACTTCGATGCCGGCCTTGTGAAGGTCTTTGACCATCTGCTTGAATTCATGCACCTGCTCTCCATGCGTCCCCTGTGAAGCATATCGAAAATCGGGCGCGAAGAAACCAACCGTGCTGTACCCCCAATAGTTGGTCAGACCTTTGCCGGCAAGAGATCTTTCAGTGACATGCTGTTGAACCGGCAGGAGTTCTACTGCGGTGACGCCGAGCGATTTCAGGTGCCTGATTACGGGTTCGCTCGCAACGGCAGCGTAGGAACCGCGAACGGTCCCGGTTAACTCTGGATGCCTAAACGTCAGACCCTTTACATGCGTCTCGTAGATAATCGTCTCGTTCCAGGGAATTCGCAGGTGATCATCTCCCTCCCAATCGAACGACGGGTCAACGACGACGGACTTCGGAACGAAAAGTGCCGAGTCTCGCTTGTCTTCGGATAAATCCCTTTCAGGAGAGCCTATGACGTACCCGAACAGGGCATCGTCCCAGATGACCTGACCGGTGAGAGATTTCGAGTAAGGGTCCAGGAGCAGTTTCGACGGATTAAATCGATGACCACGGGACGGATCGTAGGGACCGTAAACTCGGTAACCATATAGCTGCCCCGGACCCACACCAGGCAGGTAGCAATGCCATGTGGACGTTGTCCGCTCCCTGAAGGTTATCGTGTGCGAAGGTTCGGCGGAGTCTTCCGAATCGAAAAGGACCAGCTCTATTCGTTCCGCATTTTCCGAAAAGACCGAGAAGTTGGTTCCACCGCCGTCCCAGTTTGCGCCACGCGGATAGGGTTTTCCCGGCCATACTTCAATAGAATTTGTCATAGAATCTTCGCCTTCTCCTGCTCAGCTGCACCGTAGAGACTCAAATGCTCCCGGAACTTTCAGACACTCACCTGGAGAATATACTTAATCGGGAATTCTAAACACATCCCGCTATCCTAATGGCGAGCCAAATACCGGGACAAAACTCTCTGAAGGCGAATGCGGTTCACCCCATGAAAGATACTCCCTTCACCCCACTGAGGTAATTTATTTTCCCGCAGGCCGGGACGGCAGAATATATGGACACACTCGATCCAGGACCGCAAGTGCGGGTATCTCGGAGGGCATGGCAATCAAGCCCGTCGCGATCCTGGCTAACGCATTTCCCGACACGGCAATGATTAGCAGGTTGTGCAGAAGCACCAACAAGGATTCATGAATTGGATTACAAGTGTGCTACAAAGTTAGTCCGGATGTCACAGGAATTCTGTGACCCGACAATCGCCGCCTAGTGAGGCGAAGTGCTTTCGAGATACCTTTCGATCACTTCAGACTGCTTTGGAGACATGTTGCCGGCAGTTCTTCTCAGCAATGCAACAAAAGTCGAATCTTCCTTTCTCGAACCGGGATATCCGATGTTTTGGCCTTTCGGCATCGCATTCGAATTGCCAATCATTTCGCCTTCTTCGTTCAGAATCACGTAGTATGGTAAACCTGATTTCTCTCCGCCGAATTTCTTCATCAGGTCGATTCCACCCTGATTTTCAATTGTCTGCTTCGCGTCTCCCCGTTCCATTACATCAACTTTCGCTACCACAAAGCTCCCACCGACTATCCTTTTTACGTCCGGCTGATCCAACAGTGATTCCAACTTCTTGCACCACGGACACCAGGATGCGTGGAATACCAGGAAGACACTCCTATGAGAAGTACGGGCGTTGTGAAGCGCCTGGGCAACGATGGAACTTGCGGGTCGAGGTTTCCTGGACTGACAATACCCTGACACAGTTAATACGGCAACTGACAACAATACGGCAACGAGAAAAGTCGATCTCTTGTTCATAGCAGACCCCCTTATTGGTGCTGGAAGTTAATCGAACCCTGAGTAAACCCGGCGCCATCTGAATTTCCGGCGCTTCATATGTTGACGACAATTTAGCCACTCGCTGAAGGATTAGCAATTGTTGGTTGAGGCTCAATTTGAATTTGACAGCAAAGGAAGCAGAGGAGGGCGCAATTATCGCTGGGAGAATATACCTACTCTCTGCGTTCTCGGAGCATTCTCTTCGCCCCAGGCGGTTAGGATAAGCCCGAGGTTGCCGCTAAGTCCGAAACTGAACAGGTCCCCAATTAAAAAGGAGGCCTCGCGTGAGATGTTTCTTCAAAATGTGTCACCACCTGATTCTTTGAATCCTAAGGGGAGATTGTTTAAGTTTTCAAGAGGAGGCGGTAAAGAACTGTGGTGCCAGATTCAACGAACCAGATTGGAGAGAACGGGAATATGTCTGACGGCTTCGGTACATACAATCA
>JBJKPN010000029.1:0-35588 GCA_046706365.1 Candidatus Kryptoniota bacterium | reverse complement strand
CGTGAGATAGGTATCAGGATGGCAGTCGGCGCGCGTGGTGGAGACGTGTTGACGCAATTCCTGATAGAAGCCCTGTCGCTCAGTCTGGTCGGCGGCCTCATCGGCGTGATTCTCGGCGTCCTGACCTCGAAGTTCGTATCCAACATCCAGCACTGGCCTGTTGTAATCTCACCCCAATCGGTGGGACTCGCGTTCGTTTTCGCAGCAGTAATCGGAATATTTTTTGGATGGTATCCGGCGCGGAAAGCGGCGAATTTGAATCCGATAGATGCGTTGAGGTACGAGTAGAAAAGACTTTGCAGGCGGGGGACGGTCCGCTTCCGGACCGTTCCTCTCCCTCCGAGGTACGCTTCAGCCTGTTGTAACTACTACCAATTGTGAGATGAGCGATCTTCCCATTTCAGTCCCCTGACGACTGTCAAACGAGAATGATTCCTTCGAGCCTCAGAAGGTATTCCTTCAATCTTATCCCTCCGGCATAACCGACGAGCTTGCTGTCCGAGCCGATTATCCTGTGACACGGAATCACTATCGGAAGCGGATTCTTGCTTACCGCGACGCCGACCGCACGGAACCCACGCGTATGAACTCTCTTTGCAATTTGCTTGTAGGTTGCGACAGTGCCGTAACGTGTTTTCGCCAGCTCAGTCCAGATCTTTTGCTGGAACGGGGTACCGATCAGGTCGATGTCGAGCTCGAACTTCGTTCGCTTTCCGACGAAGTATTCGTTCAGCTGCCTGATCACGACGGAATTCTTCCCCCTGTCGTCGACGATTTCATCCTGAGAAAAATTCTCCCCGATCCAGCTCAAAAAGCTGGACTTACCGTCTTTTGGAAGAGCTATCTTGCAAACCCCTTTTTCAGTCGAGGCAACGTAAATCACCCCGATTGGCGCTTCGAACGAAGCGCAGAACACTTTGTGCGTAGCAGCCTTGTCGAAATCGCGCCGAAAATTCAGGAGACTCTGGATCGCACCAGCCCTCCGGAGAGTTTCAGCGTTTCTCATCCATAACGGCGAAATCTTCACATTAGCCTGCGACACTTCAATGCCCTCGTTATTTTATGAGAAGCGGTAACTGTTGGGACATAACACCTTCTGCTTTATGATGGATACAACGAGTTGGACGCCGGCCGTAATGTAATTCCATCAGGCGCCACGCTGAAGGAAATGGACGACCAACTCGTACCCAATATAAGCACTAAATGACAACATTATATAACCGGAAATTCTGGAAAAGACCGTAAGAGTCTCAGCCCTGAAAGATTCTTTCTTCCATGATATTGCTCTCAACAGCAGGTAGTACCAAAGCGCGGTTCCGGACCCGACGCCGAAAGCGAAGAGTCCGACTCCACCAATTCCGTCGCCAAGCATCCCTGATGATTGTATGATCCCGCTAAGCATGATCCAGAATGCAACCAGTGTTGGATTGGAAACGTACATGAAAACTCCAACAAGGAATGCGCTGTGGAATTTTCCCTCGTTCGGTACCAGGCTCTCATATCGGAATGTCTCTACCTTCGTTGTGACGTCTCGTATGCCCAGGTAGACGAGCAGGAGAAAACCGATTACCTGGAATATGATATTCACTTCAATTCTGTGAACGATTGCCGACAATCCGAGCATAGTCGCCGCACAGTAGAAGAAATCCATCGCGGATGCCCCCAGCCCGACGCCAAAGGCACTCTTGAATCCCTGTTTGAAACCCTTCGATATGACGGTAACGTTTATAGGACCGAGCGGAATGGAGATGACCATCCCGACAATCAAGCCGACAAAAAGAGAAACCATTCTATATATTATTTGTTAGTAAATCTGCAAAAACTCAATCTCAACACCCCGGACATTTGACCGTCTAAAATAAAGAAGATGAAAATAAATTGCAATTTCACACCTTCATCGTTAGTCGGTCGGTTACATTCGGCTGCGAATTCCGCGGCTTCTTCTTAATCGCGAAGGATGTGAACGATGCGACGGGGGCGGTAGAGATTAGGTATTCCTTTCTCACTGTCACGGTGAAGCGGGATCCGACCGGATATGTTAAATGAATGGACGCGAGATCCTGCGAAGTGCGATTGCCGATGATCTTCGCGGTTGATTTCAAATTGACACTCTGCCCGTTTCCTCGTCGTGATATGCGCCAAAAAAAATCCGAAGAGTCGACCGAAACGGCGGTCTGCAGCGTCGGGATATCTCATTAGCGCACCGATGGTTACCTTGATTTTGAGGGGGGCTTTGTTTATGATTTTACCTGCGTGTAAACCTATAATGGAGAATTCCTAAATGTCGATTAAGCATTTCTTCTGCGTCATTGGACTAAGTGTAATTGTTGCGGGCTGCGCGGCCGATTTGAGCATGGACAAGAATGTCGTGGCCGTCGTCGGTAATCACAAGATAACTTATTCGGATTTCCGACAGGAAGTCGCACAAAACTTCGTCCCGCAATCCGACTCTTCGAAGTCATTCGAATCCAGCAACAAGTTTCTCAATCTCCTGGTTGACTATAACCTCAAGTTGCTAGATGCGAAAAAAGAGCATCTTATGGACGACCCGGCCATTAGAGACGAGATGAAGAACTATGAAACGGAGCTCGCTGTCAGCTACATATCCGAGCACGAACTTGTTGATCCGATGGTTAAAACCATCTACGAGCGGCAGAAATTTGAAGTCAGGGCAAAGTATCTGTTCATTCGTTTCCCTGTCGACTCACTTCACCCTCATGGTGACACGCTGAAGGCCTACGACGACGCTGTTTCGGCGATCAGGGACCTGAAAGCGGGAGCGCCGATCGACTCGCTTATGCACCTGTATTCCGGACAGGACACGTATTATATGACGGCGGGAACGTTCCTGCAGTATGTGGGCGGAGAAGAATTTGAAAATATGCTGTACACGTTGAAGCCCGGCGAAGTCGGGGACGTGCCGATCAGGACATCCTTCGGCTATCTTGTCGTCAAGCTGGAAGAAAGACGCCCGCGTGTGGAGAGCGTCAGGGCCAGCCACATACTGATTGCGATAAAAGGAAAAACGCCGGAAGACACTCTGAAAGCTTACGACACGGCCCTGGCAGTACTCGATTCGGTCAAGGAGGGTGTGAGTTTTGCAAAGCTCGCGGAGGACAACTCCGCCGACAGGGCATCGGCCGTTAGGGGCGGCGATCTCGGATACTTCAATCGCGGCCAGATGGTGAGACCCTTCGATGAGGCGGTTTTCAATCTGAAACTCGGCCAGGTTACCGGTCCGGTCAGAACCAGGTTCGGTTATCATATCATCAAGCTGACCGGTGTGAAGCCCGTGCCTCCATTCTCCGAAATGGAGAATCAACTTCGCCAGTACTACGTGAAGAGCGTTTACAAACTGGACCTTGCCCGCTTCGTCGAAAGGCTCAAACAGAAATACGATTTCAAACTGGACCGGAAGGTCCTGGACATGTTTTACGCCAAAGTCGATTCTACGAAGAGACTCGTTCAAACAAGCTTCGATACACTTCTGACGCCGGCTGAACTCCAGGAGCCGTTGTTCACTTTCGACCATTCATCGGGGACGATCGACTCCGTTTTTGCCCTGGCGAGGGCGGAGAAAAGCCTCGAGACACTTTACCTCAACTGGGAGAGTCTGAATTATATAGTGAACGAGGAGTCCGGCAAAATGATCTTCGCTCATTACTCGATCCGCAAGGCCCGCACCTATCCCGAGTTCGATTCGCTGATGAAGAAATACGAGAACGGAATCCTCATCTATAGTATCGAACGACAGAAAGTGTGGGACAAGATAGAGGCGACCGACAGCCTGCTCAAGCCGTATTACTTCGCCCATATTGACAGGTATTACTGGCCCGAACGAGCAGACATCAGTGAGATCCACGTCAGCACGGACAGCGCTGCAAACGCGATCTACAACATGCTGAAGAGCGGAAGCAACTTCGATACACTTGCGGCCAGGTACAATAACTCCCCCGCGCTGGCCAAAAAAGACGGGCACGCCGGGTTATTTGCAGACTCGACCAACTCTCTGGCTATTCAGGCATTCAAAATGAAAGAGGGCGAGTTCAGCAAGCCCATTGTATACGATTACGGCTTCTCAGTAATACGCCTGAATAAATTCGTCCAGTCCGAGCCAAAAACATTCGACGAGGCGCGCGGTGAAGTCTCTTCCGATTACCAGGATATGGAATCCAAGAGGATACAAAGCGAGTGGCTGCAGAATCTGAGAAAGGAATTCGGCGTCAAGATTTATGAGAAGAGGTTCCGTGAACTTCTGGCGGGCGAATAAAAGTGTTGCCGGCTGGCTGCCTGTCGCACTTGCACTGGTCATTGCAGGGTGTGCCAGACAGCCGGAGGCCGGGCGCCTTCTTGCCACTGCGGGAAGCGCGAAGCTGTACATGAGCGATGTAGCTTCCCATGTCGACACTTCATCGGCTTACGCCGTGAGGAACTACGTCTCGAACTGGGTAACCCAGCAGCTACTTTATGACGAAGCTCAGAAACTCGGGATAGCCAACTCTCCGGAGTTTCAGAGAAGGGTCGACGAGTTTTCACGGCAGCTATCCATCACTATGCTGCTGAACAGGAAGATTTATGATCTGCCTGTGGTTCCCGGGCAGGACGAGATTCAGTCCTTCTACAGTTCACACCGGGACGAGTTTCGTGCAGCCGACGAAATAGTCTTTGCGAATCTGGCAGCGTTTGACAACCGCAGCTTTGCGGTCAAATTTCGCAATGCGCTCGTTTCGGGAGCCAGCTGGAGCGATATACTGAAGGAAACACCGCCATATGCCCTCCTGGACATACAGGACTCGGTGTACCTTAGGGCCTCAGGGACGAATCCGGCAATTTGGAATGTCGTTCAGTCCATCGGCAACGGCGGTGTTTCTTTTCCGATTCAGGTAGACAGTCTGAGCTACGTTGCCCAGGTTATGGGGAAGACAGGGCCGGGAGATCCGATGCCGCTCGGTTATGCGGCTCCTCTTATCAGACAGAGGTTGATAATCGAGAAACGAAGAAAACTGTACGACACTCTGATGGATTCGCTCCGCAGTGTCGGAAATTTTCAGATCGATCCGAGCGTTGCAATTAGGGACACAAGTGTTCAGGAGTAATGAGTGTGAAAAGAATATGTGAAATTCTGGTGCTTCTCTCCCTCTTTTGCGGGATGGCAGGAGCACAGGACAAACCCGTGCTGGATAAAATCGTCGCTGTTGTTGGTAACGAGATAATCCTGAAATCGGAACTTGACTACCAGGTCCAGATGGTGGCTTATCAGAACAAGATGAATGCCGATGATCCGTCGCTGAAGCAGCGGGTGTTGGAATCCATGATAGACGAGAAGCTTATCCTTCAGCAGGCCGTCCTTGACAGCGTGACTGTTTCGGACGACGAGGTAAGCCGCCAGCTGAATTCGCGCATCGATGCCCTGGAGAAACAGGTAGGCGGCGAAAAGAAGCTGGAAGAAATTTACGGCATGACGATCAGCAAAATCCGAAATGAATTCAGAGAGGACATGAGGAAGCAGCTGATCGTGGAGAAGCTGAAACAACAGAAGTTCGGCGACCTCTCAGTCTCCGCTGCGGAAGTCAGAGACTTCTACGAGACCTACAAGGATAGTATTCCGGAGGTGCCCGAGCAGGTTTCGATCAGCCATATCTTCATCGTGCCCAAGCCGAGCGAGAAGGCGAAGACAGAAGCGTATGACAAGGCCGAGGCGCTGCTCGACTCTCTGAAGCACGGCGCAGACTTCGCGGAGCTCGCGAAGAAATATTCGCAGGATCCCGGAAGCGCATCAGCCGGTGGAGATCTCGGATGGGCTTCGCGGGGACAGTTTATACCTGAATTCGAACACGCCGTATATGCTCTGAAGCCCGGGGAGATTTCTAACGTGGTGGAAACGCAGTTCGGTTTCCACATTATCCAGCTGCTCGGCAGACGCGGTGAAATGGTGCATGCCAGGCAAATTCTCATCAAAATCCCGGTTCTGAAATCAGACGACGATTCCGTCATCACACTTCTTGATTCGCTTCGGGACCGTGCACTTCATGGAGAGAGCTTCGCCAAGCTGGCCCGGGAGTATTCGCAGGATAAGGACACTCGAGACCTTGGGGGAGACCTCGGAACCGTCTCCATAGACCAGCTCGAACCGTCCTTCCTCAAAACTGTCAATGATTTGAAAGTCGGCGAAATCAGCAAACCTGTGAAGGTCAATTTCGGAAATTCATACGGTTACCACATCGTTTACCTGCGGAACCGGATTCCGGCACACAAGGTCAACCTTAACGAGGATTACAGTCGCCTCCAGAAGATGGCCCTCGCTTTTAAACAGAACAATGACTACCTCAAGTGGATTGCCAAGCTGAAGAAGGAGATCTATTGGAAGATCATGAGCTGACAACCGTTCGGAGGAATAGCTGAGCGGCAATACGTGCTGTTCTGAATTGTTCCTCTCCCAATCCACTGACGCCCCCCGGGGGAATTTCTTGCAACAAGTGCTCGAGTTATGCGGAGAAAAACTTGATAGATATCAAGTTCGTCGAATACGATTTACAGAACGGACTGCACGTCATTTTGAGTCCCGACCGGGCGGCGCAGGTCGTTGCCGTCGACGTCTGGTACCATGTCGGGAGCAAGGACGAAGAGCCGACTCGAACCGGGTTCGCACATCTTTTTGAGCATATGATGTTCCAGGGGTCGGCCAACGTCGGAAAAACGGAACATATGAAATACGTCGAGCAGGCAGGTGGGTCGTTCAACGGCTCGACGACATGGGACCGCACGAACTACTTCGAGACTCTTCCTGCATCACAGCTGGAGATGGGGCTGTGGCTGGAGTCCGACAGGATGTTGAGTCTGAACATATCCCGGGAAAACCTCAATAACCAGAGAGAGGTCGTAAAGGAAGAAAGGCGCTGGAGGGTGGAGAACCGGCCTTACGGCACGGCGTGGGAGAAGATCTTCTCTCTTGCATACAAAACTCACCCTTATCGGTGGCCTGTCGTAGGCTACATGAAACATCTTAATGCGGCGTCAGTTGAAGACGTACGTTCCTTCTTCAACAGGTTTTACCGACCGAACAATGCCGTCGTTTCGATCGCGGGACAATTCGATACGGATGAAGCCCGTGCTTTGGTGGAAAAATACTTTGCGGGAATTTCCAGGGGGAAGGAAGTCAAGAGAAGAAAAGTTGTCGACCCTCCTGTCGTGGGCCAGGTGCGCGACACGGTCTATGACAATGTCGCGCTGCCTGCAGTCTATTTCGTCTTTCGCATTCCGGCGGCAACGTCGGAAGACTCAGTTGCGCTTGACCTCGCCGCCAATATGCTTGCTCATGGCGACAGTTCGAGATTGCATCACAGCCTTGTTTATAGAAAGAACCTGGCAGAATCAGTGGATGCGTTTCCGGTCGATATGGAAGATCCCGGCATCTTTGTGATCAATGCAGTTGTGTCTCCTGGGAAGAGACCCGAAGAGGTGGAGAATGCAGTGGTGACACAGCTTGAGCATTTGGCGGCGCGAGTGCCCGGCAAACATGAGCTTTCGAAGGTCAAAAACCAGCTTGCCTCACATTGGATCAGGCGCATGGGGCGGGCATTCGGCCGCGCGGACGCCCTGGCCGGATATCGCGTCATCTTCGGCAACACAGGCGGTATAAATGAATACATTCCGAAGGTCCTGTCAAAAAAGGCTGAAGAGGTGAGTGCGGCGGTAAAGCGATATCTTTCTCCCGCGAACTGCGTAATCATTCGATACCTGCCAAAGAACTACGACCGCATGCAGAAAGCACTGGACTTACCGTCATGACAATCCCGAATAAGTACGAACCCAGGAGCTGATATGACTTCCGGAAAAATCTTGCCGTCGGCGGAAATCAAAGTGAATGTCGAATTCGAACACTTCAGACTTGAGAACGGGCTTGCCGTCATATTGCGGAGGGACAATTCAGTCCCCGTCGTTGCAGTCGACATATGCTACCATGTCGGCTCCAAAAACGAAAAGGAAGGCAAGACCGGATTCGCACATCTCTTTGAACATCTTATGTTCGAGGGCTCCGAACACGTGGGGAAGGGGGAATTCGACAGGTATATCTCGCTCGCAGGCGGTTACAACAACGCTTACACGACCGAGGACATCACGAATTATTATGACGTACTACCGTCGAATCAGCTGCCTCTTGCCCTCTGGCTGGAAAGCGACCGGATGTTGAAATTCAGCGTCACGAAAGAGTCGCTGAATACACAGCGGGAAGTCGTGAAGGAGGAGAAAAGATGGAGAGTGGACAATCGCCCGTACGGTGACTCGTCGGAAAGAATGCAGCAACTGGTCTTTCCCGTCGGCCAGTATCATTGGCCGGTAATAGGTTCGATGGCAGATCTGGATTCGGCCAGCATGGAGGACGTCCGCGCCTTCTACGATAAGTATTACCGACCGAACAATGCGGTCCTGGTAATCAGCGGCGACCTTGAGATCGAACCGACGATGAAGCTGGTGCGGAAATATTTTGCGGAAATACCTCCCGGCAGAATGCCGTTGCCGGGACTCGCATTTGAAGATCGTGAATTGAACGGTGAAATAGTCTCCGAGCTTCGCGGCCAAGTCCCCTCTCCCGCGATCTTCGTGGCATACAAGACTCCTCAGGAGGGGTCGGACGAGTACTACGCGCTCAATCAGACTGCGAAGGTATTGTCTGACGGGAACAGCTCCAGACTCTACAAGCGGCTTCTCTACGATACTCAGGCCGTCTCGGATTTCGATGTGTCTGTTGAGGGGATGGAGAAAGCAGGCGTCTTCATGTTCTCCGCATTTATTTCTCCGGGCAGGACAGAGACCGAAGTGCTCAGGATGTTCGATGAAGAAATGGCAAGACTGCAGGATTCGCTGGTTTCGGATTACGAGTTTGAAAAAGGAAGAAACGCCACCGTGTCCTCCTACATCGGCAGGTTGTCGACAAACAGCGGCGTGGCCGACGCTCTGGCCCATTACCACACTTTTTTTGAGGAGCCATTGATGATAAATTCGGAGGTCGACCGGGAACTCTCAGTAACCCGCGAGCAAATGCGAGAAGCTGTGAGGAATTTCCTGACAAGAGAGAAGAGAGTGGTGTTGTATTACTATCCGGAATCGAAGTAATTAGACTGATGCTTCCGGCAAGACTTCAGCTTTCCGCCAGATTTTCAGTAACGGGAATTCAGCGAGTTTGTAATGACAAAGATGAATAAAGATACTCTGGATAGAACCAAACCACCGAAACCCGGCAAGACGAGCAAAGTGTCGTTCCCCGGGTATTTCGAGGGAAAGTGTAAGAACAGTTTCAAGTACTTCGTGGTGGAGAATCACAGCCTTCCTATCGTGACGATGGGACTTATCGTGAAGCGCGGGGCTGTATACGACGGCGACCTTCCCGGGCTCGGGAGCTTGACAAGCGAACTTCTGACGAAGGGGACGAAGAAACGAACCGCTACGCAGATCGCCGAGAAGATCGACTTCGTCGGAGCCTCACTTTCAAACAACGTATCGTGGGACTCCAGCCAGACATTCGTCTCCGTGCTGAAGAACCATCTCGAGACGGGATTTGAGATTCTTGAAGACGTTGTCCTGAATCCGATCTTTCCGGAGCATGAGATAGAGAGGGTAAAGTCGCAGCGGCTCGCCTCCATACAACAGCTGAAGGCAGACCCGGGTTACCTTGCTGATGTGCGGTTCCTTTCATCCGTCTTTAGGGATCATCCGTACGGACAGCCATCGAGCGGCACCGAAGCGTCCATCTCCAGGATGACTCGCAGGGATTTCGTGAGATTCCACAAAAGTCATTATACGCCGGATAATTCCTTCCTCGTTTTTGCCGGCGATATTACACCTGAAGAGGCGGCAAGATATGTCTCAGGGCGGTTCTCGAAATGGAAGGGGAAGTCGAGAGATGCGGAGACCGTGATTGCGGTCAACGAGAATGGCAGAGGGAGCGTTTGTGTTGTCGACAGGCCCGGCTCCGTGCAGTCGGCATTGAGGGTAGGACACGTCGGAATAAAACGAAACAGCAGGGATTTCCTGAAAGTATTCACGATGAATACGTTGCTTGGCGGGTACTTCAGCTCCAGGATAAACATGAATCTCCGTGAGGTACACGGTTATACATACGGAGGGAAAACGGGATTCGATGCCCGGCTGCTGCCGGGGATCTTCGAAGTCTCGACCGATGTTCGCAACGAAGTTACGGCTCAGACAATAGAAGAGATATTGGTTGAACTAAACAGGATCAGGAAAACACTCCCGTCCAGGGACGAGATGACAATGGTGAAGAACTACCTTAGCGGTCTTTTCCCAATTCAGCTGGAGACACCCCAACAGGTTGCGGGGCGGGTGGTGGTGATCGAGCTGTACCAACTTCCGAAAAACTATTACAGAAACTACCGGGAAAACATACTGAAAATTACGGCCAGAGACATTCAGGAAGTTGCCAGGAAATATATCCACCCGGAAAAGCTTTCGATAGTGCTCAGCGGGAATGCAAGTGAAATTGCGCACAAGCTGGAGAAATTCGGCGATGTCGCGGTATTCGATGCCGAAGGTAACAGGACAAATCAATCATAAGGTGAGGAAACTGAATTGAGTCAGACCAGCGTTGGACAGAAGCCTGCGGGCGCGCCGAACAATCCGGGAAAGTCTTCCGATGTCGAGGGGATGGCACGTCTCAGCAAGAGCTACGGTGAGCTGAGGGATGAAGTGGCTAAGGTGATTATAGGGCAGGAAGAGATACTCAAACAAATTTTCGTGACGGTTCTGTCTCGCGGACATTGTCTGCTAATCGGAGTCCCGGGACTCGCAAAGACTCTCCTCGTCAGGACGCTTTCAGATGCACTGAACCTGAAGTTCAGCCGAATACAGTTTACGCCGGATTTGATGCCGAGCGACATCACGGGGACCGAGATAATAGAGGAGAACGTGACGACCGGTGATAGAGCCTTCCGGTTTGTCAAAGGCCCGATCTTCGGAAATATCATTCTTGCTGATGAAATAAACCGAACTCCGCCGAAGACCCAGAGCGCCCTTCTGGAGGCAATGCAGGAGTACAAGGTGACTGCCGCCGGACAGACATTCCGGCTCGATGAACCTTTTTTCGTCCTGGCGACTCAAAACCCGATCGAACAGGAAGGAACCTACCCTCTTCCCGAGGCTCAACTCGACAGGTTCATGTATAATCTGTGGCTCGACTATCCCTCTTTCGACGAAGAAGTGAAAATAGTACAGTCGACTACCGGCGACTACACGCCATCAGTGCAGAAAGTGGTCGACGGTGCAGACATCGTTTATTTTCAGGAGTTGACGAGGCGAATCCCGGTTTCGGATTCCGTGGTGAAATATGCAGTCGATCTTGCGAACAAGACCAGGCCGCAGAACCCAAATGCGCCTGATTTCGTAAAACAGTTTGTCAATTATGGAGCTGGCCCGCGCGCTTCGCAGTATCTTATCCTTGCAGCCAAAGCAAATGCAGCTCTCGACAACAGGCTGAGCCCGGACATCGACGACGTCAAGAGAACGGCGCTCCCGGTTCTGCGGCACAGGATAATTACGAATTTCAATGCCGAAGCGGAGAATACCACCACGCCGGAAATTGTGAGCCGCCTGCTCGAGAAGTAAGAATAAGTGAAAATCCGTCTAGCCTTTTTCCTCGTCGCCTTCGTGATGGCGGAATCGGCTTTCTGCCAGGAAAAGTATTGGGTGTTTTTCAAGGACAAACCTGATGCCGAATCGTTTCTGCAATCCGGTAAAGATCAGAATGCCGAACACTTCCTCCTTCGAAGCGGGATACTGACAAGGCGCGCTATAGAACGCCGGTTGAAGGTGTTGCCAGAATCCAAGGTGGTATCCGCATCTGATTTTCCCGTATACACTCCCTATCTCGACAGCCTGAAAAAGGTCGGCCTGCACATGGTTGGCACAAGCAGGTGGCTGGATGCGGCGGTCGTCAGCGCCGACCCGGCAGCTGTCTCAAAAGCCGAAGGCTTCCCATTTGTCATCGCAATCAAAAAGGTTCTTTCCTTCAATGTCGAAACCGTTCATCAGAAGGAGTCGCCGTTTCCATTCGGTCCGGTCGAAGCTTCCTCATCATCCGTGCCGCAGGCAGATTCCGCACTTTACGGCCCTTCATTCGTTCAGCTGGAAGTGAGCGGAATTCCTCAGATCCAGGCCCTAGGGATAGACGGGGAAGGTGTACTCATCGGAATGCTCGACACCGGGTTCCGCTACGAAACGCACGAGGCGCTTCAGCATGTGAAGATCGTCGGAGAACACGACTTCATACAGCACGACTCCATAACTGAAAATCAGGCAGGCGACGCTCCGGTTCAGGACAATCATGGCACGTCCACACTCTCCGTCCTGGGCGGATATTCACCGGGAAATCTGATCGGTGTCGCCTACGGAGCGAAGTTCATGCTTGCAAAGACGGAATACGTCCCCGTCACTGATTTCAAATGGGAAGAGGATAACTGGGTCGAAGGTCTCGAGTGGATGGAATCGAGGGGAGTCGATGTCGTCTCCTCTTCAGTAGCCTATGATATATTCGTCGATTCCTCCGGCGCTATCGACTCGGCACAATCTTATTTTTGGTCGCGCGGCAATTTCAACGGAAAAACCGCGGAATCGAGTATAGCTGCTTCCGAGGCGGCGAGGCTCGGCGTCATTGTAGTTCAGGCGATGGGCAACGAGGGTAACGGCAACGGCAAGGTAGGGACATTGCTGGTCCCCGCTGATGCAGACAGCATCATCTCCGTAGGCGCCGTCGATGCAAACGGCAATCTTGCCGGGTTCAGTTCGACCGGCCCGACTAACGACGGTAGGACGAAACCCGACCTTGTCGCCGACGGCGTGAATAACTACGTTGCAGTTGTTCCCGGACCCGATACCTACGCATACGAGAGTGGTACTTCGTTTGCCACTCCTATAACGGCGGGAGTCGCGGCCTTGATACTCTCGGTCCGTCCGGATTACACTCCAATGGAGGTGATCGACCTGCTGAAGCGTACCGCTGTGGAGAACCAGCCTGGCAGCGGTGATTCGCTGACCTCGACTTATCCAAACGATTTTTATGGCTATGGGATAGTCAACGCGTGGAATGCCGTGAAGAGCATCGGCTTCGTGGGATCAAATGATTTCACGTTCTGGCAGAAGGATGGAATGGTTTACCTTGCGGTGAGAGCATACAGCACGACAGGCATCAATCTGGGACTCAGTAAGGCATATTATTCAACCGACAGTATCCATTATCATTCGGCAAGAGTCTTTCAAACGGACACACTCTCTCAGCTGGCATTTTCGGTATTTCCACCGGCCACCACAACGGGCCGTTTATATTTTTACTTCGACCTCGTCGACTCCGCAGGAAAGCGTCTCGAAGTCCCGTACTACGGTCAACAATCTCCATTCGGCCTCCCGGACTGGATCGTAGCGCCTCCCTCGTTCGCCGGAAGCTTCATGCTGCTGAACAATTATCCGAATCCGTTCAGCAGGGAAACGCATATCGGCATCATATTGAAGAACGGGTCAAATGTCAAAGTGGATGTCTTTGATGTATTGGGCAGGAAGGTAAAGTCGGTTTTCGACGGGCCAATGTCTTCAGGATATCAGATGTTCGTTTGGGACGGTTCGACGGATCATAGCAGACTTGCAGGAAGCGGCGTTTACTTCATAAAAGTGGACGTCGACGGTTCGATCAAGATTTTGAAAGTACTATATCTGAAATGAATTTCCGGATATATTTCGATATTCCCATATATGTAATCCTGCTACTTGCTGCAGCGTCTGCGGGGCTGGCCTTCGTGATGTACAGGAATCTGGAGGGGGTGTCGAAGGGGAAACGAATTTTCATGGGTACCCTGCGGGCACTTTCATTCTTTCTGCTCTTTCTCGCTGCGACCAACCTGGTCGCGGATTTTGTGCGCTACAGGGAAGAAAAGCGCACTGTGGTGGTACTTGCCGATGATTCGAGGAGCATGTCTCTGTCGGACGCCGGCACCCCGAGGTCCACGGTTGTGAGAGATATACTGCACAGCCCGGCTTTCGAGAGGCTATCTTCGGATTTCCAAATTAATCCGGTTCTCTTCGGCGGCGATGTCATTAAGCGGGCAAACCTGGATTCGCTGAAGTTCAATCAGCCCGCGACGAATATAGAATCGGCTCTCCTGGATGCTTCCAATATGGACGGCGACGGCAACACCGCGTTCGCGCTTCTCCTATCGGACGGCGATTACAATACAGGAGGAAATCCGCTCAATGTTGCAAGGAGTCTTTCTTTTCCCATTTTCACGATCGGCATCGGTGATTCAACGCCGCCGAAGGACGTGATTGTAAGACAGATCCTGGCGCCACCGTCAATCTATGCGGGAAAGAAGACGACAGTGAAAACAGTAATCAGTTCATCGGGTTTCGGTGGAAAGTCGGCTGTGGCCTTCCTTGAGGATGACGGGAAAGAAATCGGTTCGAAGGAGTTGAAGCTTCCCGACAATGGCGATGTCGAAACGTCTTTTGATTACACTCCCGCCACCGTCGGTACGCATGTCCTTACGGTTTACGTCCCGCCCCAGAGGGGAGAGTTCAATACGAAGAATAATTCCTCTTCATTGACTTTGGATGTATCAAAGGGAAAATACTCGGTTCTACTTGTTGCAGGGGAACCTTCGTCGGACGTGGCGTTCCTTCGAAGGAATATCGAAGACGGTGGCGACTTCGCATTAAAAGTGCTGGTACAGAAGGACGGGGAGAGTTTCTACACTCACAATCCGCCCGACAAGGCCGATGTCAATTCGATCCTTTCTGCGAGATACGACGTGGTTGTTTTGTATGATTTTCCAAATTCGCAATCCGGAGCGACGCTTTCCCGGATTTCGGACTTGCTGAACTCCACGGGTGTTCCGTATGCGTATTTTGCAGGTAAAGACTTTTCACCCGGTCTGGTCTCGCGACTTCCGAGACTCTCCTTCGTTCCGCAGCGTCTCGAACCCGGGGAATACCAGGTGGGAATTTTTCCGCTTCAGACATCAGCGTTGAGTGTCCAGCCCCTCCAGGCGCTGCTCAGGGCGGATTTCAGTTTACTCCCTCCGCTGTATTATCAAAGAATCGAATGCAAACCCGTCTTCGGTGCAGTATCTCTCGCAGTCCCGGTTCTGAACGGTTTGCGGCTGAATTCTCCTATATTGCTGGTGGACCAAGCGACGCGCAGCTCTGCGTTTCTCGCGTACGGTCTCTGGCGGCTGCAGCTGATGAGCTCACTCAGCGGTTTACCAGAAGATTTCCTCCGGCGTTTTGTCTCGACGCTGTTGAGGACTTTGATCAGTTCAGGCAAGCAGAAACTGCTGACGGTTCACACGGACAAACGGGCCTATGATCCGTCGGAGTCGATCAACTTCAATGCACTCCTTGTCGACCAGGCCGGCTCTCCGGTTGACGGTGCGAAGATCGACGTGAATGTCAAGGGAGTAACGACCGGTCAGAGCGTCGCCGATATTCAATTATCAGCAGAAGGAGACGGGTCTTACTCGGGCAGTACGAGCGGGCTGGGCAAAGGGAAATATACCTTCTATGCCCAGGCGAATTCCGGAGCGACTTTCTACGGTGCTGACAGTGGTTCCATAGTCGTGGAACCTCTTAATACGGAATTTGTTCAGACCACCATGAACGTTCAGCTTCTCAGGCAACTAGCATCCGTGACCGGCGGGGAATTCCTGACTCCCGGAGAGTTTATGTCCGGAGGGGTGAGAGTGAATCCGGACTGGATGAAGCCCGTTACCCACACGAACGCAAATCGGTTCGAGCTGCTGTCCCTTTTGCCCGTTCTAATTATTGTCATTCTCCTCCTTTCAGTTGAGTGGATCTCAAGAAAAATCTGGGGACTTCCCTAGACATTTCGACGAAAAGTTCGCTTAACATTTTCTTAACATTAACTTAATGTACAAGTAAATGGCTCTGGGTACTTTGTCACAGTGTCCGTCGAATTAGATGACATATTTGTACCTGAACAGCCCAGAGGAATCCGGCGGAGGTCACTTGTTCGCGCGGACAATGTCTTCAAAGCCGTTATCGGATTTTTTGCGTTTTTGGTCGTTGTGCTGCTCGTATGGCTGGGGCTGGAGCTTTATTCGTCGTCACAACTCGCCTTCAAATCTCTCGGATTTTGGGCGTTCATCAAAGGTAGCACCTGGGATCCTGTAACCGGGGTTTTCGGGGCACTTCCCTTCATCTACGGGACTCTCGTCACCTCATTCTTATCGCTGCTTATCGCGACGCCCTTGGGGGTCGGCACGGCTGTTTTCCTTGCCGAGCTTGCTCCGAAATGGCTCAAGCGCGCGCTCCAACCGCTGGTCGAGTTACTGGCGGGCATACCCAGCGTGATCTACGGACTTTGGGGCATTTTCGTTTTGTCCCCGCTGATGGCAAACACGGTCGAACCATTTCTGATGGATCACTTCGGCTATCTGCCATTCTTCACCGGCTATCCGTTGGGGATAGGCTTCCTTACGGCTTCGATTATACTTGCAATTATGATCGTACCGTTCATAACCTCCGTTTCCACCGAAGTGCTTAGTACCGTTCCGGTGCCTTTGAAGGAAGGGATGTATGCGTTGGGTGCCACGCGGTGGGAAGTCCTCAAGAAGATTGCGCTTCCTTATGCGAAGAGCGGGATTTCGGGTTCGGTCGTCCTTGCACTTGCGAGGGCGCTCGGTGAAACGATGGCGGTGACGATGGTGATCGGGAATACTCCGCAGATCAGCAAGTCGTTGTTTGACCCGGGATACACGATGTCAGCAGTGATCGCAAACGAATTCACGGAGGCCGCAAATGCAAAATATCTCTCCGCATTGATTGCGATCGCATTCATCCTATTGTTGGTTACTCTCATTGTCAACGCTGTAGCAAGGTGGCTGATTTGGCGAACGACGCGCGCACAGTAAACCGGACAGTAATGACAGGGAGTGGGTTCTCTTACTGGAGACGAAAGGTATCGAACGTCTTCTTCACGGGACTCTTCTCGTCGAGTGTCCTTGTCGTCCTCATACCGTTGATCCTGATCGTAGGATATTTGTTCTACAAAGGGGCCGCTTCGGTCAACATGAATTTCTTCATACACAGGCCGGCTCCTGTGGGCGAACACGGCGGCGGGATGGGGAATGCCATAATCGGGTCGCTGTATGTGGTTGCCATAGCTTCCGCAATAGGCATCCCGATAGGCCTGCTGGGCGGCATGTTCGTAGGTGAATTTCCTCACAACAAGTTTTCGACTCTCGTCCGCTTCGTAGCGGATGTGCTTAACGGTACTCCGTCTATAGTGATGGGCGTCTTCGCTTACACGGTAGTCGTCCTGCCGATGAAAAGTTTTTCTGCACTCGCCGGCGGATTCGCGCTCGGAGTGATGATGATACCCACAATTTTGCGGACGACCGACGAGATTCTTCAAACAGTCCCGACATCAATCAGGGAGGCGTCGCTTGCGCTCGGTGTGCCATATTGGAGGACAGTATTATCCGTGGTACTTAGAAGCGCCAAGAGCGGAATCATAACGGGCATCCTTCTTGCCGGCGCCAGGGTTCTAGGTGAGACAGCACCTTTGCTCTTCACCAGTTTCAACAATGCTTTCTTCAGTTACAGTCTGCTGCAGCCGATTTCCACCCTGCCGGTGCAGATCTTTAATTACGCAATCTCACCGTACAAAGATTGGCATCGCCAGGCGTGGGCAGGCGCGCTCATCCTCGTGCTGGCAATTCTGGTAGTCAACCTGGCGGTGAGAGCCTTTTCCAGACAAAGATATGAACAAACTTCATGAATGATTCCAGCCTATCTAATTCCGGCATAGTCGCACAGGAAGTGAGAGCATACTTCGGGACGGTTGAAGTCCTGAAGGGAATAAGTGTGTCCATGCAGAAAAACAAAGTCACGGCATTGATCGGCCCGTCGGGATGCGGAAAGACCACCTTCCTCCGCACGCTCAACCGTATGCACGAACTTGCACGCGAGGCCTCCATCAAGGGGAAGGTGATTGTCGACGGTACCGACATTTACTCGGCCAATATCGACCCGGTTCTTGTCCGAAAGAAGATCGGTATGGTTTTTCAGAAACCGAACCCGTTTCCGACGATGTCTATCTACGACAATGTGGTTGCCGGTCTCAAATTGACCGGAAGACATCCGAGAAAAGAACTCGATGAAATCGTCGAGAAGACGCTGGTTCAGGCAGCTTTGTGGGATGAGGTGAAAGACTCGCTTCGGAAATCCGGCGCCAGCCTTTCCGGTGGACAGCAGCAGCGGCTTTGCATCGCGAGAACTCTCGCTGTGAATCCAGAAGTGATTCTCATGGATGAGCCCGCCAGCGCACTGGACCCGATTTCGACCGCGAAGGTCGAGGAACTTATCTTCCAATTGAAAGACAGCTATACGATAGTCATCGTGACTCACAACATGCAGCAGGCGGCGCGGGTGAGCGATTTTACGGCGTTCTTCTACATTGGCGAACTGATCGAATTCAACGACACTCGAAGCATGTTCACCAGACCGCAGAAGAAACAGACCGAGGATTACATCACGGGCCGCTTCGGCTGAGCATTCTGACGCAGCCCGCGGTTGATCGCGCTTGCGTGCTACATCAGCAGGGACTTTTGTTCTGAACGGGTTAAAAGAGCCGCAAACAGGGCCAAATCGATAGACGAGATGCGCGGAGTTCAGTCTCCCTGAATACGGAACTTTTTACCGGTTGCCGCGTCTATTCCAACATTCAACCGCCGCGGCAACAACTTTCAGAAGGAATGTGATCGTTCGTCTCGCCGCAGCCGCACAAACCGGAAGGAGCTGCTAAAGGTCATTTGATTCAACATCCTCTACCTAAGTGATAACCCCAACAACCAAAGGAGACCCTCTCATGAAACTGAGACTTGGCTTTCTTTCTCTTTTGTTCGTTGTGCCTGTGGCTATGGCCCAAACGAACGGAAGCATTTTTGCGCCCATGAACTGGCCCACGCCCAACGTTTACCGTACGGCGGACGGCAGACCGGGACCCGGATACTGGCAACAGCGTGCGGATTATAACATAAAAGCTTCTCTCGACACGGTAGACAGCAGGATCACCGGAAGCGAAACAATCACCTACACCAATAACTCCCCCCAAAGTCTGAGCCACCTCTGGCTCCAACTCGATCAGAACCTTTTCAAGGAAGGCAGCTGGGGAAACGATGAGTATGACAATCCCCGCGTAAGATGGAGAGGTGCATTCAAAAACGGCGGCGACCAGCTTAGCAGCGTGGTGGTTGTACAGAACGGTAAGAAGGAAGAGACTCACTATATCGTCAGCGACACGAGGATGCTGATATATCTCAGCAAACCTGTTCCCGCGCACGGCGGTAGGGTCCAGTTGGAAATCGGCTGGTCGTTTATAGTTCCCAAATACGGATCCGACAGGATGGGCAAATATCAGTCGACCGCCGGCACAATTTTCCAGATTGCCCAGTGGTATCCGAGAATGTACGTGTACGATGATGTCAGCGGCTGGAACCCGAGGCCCTATCTCGGAGAGGGCGAGTTCTATCTCGAGTATGGAGACTTTAATGTTCAGATCACTGCTCCCCGGGATTATATCGTTGTCGCGACCGGGGTGTTGCAGAATCCAGACCAGGTTCTCACGAAGACGGAACGACAGAGACTGGCGGAAGCCATGAAGACGGACAGTACGGTCCACGTGATCCCGGAAAGTGAAATCGGTCAGCCCGGCACCCGGCCGGCAGGCAATGGTGAACTGACCTGGAAGTTTCGTGCGAACAACGTGCGTGACTTCACATGGGCGGCCTCGAAGGCTTTCATGTGGGACGCCTCCCACTGGGACAACATACTTCTTATGGCGGTCTATCCTACAGAGGCATTGGGATATAAATCCAAGAGAGGACCCGGATGGGAAGATGTCATCCAGATGATGAGGCATACGTTCATGTATTACTCGACACGCTACTATCACTACCCGTATCCGGTAGCGACTAACGTGGCAGGAAGCGTCGGCGGTATGGAATACCCTGAGATAGTATTCTGTTCGGCAAGGGCTCGAGGACAATATCTCTACAATGTGACCGATCACGAATTTGGTCACAGCTGGTTCCCGATGACCGTCGGAAGCAACGAGCGTCTTCACGCTTGGATGGACGAGGGTTTCAACACATTCATCAATTATTATTCGAACCACGATTTCTACGGCGACAGTGCGAGGCAGAACAGGGGGTTGAAAGCGGACCCGATAGCCAGGAGAATGCTCACGCCCGCCAATTCTCAGCCGATAGATACACGGGCCGATCAGGTGAATCCACGCTACCTCGGTTACCTCGAGTATTTTAAACCGGCATACGGACTGCGTCTTCTCAGGGACGTAATAGTCGGTCCGAAGCTTTTCGATCCTGCCTTCAAAGCATATATCCGGCGATGGGCGTTCAAGCACCCTCTCCCCTCGGACTTCTTCAGGACAATAGACGACTATACGGGGCGCGACCTCAGCTGGTTCTGGCGAGGGTGGTTCTACTCTACTCACGTGCTCGATCAGTCGGTCGATTCAGTCGTTGCCGACTCGGCTGCAACCATGGTCTACCTTAGCAATAACCGCGGGCTCGTAATGCCGACCATCGTTCAGGTAACGTTCAGCGATAATCAGACGAAGGACTACAACCTGCCAGTAGAGATATGGTACGACGGGAACAATTATGCTCTTCCTGTTTACGATTCCAGGAAGGTGACAAAAGTTGTGATAGATCCTGAGCACGTCCTGCCGGACGTCAACCGGAACAACAACGTCTGGCCGCTCGGTGCAAGCGATAAGTAAGTACTACTTGTAGATGCTGTTCAGTGCGGGATCTCCGCGGCGAAGTTGTGTCGCCGCGGAGGCCTCGGCCCATCTCATACAATTTAAGCCCTCCTTCATTAATCACTAAACGTTTAGTGTGTACTTCTTAACTTACTTTCCCGATTTTCGAAAGCTAATATTTTATTGTGGTGAAGGGAATGCGAGGGAAGTCGTCGTGCCATGACTGCCTGTCTGCAAGCTGTCCCTTTCTCCCCATCAAATCAATTCCAAATCAGAACACTAATTCCAAAGGAGCGTTGTATGAGGGGCTTAATGCGGGCTTTGTTGCTTTCCGTGTTATTGGCGGATCCCGGTTCTCTTTCGGCGCAGGGAGTGACGTCCGCTTCACTCAGCGGCGTCATCACTGACGACAAGGGGGAGCCGGTCGCAGGGGCGACCGTCCAGGTTGTTCACACACCCAGCGGCACGAGGTACGGTACCAGTACACAGTTGGACGGTCGTTATTTCATCAGGGGATTGCGGGTGGGCGGACCTTACGTGGTAACAGTGAGCAGTGTCGGCTACCAGGCCGAAGAGGTTAAGGACATTCAACTGACTCTGGGTCAGAATCTCCAGCTTGATGTAAAACTATCTCAACAGGCCGTGAGAGTAAGCGGCGTCGAAGTCGTAGCTGAAAGAGCATCCATGTTGAATACCAATCGCACGGGAGCTGCGACTTCCGTTTCAAAGCAGTACATCGAATCCTTTCCGACAATCCAGAGAAGCTTTCAGAATTTTCAAAATTTAAGTCCGCAGTTCGTCGGCAATTCAGCACTGGGGCAAAACGGTCATTTCAACAACATTCAGATCGACGGTGCAAATTACAACGACCTGTTCGGACTTCCTTCAAGCGGAACACCCGGAGGCCAGGCGGGCACCACTCCGACAAGCCTGGATGCAATCCAGGAATTCCAGGTTAGTCTGGCACCCTTCGACGTCAGGCAGGGGGGCTTCACCGGGGCGGAAGTAAATGCCGTGACACGAAGCGGTGCGAACGACTACACGGGATCTCTGTACCTTTTCGGTCAGAATCAAAACTTTGTCGGTAACGATCAGACCGGCAAGGCTTACAATACTTTCAGCAACGTTCAAACAGGTTTCCGCTTCAGTGGTCCGGTGATGCGGGACAACTTATTCTTCTTCGTGAACGGCGAAATTACAAGAAGAAGACAGCCGTTAAACGATCTCCTCAATCCTCCTCAAGCCGCTCTGGGCAGGATCGATTCTATCCTGGCGAATGTATACCACTTTCAGAATATTGGGTCCCCGGAGACATACACCCTCCTCACCCCGTCAAACAAAATCTTCGCACGCCTCGATTACAATTTATCGGAGATGCACAAACTGACAATCCGGGACAACTACGTCGACGGCAGCACGGACAATCTCACTCGCAACAGTCAGACGCTGTATCTTTCGAGCAGTGAATACACTTTTCAGAGCAAGACAAACTCGATTCTGGCACAGTTCAGCAGCGTCTTCAGCTCTGCTCTGTCGAACGAGTTAATCGTCGGTTACACGACTATCCGCGACAATCGGGTGTTGCCAGGAACCTCGACGCCTATGCTCCAGATCCAGGATCCGAGCATTCCGAACAACGGCTCGATCTATGTCGGATCGGAAGAATTCTCCGGCCAGAACGCACTCAACCAGGACATCTTCGAGATTACGGACAACCTCAGCTGGGTGTATGAACAACACCTCTTCACCTTCGGAACCCACAATGAGTTTTTCAGCTTCAACAACCTCTTCATCCGCGACTTTTACGGCTGGTACAAATTTAGCAGCATCGACAACCTTTTGAAGGGATCACCGGCGGAGTACCGCTACAGCTACGCCAATACTTCCGTGACGGGAACAAGCACACCCTCCGCGAAGTGGAGCGCAGCCAGGTATGGCGTCTATGCCCAGGACGAGTGGACCGCTATGACCAATCTTAAGCTGACCTTCGGACTGAGGCTCGACATACCGACCTTCCCGGATAAGCCGTACGACAACCAGACTTTCGATTCTACTTTTGCGTTTATGGGATTGAAGACTTCTCAGGTGCCCAGGACTGTTGCACAGTTTTCTCCGCGCTTCGGACTGAACTGGGATCTGACAGGTGACCGGTCAACCGTGCTGCGGGGCGGTGCAGGCTTGTTCGAAGGCGGGCTGGCCTTTGTATGGCTGTCCAATCAGTACAGCAACACCGGCGTCGATATTTCGCGCGTCGATCAGTTTACCAATCTCGGCGACGGTTTCTTCCAGCCTGATGCAAGCAAGCAGCCGACCCCCGGAAGCAATCCGTATCTGATTCCGATTAAAACTACCGAAATCGATCTGACGGCGCCGTCGTTCAAGATGCCGCAGGTATTCAGGGCGGACCTGGCGGTCGACAGACAGCTCGCATTCGGAATCGTCGGTACCATTGAGGGGATATATACCCAATCTATCGACGCGATTATGTACCAGGATATAAACATCACCCCCACGGGGGCCGCGGACAATTACACCGGGTTGGGCGGCAGGCCGCTTTTCGGAACGCCGCCGACGGGGACTTCAACCGGCTGGGGCGTGCACAAGATCAATCCCGCATTCACGAACGTGATCTATATGTCCAATACCAGCCAGCCGTATTCGTACAGCATTACCGCACAACTGCAGCGCCAATTCGGTTCGGGATTAATGCAGATGCTGAATGCCGGGTTGAACGATCAACTATTCCTGACCGCGGCTTACACTTACGGCCGCTCCTATGACCAGAACAGCACACTGTTGAGTCAGGCAATATCACAGTGGAGGTACAACCCGGTTCCCGGAGATCCGAACAACCCGCCTTTGACGCCATCTTCATGGGATACTCCGAACAGGGTGCTGATCTCCATCTCTGGGAGTATCGAGTATGCTTCCGGGTTTGCCACGACCGTGTCGATCTATTACAATGGTCAGAACGGCGGACGTTACTCATACGTTTACAACGGAGATGTGAATGGAGACGGCCAGACCGGAAACGATCTCGTCTATGTACCGTTGAACGCGAACGATATCATCCTTACAACAAACAACTATGCTGCTCTCGATGCCTTCATCAAAGGCGATTCCTATTTGAGCGGCCATAGGGGGCAGATTCTTCCGAGAAACGGAGGGCTGTCGCCGTGGCAGAATACGGTCAACCTGAGAATTGCACAGGACATACCGTCCATCGAAGGACAATCCGTTGAATTCACCCTAGACATTTTCAACGTGCTGAACCTTTTCAACAAAAATTGGGGAGCGATCAAGTACGTGCCCAACGGAACGTATTCGCTCCTCGCTTTCAAAGGTATGAACGCACAAGGCCAACCGACATTTTCCTTTGCACCGCCTTCAAGCGGATCGATCTTCCAGAACAGCGATTTGCTTTCGAGGTGGCAATTGCAGCTCGGAGCAAGGTACAGCTTCTAGGCATCACGGCCGGGCCCGCGCCCGGCCCTGCTTTCTTGCGGTGGGGTTTGGATTCAATCGGTGCGTCGACGACATCATCACTAGGGAAGTCGCGATGTCTTCGGAGTAATGACGAAAGTTCCGTATACCTAAACGGATGTTGTGTTAAATCGCTTTTAACGCATTGTTAACTTGCTTTTACGGATTAGGGCAACTAATTTTTTCCAGTGGTTGAAGTGATGCAGAGGAAGAACGCCAATACCTTTCGGGTAAAGTCCGCGTATCTGCTCATATCAACAGTGATAATTCCTCACGAAGCAATTTACTACCAAACCAAAAGGAGCAAGGCATGCAAAGGATACGAGGTTTCCTTTTACTGATCTTACTCTTTGCTGTTCCACGGGTGATTCTCGCACAGGGTGTAACTACCGCGTCTGTCAGTGGGACGGTCAAAGACACACAAGGTCAGCCCGTTCCTGGAGCTACTGTTATTCTACTTCATGTCCCATCAGGAACGAAGTACGGCACAAGTACACAGCTTGACGGCCGTTTCTTTGTAAGAGGTTTGAGGGTCGGTGGCCCTTACGTCATAACCGTATCAGATGTGGGCTTCAAGACTCAAGAGATCAGAAACATCAACCTGGAGATCGGTCAGAACCTGCAGTTGAATTTCAAGCTGACCCAGCAAGCGGTCAATGTTGGCGGCGTCGAAGTCATTGCGCAGCAACACGGCTTGATGAACACAAACCGGACCGGGGCAGCCACCCAGGTCTCCAGGAAATTCATCGAGAGCTTCCCGACAATAACGAGAAGCTTCCAGGATTTTGAAGAACTCTCGCCGCAATTCACGGCCTACGGCGGCGGAGGATCGGCCATGGGGCGCAACGAAAAATACAACAACATCCAGATCGACGGAGCAAACTATAACGATCTGTTCGGTCTGCCCTCGAGCGGAACTCCCGGCGGTCAGGCGGGTACAACCCCCATCAGCCTCGATGCAATTCGTGAATTCCAGGTTTCCATAGCTCCCTTCGACGTGCGTCAGGGAGGATTCACCGGCGGCGAGGTGAACGCGATAACCAGAAGCGGAACGAACCAGTTCAGAGGCTCCGTGTATTTCTTCGGTCAGAACCAGAGCTTCGTCGGTACGAGCCCCGATGTCTACAAGACTCCATACCCGAACTTCACCAACATTCAGACCGGCTTCCGACTTGGCGGACCCATTCTTAAGGACAAGCTCTTCTTCTTTGTGAACGGTGAAATCACGAGAGAAAGACAACCCCTAAGCGACGTTTCGGGTGCTTCCGACTCTACGATTCAGGCCTTCACAAACATCCTTGAGACCAAGTACGGATATAATCCTGGATCGGCAAGCACGTATACTCTTCTCACTCCGTCCAACAAGGTATTCGCGAGACTGGATTACAACCTGTCGGAGACTGAGAAACTGACGGTCAGGGACAATTATGTCGACGCTAATGAGGACAACCTTACGCGCAGCTCGTCTACGCTCTACTTCTCTTCTTCCGAATATACTTTCAATGACAAGACGAATTCGCTTCTTGCAACTCTGAACAGCACGTTCAACTCGAGTCTTTCGAACGAGGCGATCCTGAGCTACACTTCGATCCGCGACACTCGCGTCGTCCCGAACCCCGTGTTCCCGATGATCGAGGTGATTCATGATCCATCGTTCAGCTACGGAACGCTCGTTGCCGGAACGGAGCAGTACTCAGGTGCGAATGCGTTGAACCAGGATATCTGGGAGTTTACCGACAACCTGTCGCTGGTGGCCGGAAACCATCTGTTTACATTCGGTACTCACGATGAATCGTTCGGCTTCAGCAACCTGTTTCTCAGGGACTATTACGGCTTCTACGAGTTCAGCAGCCTGGCAAACCTGGAGGCAGGGAAGGCCAGCAATTACCAGTACGATTACTCTAACATAGCCGGCGTCTCCGAACCGAAAGCGAACTGGAGTGCCATACAGTATGGAATCTATGCCCAGGATGAATGGAGTGCGACGTCCGATTTCAAATTGACTTACGGACTTCGCCTGGACGTCCCGACATTTCCTGACAAGCCCTACAACAATCCGACATTTGCAAGTACCCCGGCCTTCGCAGCATTGGGGCTGAGAACCGACCAAATGCCGAAGAACCAGTATCTCCTCTCTCCACGCGTCGGAATCAACTGGGACGTTGACGGCGCCAGGCAATGGGTTGTACGCGGTGGAGCCGGCGTCTTCACAGGCCGCGTGCCTTACGTCTGGATCTCGAATCAGTACAGCAATACCGGAATGGATGTCAACCGGCTCGACCAGAGCGGATTACCTGCCGGATTCTTTTCGCCTAACCCACTCGAACAGCCTCACCCGGGCAGCGGAATACCGGCCGATTCGCTTCTGTCGCCGATCAAGACTACGGAGATAGATCTTACTTCTCCCACTTTCAAGATGCCGCAGGTATTCAGAATAGACCTCGCACTCGACCATGAACTCCCGTTGGGAATTGTCGGCACGGTAGAAGGAATCTACAGCCAGTCGATCAACGATGTGCTTTACCAGGATATCAATATTCAACCTACCGGCCAAACCCTTGCCTTCGACGGAAGGCCGCTTTACGGCACACCCGTCCCGGGCAAGAACTACTGGAACGTCAACAAGATCAACCCGACCTTCACTAACGTCGTATACATGACAAACTCCAGCAAGCCGTATGAATACGATTTGACAGTTTCGCTGCAGAGAAGGTTCGGCGAGGGCATATTCGCTCTTCTGGGCGACGATGCACTGCACGATCAGATGTTCGCAGACGTGTCTTACACCCATGGTGGTGCCTTCGATCAGAACGCCGTAACCTCGTCGCAGGCAATCTCTCAGTGGAGGTACAACCCCGTTCCCGGGAATCCCAACGATCCCCCCGTCGCCGTATCCGATTTTTCGGTTCCCGACAGGATCGTTGCCTCTATTTCAGAAACCATCAACTACGCAAATGGCTTTGGCACGACGTTGTCCCTGTTCTACTCCGGTCAGTCCGGTCCCCCGTTCTCTTACATCTACTACGGCGATGTAAACGGCGACGGTCAGAACCAGAACGACCTTATCTACGTCCCGGCAAATTGCGCTCCCGGTGGCGACATAAACCTGGTCGCCTACAATTCGTCGACGCATACGTACGACCCAGCTCCGGCATCGGCCTACCAGGAGCTCGCTAGCTACATCAATGGCGATCCGTACCTGAGCAAGTACAAGGGTCAGATCGTTCCGAGGAACGGCGGAAGAGCACCCTGGGACGGACAGCTGAACCTGAGACTGGCGGAGGACATCCCCTCGATCGCAGGACAGAACTTCGAAGTCACGGTTGATATCCTCAACGTCCTGAATCTCCTGAATCACAACTGGGGATGGGTTGAAGCGGTTCCGTATGGCACGTACACGCTGCTGAACTACGAAGGAATGAATGCGGCAAACCAGCCGACATTCAGCCTCGCACTGCCAAAGAACGGACATCCCTGGTCACCCGATCAGTTCTACTCCCGCTGGCAGATGCAGCTCGGCGTGAGATACAACTTCTAATTTGCTCATCACATGAGTGAAAAAAAGCGGCAGCTTCGGCTGCCGTTTTTTTTTTATCATATCACTCTGCTTTAGTGTCTTGCCTTGTCAACCTCAATTCGGTGGTTCCGCGCTCGCTTCAGATTTGCCGAAATGTTCCGGGGAAAACCCTCATGATTTCCCTCCAAAATTGCAGCCAGGTCAATGTGCCGACGTGCTAATATGTCTGGGGCAGATTACCACCGCAAGGGAAATTCCATACTTGAAAACGGCATAACTCGCTGAATACAAAGGATATTAGCCGCCTTTTTGCGGCACTCGAATTGCACTAATTTCGCGGTGTCCAGTTTCAATCAACTTTGAAGAAAAGGAACAGAAATGGCTGAAGAGAATACATCTGAGAAGACCGACAAACAGTCGGACTCCTCTGTAAGTTTCGCGACAATAGACGGGAACGAAGCTGCCGCCTATGTCGCACATAAACTCAACGAAGTAATAGCGATTTATCCAATCACACCATCCTCGCCGATGGGCGAGTGGTCCGACGAGTGGTCGGCTCAGTCGAGACCGAATTTGTGGGGAACGATCCCGCAGGTAGTGGAGATGCAGAGTGAGGGAGGGGCATCCGGAGCCGTGCACGGATCGCTTCAGGCCGGTGCGCTGACGACTACCTTCACGGCGTCGCAAGGTTTACTCCTTATGATACCGAACATGTTCAAGATTGCCGGTGAGCTGACCCCGACGGTATTTCATATCGCAGCGCGCTCAATCGCAGCCCAGGCATTGTCTATTTTCGGAGATCACAGCGACGTGATGGCAACCAGGTCGACCGGATTTGCAATGATGGCGTCAAACTCGGTTCAGGAAGTCAACGACTTTGCACTCATCACTCAGGCGGCGACGCTCGGATCGCGCGTCCCGTTTCTCCATTTCTTCGACGGCTTCAGAACTTCACACGAGGTACTCAAGATCCGCCAACTGACCGACAACGAGATGCGTGCGGTGATGGACGACGAACTCATCATCAAACACCGCCAGCGGGCATTGTCGCCGGATCATCCCGTCCTTCGAGGCTCCGCACAAAATCCCGATGTATATTTCCAGGGTCGGGAGACTGTCAATAAATATTATGAAGCCTGCCCGGAAATTGTCCAGGCAGTGATGGACAAATTCGCAAGGGCGACAGGGCGCGAGTACAAGTTATTCCAGTATGTCGGGGCACCGGACGCAGAGAATGTGATCATACTGATGGGGTCCGGGGCCGAAACGGCACACGAGACTGCCGAGTACCTTGCATCGAAGGGCGAAAAAGTCGGCGTCATCAAAGTGAGGTTGTACAGGCCTTTCTCCATCAACGCCTTCGTAGCGTCGCTTCCCAAAACCACGAAGAACATCGCTGTGCTCGACAGGACCAAAGAGCCGGGAGCAACGGGTGAGCCGCTATACATAGACGTGGTCGCCGCCCTTGCCGAAGCCAAAGCAACCGGCAAACTGTCACTCCCATCGGAACCGAGAGTCATCGGAGGGAGGTACGGACTTTCTTCAAAGGAATTCACGCCGGCAATGGTGAAGTCGGTATTCGATGAGATGAAGAAATCGAATCCCAAGAACCATTTCACCGTCGGCATAGTCGACGACGTCACACATACGAGTCTCGACTACGATGCGTCGTTCGACATAGAGCCTCCGGAAGTCTTCCGCGCAATGTTTTACGGACTCGGCGCGGACGGAACGGTGGGCGCCAACAAGAACTCGATCAAGATCATCGGCGGCGAGACCGACTTTTACGCACAGGGATACTTTGTATATGATTCCAAGAAGTCCGGTTCTCAGACCGTATCGCACCTGAGGTTCGGACCGAAGCCGATTCACTCTACCTATCTCATCAACCAGGCAAATTTCGTCGGCTGCCACCAGTGGTTCTTTGTAGAAAAGTTCGACGTCCTCGAGAAGGCAGCTCCCGGGGGAGTATTCCTGCTGAACAGCATCTACGGGCCCGACAAGGTTTGGGATAAACTCCCGAGGCTGATACAAAAGCAGATAATCGACAAGAAGCTGAAATTCTATGTGATTGATGCATACAAGGTGGCCCGCCAGACCAATATGGGAAGCAGAATCAATACGATTATGCAGACCTGCTTCTTCGCGATTTCGGGAGTCCTTCCGCGCGAACAAGCCATCGAGCAAATAAAGAAATCCATCAAGAAGACGTACGGTAAAAAGGGAGACCAGGTCGTCCAGCAGAATTTCCAGGCGGTCGACCAGACCCTGGCGAATCTGTCCGAGGTGAAGGTACCTGGCAAGGTTTCGAGCGAACTCGAGATGCCGCCCATCGTTTCAGATCGTGCACCTGAGTACGTCAAAAAGGTCACGGCGCGAATGATCGAAGGGAAGGGGGATACGCTTCCCGTGAGTGCAATGCCGATAGACGGCACTTTCCCGACTGCGACGTCCCAGTGGGAGAAGCGGAACATCGCGCTCGAAATTCCGGTCTGGGAAGAGGATATCTGCATACAGTGCAACAAGTGTGTGATCATCTGCCCGCACGCCAGCATACGCGTTAAGGTTTTTGATCCGGTAGGATTGACGGACGCGCCTCCCACATTCAAGTCGATGGATTTCAAGAGCGCAGAACATAAAGGAATGAAGTACTCGCTGCAGGTTGCGCCCGAAGATTGTACGGGATGCGGACTTTGCGTAGAGTTCTGTCCGGCCAAGAGCAAGAAAGAGGCCAAGGTCAAGGCAATCAATATGAAGCCGCAGCCGCCGCTGAGAGAGGCGGAAAGAGTCAATTACGACTTCTTCCTCAACATTCCCGAGGTCGATCGCAGGACTATAAAGCTGGATAACGTAAAGGATTCCCAGTTCCTGCAGCCTCTCTTCGAGTATTCCGGCGCCTGTTCCGGGTGTGGAGAAACTCCTTACGTCAAGCTGGTTACCCAGCTGTTCGGAGACCGGACAGTAATCGCGAATGCCACCGGGTGCTCGTCGATCTACGGCGGTAACCTTCCCACTGCGCCTTATACCGTTAACAGCGACGGAAGAGGACCGGCCTGGTCCAATTCTCTGTTCGAGGACAATGCCGAATTCGGATTCGGAATGAGGCTCGCCATCGACAAACAGACGGAGATTGCAAGGGAGCTGGTGCAGAAGCTTTCCGGCCGTATCGGCGACCAGCTTGCGAAAGAGCTTCTTGAAGCTGACCAGTCGGGCGAAGCCGGCATATACGAGCAGCGCCAGCGGGTGGAAGCCCTTAAAGAGAAGCTGTCCGGCGACAAATCCCCGGAGGCCAAGAGCCTGCTTAATGTTGCAGACAATCTTGTTAAGAAGAGCGTGTGGATAGTCGGCGGAGACGGCTGGGCGTACGACATCGGTTACGGCGGTCTCGACCATGTCATCGCTTCCGGCCGGAACGTGAACATACTCGTTCTCGATACGGAGGTTTATTCGAATACCGGCGGACAGATGTCCAAATCGACGCCGCGCGCGGCGGTCGCCAAATTCGCGGCTGCGGGAAAACCGATGCGAAAGAAAGACCTGTCCCTCATGGCGTTGATGTACGGGAACGTTTACGTCGCCCGAGTGGCGATGGGCGCCAACGATGCACAGACGGTACGTGCATTCCTCGAAGCCGAGTCCTATGACGGTCCCTCGATCATCATAGCATACGCTCACTGTATCGAGCACGGAATCGATATGTCGCTCGGAGCACAGCACCAGAAGGTGGCTGTCGAGACAGGCTACTGGCCGCTCTTCCGCTTTGACCCGAGGCTGCAGCACGACTCCAGGAATCCCTTCAAACTCGATTCGAAAGCACCCAAGGGTTCCGTCGGCGACTTCACCACGCTGGAAACACGTTTCAATATGCTCAAGAAGACACATCCCGATCGGGTCAAATTCCTGATGGAACTTGCCCAGGAAGATGTAAACGAGAGATGGAAAATGTACGAACAGCTCGCCAAGGAATACGAACCTCACAAAGACGGCAACGGAGCCGATGGCGGCAAGAACGCACCCTCCACGATGCCCGCACAGGCAAACTGAGAAGGGAGTTTGATTAAAATGAAAATGAGAGTGAAGACATGGATTTGAGAACGAAGTACTTAGGAATAGATCTTAAAAACCCGATCGTCCCTTCGGCCAGTCCGCTGTCGAAGAATCTCGACAACATGAAGCGCCTTGAAGATTCAGGCGCTTCTGCGATCGTTATGTATTCTTTGTTCGAGGAAGAGATCGCGCATGAGAGTGCCGAGCTCGACCATTATCTGCACTACGGCACTGAAGGGTTCGCTGAAGCGCTGACGTACCTGCCGAGGGCCGAGGAGTACAATCTCGAGCCGGACCAGTATCTTGATCTTCTGAGAAAGGCAAAGGCATCTCTGGGCATACCGGTAATCCCCAGCCTAAACGGGATAACTCCCGGCGGATGGATCAAGTACGCGAAATACTTCGAGGATGCCGGCGCCGATGCGATAGAGCTGAACGTCTACTACATACCGACAGATTCCAGGCTCACCTCGGCAGCGGTCGAAGACCGGTATGTTGAAGTCATGGCAGCCGTCAGAGAAGCAGTTAAGATTCCGATAGCGGCGAAGCTCAGCCCGTACTTCAGCTCCTTCGCAAACATTGCGGCGAAGATGGTCGACGCCGGCGCTGACGGACTTGTGATGTTCAACCGTTTCTATCAGCCCGATATCGACCTTGAAAAACTCGAAATCGATCCGGGTGTGCTGTTGAGCGACTCGAGCGCCAATAGATTGCCGATGAGATGGGTGGCTATATTTTACGGCAGATTGAAGGCGAGCCTCGCAGCCTCGAGCGGGATACATACGGCCGAGGATGTCCTGAAGCTCGTTATGGCAGGTGCAGATGTGACGATGATGTGCTCGGCCCTGTTGAGTCACGGCCCGGCCCATCTCAGGAAAGTCCTGGCCGATCTGAAGAAGTGGATGGAAGATCATGAATACGAATCCATCGAACAGATGAAAGGCAGCATGAGCCAGAAGTCGGTGGCTGATCCTGCTGCCTTCGAACGAGCGAACTACGTCAAAGCGCTCAACAGATTCAAGTTGCTTGTGTAACTCTCTTCAGCATCCAAACGGGGCGCCGCGAGGCGCCCTTTTTTATTTTGGGATTAATTGCGAGAAAAGAACTCAGGCAGACTGCCGGTCTCACTTCGGAAGAATTCGGCGCCCGCCGACAACAATCGCCGACGCAGGAAACTACTCCTCTCCTCCGCGGCGCCGGATGCGGCTCAAGATTGAAACGTCGAGTCGCTTCTCCCCGAAGAAAACTGAAGCGGCGGCGGCAGCCATCGCTCCGATAATGATCCCCGCAAGCGTATCAACTACGTAGTGCTGTGCAAGGTAGAAAGTCCCCAGCGTCGAGAGAATAAGGAAGGGTCCGATGAGTGCAGCGGCAAGCGGACTGATTTCGATGAGATAAATTGCAGCGAGCGTTGCCCATGCGGCATGAGAGCTCGGGAAGGTCGTTGTGGGCATCACCTCAAGCCCTAGTTTCGATTTCCTCATATGCTTGAGGAAACTCTCGACCTGAGGAACCGGCCTGTACTTCTCGAGAGCCGAAGTAATGGCCGGAGGATCTTTGAGATGATACACATTGTCGATGAACCTGTCCTGCGGGCTCATAGCCGGCACGAGAAGCCACACAGGGGTCATAATTGCAAAAGTCAGAAAGAACGCGACTACATATTTCGAAAATATCTTCTTGTTACTGAAAAAGGCAAGAAGTGCGGATATCACCAGAAGAAAGGGAAGGTTGAGAAACGACAGCTCAACGGCCTTAATCAACCATCCCGGGAACCTTATCATTTCGAGGCTGAGGAATGGATAGGTGCCGGTAAGTGAATATCCCAGCTCTGCCAGTCTGGCGTCGATGAGCCTGTGTTGATTGATCGCGTTTACGTATCCGACTACGTAAGATAAGAGAAACAAATTCAGGACTATGGGAAGAACCATCCTCAGCGTCTCGTAGGATTTTCTCAGCCACATGTCGGCCCGCTCCCTCAGGAGCGTGAAAAGAGATTTGTCGATTAAATCGGCCTCTCGCTCCGCATTCATGTATCGTCTCCTGAGAGAGTATGCCGCCGCCCCAAGGCTAAGAATGGCGGCCGCGTAAATAGTCCAGCCGTCGAATTCCCGGAAGAACGATTCGGCATAGAACGAAAAATAGCTCTCTCTCTGAGGTACCGGTCCTTTGATCAGTCCGATTGAAAGGACGATGATTGCGAGCGAGGCGGCAAACCCATAACCGAATCTGACCATCCTTTCGATTGGGTCCTTTGAACGCCTTGCCGATTGCAGGGTGGTTTTCATTGTAGTCAGGCCGAAGCGCAATAATGATACATTCGATTATTTATTACCTGTTTCTCTTATACCGATGCGGCTAAGGACGATTCCGAATGTGACACGCGGTTGGCTGTTGAATTTCCATGGCTCATATTCGTTTATTCAGTCAGAGTTTTACAGAATATTTTCTTCGCGTGCAAGTCACAAAGCGATGATAGTCTACTGTTCTTGCAACCGGAACACCGGCTTCCCCCGCCTTCCGGGGGAAATGTAAGACACGGGCCCACTGTCTCAGATGACGCGCCGGCCGGTAACTAAAAGTCCATGATTGTTCGACTCAAACCGCTCCCTTCGCTGCCCGGTGAAACGCTCCGACCCGGATGGATGCCGCGTCGGGCTCTTGTCGAAAGATAGCAAATTTTTCCTGTCAATGCTCAGCCTGAGGGTGTCTGGCAGTGGACGATGGAATTGCACAATCGGAGCCGAGTTATTTTACGAACCAGATTCACAATACGGACGCGATGAAGGGCTGCGAACCGATCTGCAGGGAACTCGTCGACCGGATGGACGGGCCTATCCGCGCCTTCTGCGCGTCGGTGGGTGCCACCCACGCGCTGATGGATGTCGCTCATGTCCTGCGCAGTCTGAATCCGTCTCTGTAAACGACTTCCCAAGTGCTTAAGAGGGGTATTGTTTATTTCTTCCTCATTAGTTGCGGTGTGTCGACAACAGTTAGCCTATTTGGCAAAAGTGGTTATATTTCCTGTTGAATTACCTCATCACGGAAATAACAAAAATCGACAGCGGAGGATTTGAATGACCCGGAGCAGATTCGATGTTCGACACAATGAGAACTCATTGAGCGGCTCTCTCCTGAGAATGCGGCTGCTCTCAATAAGCGCCCTATTATCAATCATGCTCTTGTCCGCCGCGTATGCTTGCGCGCAGACTATCAGCATCTCCGCGAATCCCAAGCGTGTGAATGCCGGCGACACGGTGAGCATTACGATCGAGACCCACGATGCAGGGATGCCGCACGCAGTTATTCTCGTACCGGATAAAGGCGTGTTTCCGCTGAACATCCGTCAGGCCGGTTCGGGCGTATATGTCGCGAGCCATGTTGTGAGAAAGGGTGACCCCGAAGGACTGTACGCAGTACAGGCAACTGTGAAAGAGAGCGACGGCTCCGACGCGATAGGCAAGGCGACGTTTCTTTACAAGAAGGTTATCGGCGACTTCTGCATCATCGGCGTGTTCAATCCGAAGGACCCCGGGGCGGACATGAACAATTACATCAAACAGATTCAGGGTTTCGGTGCAAACTTCCTGGTCGTACACGCCATCATCACGGGAAAAAAAGTCTATTACGAATCGAAGATATGCAACACCGACAGCTCCTCGGAAGTAGACCAGAGCTATCTCGGAACGATGCTTAATCTTGCCGATAAGACCGGCATGGCAGTTCTGCTTTCCGCGA
>JBJKPN010000028.1:0-8249 GCA_046706365.1 Candidatus Kryptoniota bacterium | reverse complement strand
TGGAGCCGCAGATGTGGGTAAAATACAGTTTCAAGCCGCAGGGCAGATTTTCCTTTGAGGCGGGTTTGCGCGCCGACCTCCAGAGAACCTTTCAGGGATTCATGGGTACTCACGGCGGGTATCTGGCGGAACCGAGGCTAACTCTCTCTTACAAGTTCGCGGAGCCGCTCACCGTGTACGCCAACTACGGCATTTACCATCAGCGACTCATGAATCTCAACGACGAGAATCTTGTCTTCACCCCGTTCGATATTCTCGCGCCGGTTCCGACCGACGCGCCAGATGAGAGCTCGTCGCAGTACATCCTGGGACTCGAGCTGGAGCCGAGCAACCTTGCCTCGATAAAACTTGAAGCGTATTACAAGGACCTCGGCAATCTCGTGGCGGTCAACCTCAACAAAGTCTACGCACGTGAGAACGATTTCATATTCGGGAAAGGGAAGGCGTACGGCATCGATGTCAGCGCGAGGTACGATGCCGGCCCGGCTCTCTACTTCGTCCTGGGATATTCGTACGGCAACACTACCCGAACATTTGCCGGCCTGAAATATTACCCGCGCTACGACCTCCGAAATCAAATCAATCTCTCCTCCGGATTCCGGCCCGTCAAAGGTCTCTGGGTCAGGGGACGGCTCAAGATGGCCAGCGGACTTCCGTACACTCCCATAGAGGGCTACTTCGGACTTATTCAGTCCGATCCCGTTAACCTCCCTTCCTATACTTCTGAAGCTTTGTTCAGTCAGGCTCTCTTTGGAAGTCTGAACTCTGCCCGACTTCCCGGCTATGAAAGTCTCGATCTCAGTGCGACGTATGATTTAGATGTCGATTGGGCGCACTTCAATCTGCAGGGATCAATCATTAACCTCCTCAACAAGAGGAACGTCTTCTACATCAATAACGTCAGCGGCGAGGTTGTCTATCAGCTTCCTCTGATGTTCAACCTGTCGTTGGGCTGGGAAATTTGAAGCAGGACAGCTATTATCAGGAAGCTTGTGTCAGGGAAATGAATTCAGGCTGCGCTTCAGTCATTCGCGCCATCTTAGGGCAAATTCATTAGTCTTCGGGAGATGCATTCCGTCATGAAAAAACTAATTCTGAGATTCCTTGTGCTGCTGCCTTTATTCACGGGGCCAAAGGTGTGGGCTCAGGTATCACCCTATTTTCCGGAAACGGGCACGCAGGCAGTTGCTCAGAATGTTCTGAGCCTGCAAAATCCGGGAGTATGCCTCGTTATTGCAGCGGCCCCAGGACTTGAGGATCTTCCCACAATAGCATATCTGAGAGTCGCTGCAGGCGTCAGGGTCGCTGTCGTCTACATAAGCAACGGCGAGGATTTACCGAGCGACCTCAACGGTGAAACGTTCTACCTCCTTGCCTCGAGAAGGAAAGAAGAAGCATATCATGCTCTCTCATACCTTGGAGTGGAGTCTTTTTTTCTGAATGTCCCCGCCAACGAATTTCCCGCCTCCGGCGTGTCTTTCACTCCGTCGGCCGAATTTGCCGAGACATTCGACAGCCGTCTTGACAGCGTTATCTCCCGGACAGAACCGGACATTATCATGCTCGATATCGGGAGAATATCGGAAGAAGAGGGGATGGCAGGGATCAAATACATAAAAAATCGGATTACCGAGGTCATGAAGGCTGAAGAAGACTCGGGTCGGTGGATGGTGAAGCGACTGTTTGTTCGGAACGAATTCGGTGAACGCGGGCTGGAGATTCCTGTCCTACAAGAAAGCCGGGTTTGGTCGAAGAGTTATGTGACCATAGCGCGGGAGGCGGAAACATTCTACAAGAGCTTGAGATTTCAAATCCGCTTGTGGCACCCATCCGGGCCACATGGCTATGTCCAGGTTTACCCGGTCTTTAGGAACCCGGCTCGGTTTCCAGGGAAGGCTTCTTCTCACGGCGTCGAGGCTACATTGTCCGCGCTCTATCTGGGCGTCGACAAAATAGGAATTGGCCGAAAGTTGAGGGGAGTATTGCCTGTGATCCGGAGCGCAGCGAGGGCGGCGGAGAGCAGTGATGAAAAAGGCCGGCTTGACAGTCTTCATGCGTCGATTGCAAGGGTCGATGAATTCATATATCGAAATGCCCATTCACTGAACCCGCGTGACCTGCGCGTCCTGACGTCATGGAAGCTGGGGCTTGAAAGGCTCCGCTGTTCCATCCTTGGGGTGAAAATACCATATAGCGTCAGCGACACCGTCGTTGCGCAGATTCAATTGTTCTTCCTGAAAATGGGCGCACTCGATCAGGCATTCGATAAAGGAAAGACGCAGCTCTTGTTCCCGGGAGTCGTCCGGAAGGAGTGGATCGTCAATGAAGCTCAGAAGGAGTTTTACGACTGGAAGGACAGTTCGGAGCTCAGAGTAATTTCACCGCAATCGATACCCCTGAATTCACCCGAGACCCCCGGAGGATTCGGCGCGTTGCAGGTGAGGACTCCCTTCAACTTCATCGTCGTGCACCATGGCCTGAACCCGGACAGCGATTTTACATGGCGCGGAAGCGTCCCCCTGACCATCTCCCCGTATCGCTCCGTCGAGATTCTCACGCCGCATGTGGCATTCCTTCGGGATACATCGATAGTACTCCGGTTTAAAAGCAATGTCCGGGACAAATCGGGGGGGGAGTTTTTTATAAATGACCCGGTTGTCTCGTCACGACGGATGAAGGTTGAGATGCCGGGCAAGAATTATGTCATAACCGATACGCTTCCTCTCGTGTGGAAGGACACGATTCTGACAGCCCCACACAAGGTGGATATACTGGCCTCGAGGGGTGAGCCCATCGGAAGTTTCATCGTACATCCCTTTGACCATAGTCTTGAAGCTGGCAGGAAGATCGGCATCCTCTCGGGAATCGTGGATAGTCCTGTGAAGACCGCCATCGCCAGACTGGGGGTCAGCATAACCTATATTGACACGAGCGATTTTTCGCCCCGGATTTTATCGGGCTATTCGACAATAGTGGCTGATCGGTACTCCGCGGGGATGCTCCCACAATCGGGGGATCGGCTGGAGAGGCTGAAGCAATGGATCGACGCGGGTGGAAGACTGATCGTCCTGCCGCAGTACGGAGTGGACCTTCGATTCCTTTATCCCGGAAGCAAAGCTGGTTTCGAGTTTTCACCCATTACCCCTGCGGCAGGGAAGATAGTGGTCGACTCAACCACAAAGATTTCCGGAACTCCCAATCGGATGCCCTCCTTTGATTACGGGATGAAAGGCTTTCCGGTCTCGTTCGGTCGAGTCGTCGGTTTTGATCCCGACAAATCAGAGGTGGTTATCGCATCTCAAAGCGGCCTCCCGCTAGTCGTCGATGTATTCGAAGGCCATGGCAGGGTGATCTATTGTGCCCTCAATTTATATCCTGGGTTTCTGGCGATTGATGATGGAGCCTACTCGATTTTAACAGATATGCTTGGTCATTAGGTGCGGACGCCGGCGGGGGACCTTGTCGCATCTGGCAATCTTCTGGGCAGGTTCACGATAATAAGATTCAGGTCAGGTTCGATTCATCAGAATTCTCCTCTGAAAAAACCCTTCACTCAATGAATTGCACTTGACAAAGCTAATAAGGCAGATTATATTTCAACGAAAATTATGCTGGCGATGGAGCTGTGGAAAAAACGGGACTATCTTCGTCGAACACTCTTGACGAAGCCGCTCTGGATGTCCCTCCTTGCCTATGTTTAGTTGTAGTGACGGAAAGATATAGATCATTACCTTTTCTGAACTTAGAGGAGGACCATTATATTGTTTGTTGGCTACCACGGATTCAGTGAGAAAATCCGGGGATCTCTCTTCGAACTTGCGGTAATTAACCGCCGGTTTTAGCCCGGAGTCTCGACCAATGAGACGCGCTGGAGAAGGACATTTGCGAGTTCCAACCTGTTGTCCGACGACCGTCGGATCCCTCCCGATATACGCGTTTTCCCCTCGAGAATCCAATCAATATCATGCGACCTGCAGCGGTGTGGCTCTTGTGGAAATTTCAAAGACGCCGCTCCAATCCTCAAAAGAGAAATCGTTACTCCGTCATTGTGGTACGCCCACAACCGCCGATTCATATAGCTTGTAGCTTATACATACTTTTGGTCCGGTACAATTAACTGGTTGTATCGCAAGAGGTTGGTACTATTTTCAAAAATACGAGCGAGGATATATGCTAATTGGTTTAGTCTCGACAATTGACCCGGCATTGGTTTCTCAATCAATATGGGGGGTTATCTGAAGATTGCTAAAGCTTTCCTTTTATTTTTCCAATTACGCGTCCGGCCACTTTAGGTCGGGAAAACTTCACACTCAAGGAGGTAATATGAAACACACCGCTAGTATCGGGCTGACCGGTCTTTTGTTGGTTGGTCTGGTCGTGAGCATATCCGGGTGTTTGAATGTTGATCAAGCAAATGTGCCGCCCACTAATTATGAATCCAGGGTGGTCTTCGTTGACTTGGCGAACACAGGCACCCAAATGGTGGTAAGTTATGACGGAACTTCGGTTGGTGCCGTTGATTACGGTCACTACACAGGTATCGACTCGCTGCCATCTGGGTCCAGAAGGATGAAGTTTGTCTACGGATCAGTAAGTGATACTCTTCGTCAAGGATTTGCCTCGATGTACCAGTATACCTGCTTTAGCGTATTCGATCCCGCAAACGGCGATGCCGCAAGGACTTATCTTCTGGCGGGGCAGAGCTACACTTTCGCTTCCCAGGGAGTTAAAGACACGGCCTTAGTGAGATTCTTCAACCTTTCGAGCGACCAGGGATCTGAACTTTCCGGAGGGATGGACTTTACGCTCGCCGACACGTTGGGCGCGACAGGTCTTACCTTTGAACAGTATACGAATTACATGAAGGTCGTGGCTGGAAGTCCCAGCTACGATGTGTTTGCTACAAACGCCGACACGACGGGTGGAACTCCGTTGATACCCAAGACAGCTTTGAGTGGCTTGCAGGGATACGGCAGGTATGCGGTTGTAGTGTATGGCAACAGTGCGAATATCCACTGGCTACTTGTACCGGAAAACTAAAGGAGGATGGCGATGTTAAAAAGATTTGCTATAGGTTTGCTCTTTATAGTCGCGATTCCCGTCATGTCATATGCGCAGTACGGTAGAATTTTAGGCAAAGTGACTGACAGCCAGACGAATGAGCCTCTGGTCGGAGCTACTGTGTTTCTCCAGGGGACGACTCTTGGCGCATCGAGCGACGTAAATGGTAATTATGTTATAATGAATGTCCCGGCGGGCACTTACACGATAAAGGCGACTTATATCGGCTATAATGCGCTTACTATAAAAGGTGTCACTGTCCTCTCCGGACTCACCAGGGATATGGACATCAAGCTGGCAAGCACCGCGGTGAAAGCGCCGACGGTCGAGATTATCGCGCAGAGACCGCTGATCGAAAAGACCGCGACGCATGCCGTCGAGATAACAACCGCGTCACAAATCCAGAAACTCCCAGTAAGAGGAGTTCAGGCGTATTTCAGCTTGCAGCCCGGAGTCGTGCTGCAAAACGGCGCCGTCTACATGCGCGGCAGCAGGTCGGATGAAGTCGGCTACCAGATTGAAGGTGCGAATACCACCAACATTATCGGATCGGGCAACTTCATCACCACCATACCAGAAGCTCTTCAGGAAGTAAGCGTGCAGGAGGGCGGATATGGTGCCGAATACGGCGGTGCAAACAGCGGATTTATACAACAGACTTTCAAAACCGGCGGTTCGAAATGGGATTTCACTCTCCAGGGAGAAACCGACAATTTCGGCAATTATCCGGGAAAGAAATTCGCTGACACATATTCGTATGGTTATTCGGACTATGTCGCCACGCTCGGGGGCCCGCTCTTTTCAGATCACGTGAAACTCTTTCTCGCGGGCGAAAACAATTATCAGGCTGACAACTACGCAGGCGGGCCGCTTTTCTGGTCCGGAGCAAACTTCGGGTACCTTAAGGATACGGGCGCGAACGGCGGCAACAAAGGAGATTCCGCATTGGTATCCTGGCCGTCGGGAAATCTTCCCAAAGGGCTGAATAACAGATACAGCCTGAATGGTACCCTTTTGCTCGACTATATGCCGCTGCAAATAAGGATCGCAGGAGCTTTTACGTCTAATGCGCAGTCGAACAATTCAACCATTTTCGATATTTATGATCTCGCAGAAACCGGTTTGTTCCAGTCGCAGAATACGCTGCTAAGTGGAAAGATCAGCTATTTCCTGTCTGCGAACACCTTCTTCGAGTTGAATCTGGATTACCTGGATTACAGGGATATGTCCACCGATCCCAACTACGGAACCAACGTGCTCGCTTACGGCGACAGCGTCGATGCCGCGGCACACGGTTGGACATACAGGTCGCTGACAACCGGACCGGCTGCATACGACTTCTCAGGCTTCCCGTTCGTAAGACCGGGCACCAACCTATCCGGTTTCGGCAAGAATCACAACGGGTATCTCGGCGGTTCGGTCAACCTGACCTCCCAGATAGGAAATCATGAGATAAAGATCGGCGGATCGTACCAGTATTGGACGGTACGTTCATACGGCAACGTCGGCGCCGGAACTTTCTACTTGCTGGAACAGAATCCGGATTCCGCCAGGTCGGCCAGCTCGCTGGCACAGCTGCTCCGCGCAAACGCGATCAACAACTACGGTTATGACGAGTTCGGTAACGTTTACAACGGAAGCGGACCGGACGCACCGAAGCACCCGTATTTCGCAGCCGGATATATTCAGGACAGGATCGAGTTCAGCGACCTCGTTGTAAATGTCGGCTTGAGACTCGATAACATCTTTATGGATGGTTGGGATTTCCCAAATCTTTCGAGCCCGGGATTCGATATCACCAATTATTCGGTTTATCCATACGGTGTCGGGGCAGATTCGCTCGGCTACAAGACCAGCAGAGTGTTGACATATCTTGAACCCCGCTTAGGGTTCTCATTCCCGGTTACCGACAGAACCGTGTTCCATCTGGAATACGGCAAGTTTGTCCAGGCTCCGCAGCTGAACCAGGTTTACATCGGTCCTGCGGCCGCGGCGCAGATCTTCCAGGCGAACTTCTATTTCACGGGTGGAGGCGCTGCTTACAACATCGGACCGATCAGAACCACCCAGTATGAGATCGGATTGTCGCAGCAGTTCACCGACTTTGCTGCATTCGATGCTACTGCATTCTATAAGAACGTTCAGGGCCAGTTGACAGATATCATTATTCAGCACTCTGCCACAACCCGGGCCGGAAACTACGCGATGTTTACCAACGGCGATTTCGAGACCATCATGGGTCTGGAATTCACGCTGCGCGTGAGAAGAGTTCAGAGACTCGAGGCCGAAGTGAATTACACGCTTCAGGATGCGAGAGGGACAAACTCGTTCGCTACCGGTTCGTTGGCACTCGAAACGGATGCCGGGATTCCAGTAACCATGGTGACCCCGCTGGATTATGATCAGGGAAACCGCGGATCGATCATGCTCGACTACCGCTTCGGAAAGAACGACGGCGGACCGATCCTGCAGCAGCTCGGATTGAATCTTCTCTTCACGTTCAATTCAGGTCATCCTTACACCCTTGCCACCGGCGGAGCAGGTCAATCTGCGGCATGGCAGGGCGCCATCCTGGTCAACAGCGACGCACGCGGAAGGTTGCCTGTCGAACCGGTCAACAGTTCGACCACTCCGTGGGTATATCAGCTCGACGCAAGGTTGGACAAGAATTTCGACCTCCCCGGCGGAACATCTCTTGACATATACTTGTATGCACAGAATCTCCTGAACACCCAGAACGTAATTAACGTCTACTACCGGACTGGAAACGGCTATGCCGACGGTTTCTTGACCACCCCGTCGCTCAGTCAGACGATCGTGGCGGCGGAAGGCCCGATGTTCGTCCCATTGTACAACGTCATCAACGGATTGGACGAACAGAACCAGCGCTCCGGCAACGGATTCGACAACTTCGGAATGCCTCGCCAGATCAGAGTAGGCGCGAGATTGGAGTTCTGACATATGGGTTCAATGACCAATCAAGTAAACGAAGGTTTAAAAATTCAGGAGATTGCTGATATGAAATCTCGTAGCAAGTTTTCCAAAGGGACCTTTGGATGTATGCTTCTTGCTGCTCTCTTGATGGTTGGCTCGACCGCGTTCGCGAGACAGCCGGCTAATTACAAGAAAGGGCAGAAGTCGTACAGGACATCCGGGGTACCGAACCTCACTTTGCTCAACGGCAACAA